>JBKPCV010000139.1:0-8912 GCA_046727575.1 Actinomycetota bacterium
CACCAACAGCGACGGACACAGCGCAGCCGGGTCCGCCAACGCCACCGCCGGCTTGAGCCACAAGCCCTGACACATACGTTCCGCCGCGGCGCGAAACGGTGAACGAGGCACACGTACCCGCCGTTCGGGAATTTCCTCTCCAGCAGCACCCATAACTGCCCGGCTTCGTGCGATCAACAGGTGGACGATCGGCCGTCACACGCGCGATCCTCAGCCGGTGCGGGGCGAGCTTCTCCTTGCCGACATCTCCGGGTACACGGGGTTTCTCCAGGCGGTGAACGACGCGCACGGAGAGCAGATGGCGGCGATGGCCGAGCCTCCGGCCGCGTATCCGTTGATGACGAGCCTGCTCGACGGGATCGTCGAGCGGGTTGCGCCGCCGTTTGTCTTGTCGAAGTTCGAAGGCGATGCCGTCTTCGCGTATGCAGCCGAAGACGGGTTCGCGCTGCGGGGCGACTCGGTGCTCGACTGCATGAAGGACTGCTATGCGGCCTATCGACAGCGGCGCGACGACGCCGAGGATCTCATGCTCTGTAACTGCGCGGCGTGTTCACGTCTGCACATGCTCGAGCTGAAGTTCGTGCTCCACCGGGGCAACTACGTGGTCCAGTCGATCACCGGCCGTGAAGAGCTCCTGGGTCCCGACGTGACGATGGCGCACCTGCTGCTGAAGAACACGGTCACGAACGTGGTCGGCCAATCGGCCTACGCACTGATCACCGAATCCGCGGCCGACTACCTCGAGATCCCGCTGGAAGGCTCGCTCGCACACATCGAGCAGTACGAGCACTACCCACCCATCCAGGGCTACATCTTCAGGCTCTGAAACTGAGCCGCCAGCAGCATCGCACGGCGCTGGTGGTTCAGTCCCCGGTCACACCGGCGGAGGACCGGCTTTCATGAAGACGTCGCTCATGTCGACCGCGCCCCAGTGCTCGACGATCTTCCCGCCTGCACACCGCCAGATCTCCACCCCTCGGACACGAATGTCCTGCCCCGACGGCGGCAGGCCGAATGCTTCGCCCGTGTGCTTACCGGTCATCGCCCAGTTCTCGACGACCCGGCCGTCACTGGTGTCGAGATAGTCGTCGAACTCCGCCTTCCGGTCGGAGAACGCGGCGACGACCGACTCGGCAAGCTGCCGGAACCCGTCCTTCGTCCCGGACAGCTCCGGTGCCGGATCGTGGTCGACGTAGTCGTCGGCCACCAGTTCGTCGACCGCACCGAGGTTTCCGCTGAGGAACACCTCGTCGGTCAGACGGCGGACCACATCGGCGTCAGCTCCCATGGCTGTCCTCCTTACTTCGCGCATTCCTGATGCCCATAGTGTCCCACGCTTCGGCGAGACTTGGTCGTGGTGGGGGCTCGGAACGGCCGGTGGGCCCGGATCGCGTTGGTGCTCGCTGGTCTGGTCGCGGTCGCCTCCGGCTTGGACGCGCACGCGGCTACCGCGTCGCTTCCGAACGGGTTCGATGGCGTGGTTGTGTCGGTGACCGACGGTGACACCATCAAGGTGCGGCTGAACGGCGTGACCGAGAGGGTGCGACTCACGGGCATCGACACTCCCGAGACGCACGACCCGCGGACGGTCGTCGAGTGCTTCGGGCGCGAAGCGGCCGCGCAGACCTCCACGCTGCTGCCACCGGGCACCGCCGTCCGGCTGGAGATGGACGTCGAGCGTCGCGACCGCTACCGGCGCCTGCTCGCGTACGTGTGGCGGGCCGACGACGGGTTGTTCGTGAACGAAGAGCTCGTCGCCGACGGCTGGGCGACGCCGTATCGCTACCCACCCAACGTGAAGTACGCCGATCGGTTCAGCCGGCTCGGCGCGGAAGCCCGGCGGGCGAACGCCGGCTTGTGGGGCACCTGCGGCGGTGCCAACGCGCCCACGCCACCAGCACCCGCACCGGCACCCGCGCCTGCGCCTGCCCCTGCGCCCGGCGGCGCCTGCGACGCGAACTACGCCGGCGCGTGCGTGCCGGTGTCGTCGGTCGACCTCGACTGTGCAGACGTCGGCGCACGCAACTTCCAGGTCGTCGGCACCGACGTCCACCGCTTCGACGGCGACCACGACGGCATCGCGTGTGAATAGCACGCGGAGTCAGCGCGCATAAGTCCAGTCGGGCTGCTTCGCCTCCTGCCGCTCGTCGTAGATCGCTCTGCCCTCGACGATGTCGACGATCTTCGGCACCACGTGGTTGTGACGGAGATTGCACCGGCCGTCGGCGTGCGCGGCGAAGTCGTCGGCGAACTCCGCGAGCAGGCTCGGGATGAGCTGCTGCGCCTCGACCGGCAGGGTGCACCGGTTGGCGTCGGCAACATTCGCGAGCCAGTGCTCGAGCTCGGCGGTGTCCTCCCGATCGACCGATCCCTCGGCGAACGCCTCGAGTGACCGCGCGATCGCACCCGTACCCAATTTGCACGGCGGGCACTGGCCGCACGACTCCACCCACAGGAAGCGCGCCATCAGACACGCGACCTGCACCATGCACGCGGTGTCGTCGTACACGATGAAACCGGCGGAGCCCAGCCCGCTCCCCGCCGCCGCGAGACCTTCGTACGAGACGGGCGCGTCGACGCGCGCTCCGGGCAGCACCGCGTTCGACACGCCGGAGAGGATCGCCTTGACCTGGTGGCCGGGGCGCGGCCCGCCGAAGTGCGCGAGCACGTCGGGGAGCGGCGTACCGAGGTCCACTTCGAGCACGCCGGCGCGCTCGACGTCGCCGACGACCGTGCACACGACCGTTCCCGTCGATTGCGGCGTGCCGAGCGACCGGAACCACTCCGCGCCGCCGGCGAGCACGTTCGTCACGTTCGCGAGCGTCTCGACGTTGTTCACGAGCGTCGGGTTCGATCCGCTGCGGGCGCCCGAGCCGTCGCCGTGGGCCTCCCAACCGAGCTGCGGCGATGACGCGAACAGACCGTGCAGATACGGCGGTAGCCAGCGGGGGAGCGGGTCGTTGCCCTCGATCACTTCGAGCATCCCCTTCTCCTCACCGAAGAGGTACTCCTCCGGCCCGGCCACCAGCGCGACTGAGAGGTCGTCGAAGAAACCGGCACGTTCCATCTCGACGGTCGCCCGCGTCATCGCCTCGTGCTCACGCTCGAAGCTCTCCTTGATCCCGATGAACGCCTCGCGCGCGCCCATCGCAAACGCGGCGATCGCGATCCCCTCCACCACCTGATACGGGTCGTTGCGCATCAGCGACCGGTCCTTGAACGTGCCCGGTTCACCCTCCGCCGCGTTGCACACGACGTAGCGCGTGCGCCCGGCCGCGTCGGCGACGGAACGCCACTTGCGGCCGGTCGGGAACCCGGCACCACCGCGCCCGCGCAGCCCGGACGCGTCGAGCTCGTCGATCACCGCGCGTGGTCCGATGTCAACGGCCCGCGCGATGCCGGCGCCGCCGCCGTGCTCCAGGTACGCGTCCATGGACTCGACCGGCTCGTCGTGCAGGAGGAACGTCGTCATTCCCCCTTCCTACCCGCTCACCCGAAACGACATCGATGTAACTGTCGCACCCCGGCGTCAGGCTCCGGAGAGCAACCGAAGCGGGGTGGGGACCGTTAGCACTTCCTCCAATACGGCACGGCGGAGCCTGCACCTGGTCGACCTCGAAAACCTCGTGGGCGACCCATGCGCCACCGGCGGTCTCGTGCGCGAAACCCTTGACAACTACCTGGTGATGGCCGACTGGCAACCGGGCGACCACGTGATCATCGCCTCCAACCCGAGCATCATCCGCGAAGTCTCGTTCGAGCTCCCGGCGCCTGCCAACGTCCACGCCACGCGTGGTGAAGACGGCGCGGACGTCATGCTGCTCTCACTCGCGCCGCCCGAGTTCGTGGCGCGCCGCTACCGCCGACTGGTGATCGGCAGTGGCGACGGCATCTTTGCGGCACGCGCGCGGGCGACGACCGAGCTCGGCGTGCACGTGCTCGTCGTCGCGCGAGAGGGCGGTTGTTCGCGTCGTCTGCAGAAGTTCGAGCACCGGCTGCTCGCGAGTGAACCGGGACGCGCGGTGGCCTGACCGTCAGCGGGGTGTCCAGAGCGCGGTGAGGGTCCCGGATCCGGCGTCGACGTCCGCCCATCGGTCGACCGCCAGCTCCACGGTGCCGAGCGCGGCGGTCGGGTAGGGCGGGGTCTCGCCGCACAGCAGGTCGTTGAACTCCTCGATCGACGGGTTGTGGCCGACGAGCATCACCGCGTCGGTGTCGGACGGCAATGCGCGCACAACGTCCAAGAGGCCGTCCGCGGTCGTTGCGTAGAGCTCGTCGTCGTAGCGCACCGCGCACGCCAGAGCCTCGACGACGGGCTTGGCGGTGTCGCGCGCCCGGCGCGCCGTCGAGCACACCACCAGGTCGACGTTCCAACCTTCGACGTGTTCGGCGACGGCTTTCCGGGCGCGCTTCCCGCGCTTGTTGAGTGGGCGGTCGTGATCCGCGAGTTCCGGCTCCGACCAGTCGGATTTGGCGTGACGCAGCAGGAGCAGCGTCTTCACGCGCTACGTGATCGAGTCGCGGAAGTCGATCGCTTCCTGCTGTAGCGACGTGGCCTCTGCGACGTCGAGCACCGGGTGCAGCTCGAACCGCAGCAGCGGCGCCCAGATCGCGATGTCCTTGAGCATCGCTGCCGGGTCGTCCGACTCGAAGACGGCGAAACCCCCTTCACCATCGACGCGGTCCACCCACTCCCTGATCTCCATGCTCGGCTCGAACTTGCCGAGCATCTGCATCGACCGCTTGGCGGCCTGCTCGTTCTCGGTCGGCGACCCGCCGTCCCGCACTGTGTACGCAAGCACGAACTTCATGGTTCGACTCCCCTCCTAGCGACAATATCGAGCGCGTTGCTAGCCGCGATCAGTCCGAGGAGTCAACTCACGCGACGAGCACCGACTGCCCATCGCGCCATTGGCGGAGCACGAGGTAGCCACCCTCGAGCGCGGCGCGCTTCCAACGACCGAACCCCATCACCGTGCCCGGTGAGCCCAGGGCCGCCGGCACCTGCTTCACTCGTTCGAGCCCGAGCTTCATCCCGTCGCGCGTTTGCGACGGCGCGTGCGCGAGACCGAGCGCCACGAGCTTGCCCATGTCGTACGTCAACGCCGGCAGCGGCTGGTCGACGGGCGATCCCAATTTGTCCTGCAGGTGCTGGCGCACCGGGTTGCGCTCGTCGAACGCGTCCACGTAGGTCCACCCTTCGAAGTCGGCGCGCCACTCCGGGTGCGCGTGCCCGAACATGAGGGCAGAATTCGTGGCGACCGGCCACGGGCGCCCGCGCATGGCGGTCGACAGCCCAGGCGCCGACATGCCGAGCCCGAAGTACACCACCGCCTCCGGCGCCCGCGCCTCGAGACCTGCGACCGCATCGGCACCGTTGTCACCGGTTACGTCGAGGTCGACGGTGCCGAGCAGTTCGAGGTCGTGGACGACAACCGCGTGATTGAAGAACGACGCGTACTGACGGCCGATGAATGAGTTCTCGCGCACGAGGGCGACGCGCCGCAGCCCGCGGTCGGCGAGATGACGCGCGATCACGAACGGCTCGTCCTCGAGCGACCCCACCTGGTAGTGGAACATCCACTCGCTGCGCGTCTGCTCCGACCCCGACCAGTTGATGCACGGAAGCTGGAACTCGTTCGCCACCGGGACGCAGACGAGCGCATTGTCGGAGATCGCGGGTCCGATCACCGCGAGCACGTCAGTGTGGGCAAGCTCGCCGAGCGCGGCCCCGACTGCTCCGGCCGAACCGCTCGGGTGGCCCTCGGCGATCTTCGTCACAATCTCGACGTCGGCCAGCGACGCGCCCGCCGGAGACGCCGCCACCTCGTCGATCGCGAGGCGCGTGATCCGCTCCGTCTCGGCGTCGGCGGCCTCTCGTGGCACGTCGAGCAGGATCCCGATCTGCACGGTCATGGCGTTCTCCTCCCTGGCTCGGGCGCCGCGACGATAACCCTGGTGTCGGGACGAGAAGCCCGGAAGCTCGAGAGCGATCCGGTCGGTCGAGAGCGATCCGGTCGGTCGAGAACGATGGAGTGAACGGCCCTGCCGGAAGCTGCGTTCGTTACCGAACGAGCACGGCGAAAACCGTCGCCAAGAGGGTGGCAAGGAACCCCGCGATCAGCAGCGACGACACCGTCACGAGGATCTGGCGGACCCCGCGCTCGAACCGCGCGTCGAGGCGCTGCTCGAGGAGCACGAGGTCGTGCTTCGTGGCGACGTCGGCCCAACCCACGGGCGGCAGCAGCTCCATCAGCGTGATCCCAGCATCGTCGCCGAGCGCCCGTTTGGCGGCATCGGCGAGCTGGAGGCGACGACGTTCATCGACCGACATTCTTTCCTCCCTCGTCCGCAGCTGGCAATGAAGAGGGGGAAGTTCGGAGTTCACCGTACCGTCGGCCTATGACAGCAACGACAACCCGTCCGCCAGTGCGCTCGACGAAAGGCGCACGACCGCGGCAGCCTGGTGCGATGAGCAGCGCGCCGCAGCAACTCCACCTCGGTCCCGTCCTGCACCACGACCACAGCGAAGTCCGCGTCGGCACGTGCTCGTGGACCGACCGCACGCTGGTGAAGGAGACCTCGTGGTATCCGAAGAAGACGATGACCGCCGCCGAACGTCTCGCGTTCTACGCCGAGCGGTTCTCCGTCGTCGAGGCCGACAGCACGTACTACCGGCCGCCGACGCCCGAGCTCACCGCAGGCTGGGCGGAACGCTCACCCGAGGACTTCCGCATGAACGTCAAGGCGTACTCGCTGATGACCGGCCACCCGACGAAGCAGGAGACGTTGTGGTCTGATATCCGCGACGCGATCGAGCCCGAGTTCGCCGACAAGAGCAACGTGTACCCCAATCATCTGCCCGAGGACGCGCTCGACGCGGTGTGGTACCGCTTCGCCGACGCGCTGGCGCCGCTGCACGACCACGGCAAGCTCGGCGCGGTGCTGCTGCAGTACCCGCAGTGGTTCACGCCGAAGCGGGAGAACCGCGACGAACTGGCGCGCGCTCGCACCCGGCTCGGCGAGCTGCCGATCGTGGTCGAGTTCCGGTCGCCGTTGTGGTTCGGCAAGGACGACGTCGACCGCACGCTGGGTTGGCTGTCCGACCATGCGCTGTCGCTCGTCGTCGTCGACGCACCGAAGGTGAGCAAGCTGCCGCGGCTGGTGGCGGTCACCGCCGACCCCGCCGTGGTCCGCTTCCACGGGCGCGCCGACGACACGTGGAAGGCCCGCACCACGAGCGCCGCCGAGCGGTTCCGGTACCTCTACGACAAGCGGGAGCTGCGGCCGTGGGTCAACAAGGTGGAGCAGCTCACCGAGGAGGCGAAGGAGGTCCACGTGCTCTTCAACAACTGCTACCAGGACTACGGGGTCCGCAACGCGGGGGACATGACCGAAATGCTCCTGCGCGCCCTCGGCTGAGCTGAGTCCCGGTCTTGCAATCTTCGGGCGCGCGCGGCACCCTCATAGGGACACGCTCGTCCACAGGGGTGATGGCGATGTGCGAGTTGCGATCGTCACTTGGTGAGGAGCACGGATCGGCCCGAGGGGCGCGTATCCGTGCCGGCCACATCGGCCCGATTCGTCGGGAGATCATCTTCGAGCCGCTGCCGGAGACGGTGCCGGTTCCTTCCGAGCCCGCTCGGGAGGCGCCTGCGCCGGAGCCGCAGCCCCAGGAGCCGGTTCCCGAGCCGGCATGAGCCAGCTCACGGAGGCCTTCGGCGGGGGCGACCACGGGCGGCAGCTCGTCCCGGGGTCCCTCCGCGGGTACCGCACGTGGCGGCGGGTGGGCCGCCGGGTGCGGGTGGCGGCCGGCATGCTGCCGCTGACGGCGGTGACGCGCCGCTACGTCGTGTGGGCGCCGACGCTCGAGGCGCACTGCACCGAGCCCGACATGGCGATCCCGAGCCCGGGCCGATTCCACCTCCCCGGCGACCACCGCAGCCCCGCGGCGCGCTGCGAGTGCGGCATCTACGCGTGGTACTCGCCTGACGACACCGCCGTGCTCGACGCTGGGCTCTTCGGCGTGTTCGGCGTCGTCCAGGCGTCGGGACTGATTCTCATGGGCGACCGCGGGTTCCGTGCCGAGCGAGCGCAGATCGCTGCGGTCGTCACCCGCAACCGGCGCGTCGCGGCCGCGTGCACGGCGGCCGGCATCAAGGTCTACCGGCGTCGCCGCGACCTGCTCCGCGACTACCCGCCCGAAGACCTCACCGCGCTGCTCGACGGGGGCGACGACGCCAAGTCGACCGAGTCCGACGAGAAGGACAAGCCGGAGTCGGGGCCGGGGTCGCGTCCGTCACCGCGCGGGTTCGGGCTCGCGTTGTGCATCGCGGTGTGGGCGCGCGCGGTCTTGGTGGCGATCGTCGCGATCGCGTTGCCGATCGCGGTCGCGATCTTCACCGCGGTCGCAGCAGAGTTCGCGCTGCTCTTCCTGATCGGCACGCGCCTGCGGCGGTAACCCGCGGCCCAGCCAGGCGACGCGCACCGCGCCCGGTTCACCACGGCGAGGCTGCACGTGACGGGATAGCGCTTCCTCCACGTCCAACGGGCAACGTTCCCGCGGAGTGTCATTCCCGGACGCGGTACCCCCGCGTGCTGGAAATCTGCACTGAGGTCATTGCGCCGAATGTCGAACGACCAGGCGTTGACGGAACGCGCCGATCGATATGGCATCGTCGCCCAGCAGAGAACGTACGGAACTCGTGTCGTTCGGTCCAAGGCCAATACCGAGTCAACCAATGCAATGCCGGCATGACCGTGCGTGCGGCACTCAGGCGGTTGACGAACTGTTCGACGCAGTCTTCGCCATTGACGGCACGACGGGTCCACCGTACGGTCGAAGCGCGCTACGTCATGAAGCGTGCCCCCGGCGCGCGATCGGAGGAGAGTGCACCATGCTGGACCTGCTG
>JBKPCV010000140.1:0-15640 GCA_046727575.1 Actinomycetota bacterium
TACCGCTACTGCGGCGTGTGCGGCCAGCCGCTCGAGCCCGGTGCGACGGTGTGCAGCAACTGCGGCGCGGCCGCGGAACCGACGGGCGAGGAGGTGGCCGCCGGCACCGCGCCCGACGCCACGCCGCCCGCGGGCGAACCGACGATCGGCATGACGGGCGCCGCGGCCGCGGGCGCCGCAGCGGGCGCAGCCGGCGCCGGTGCAGGGGACGACGGAGGCGAGGGCGAGCCACCGGACGAGGACGAGGGCGGCATGTCACCCGCGCAGCGATGGCTCGTGGCCGCGCTGATCGTGCTCGCCGTCGTGCTCGTCGGCGTGATCGTGGCCCTCGCCCTCACCGGCGGCGACGACAACAAGGCTCCCGCCGCGACCACGACGTCGACGACGACGTCGACCACGACGACGACGTCGACCACTACGCCGCCCACGACGACCACGCTGCCGCCGACCACGACCACGCTGCCGCCGACCACGACGACGCTGCCGCCGACCACCACCACCTTGCCGCCGACTACGACCACGTCGCCGCCCACGACGACGTCGATGTCGACGACCACCTCGACGACGACCACGACCTGAGCTCGGTCGCGGCCGCGACCGGCCCGACGGACCCGTCAACAGCGTCGTACCCGGTCGGTAGATTTTTGACATGGCAGCGAGCCGCACCGAGGCAATCCCCGACGACATCGCGGATCGCGCCGCATCGCTCGCGGAACTGATCCGCTACCACCGCGAGCGCTACTACAACGACGACCCCGAGATCGCGGACGCGGAGTACGACGAGCTCGAACACGAGCTGAAGGCGCTCGAGGAGCGGTACCCGCAGCTCGCCGAGGGGTCGCCCCTGACCGAGGTCGGCGGCGTGGTGTCGTCCACCTTCGCACCGGTGCGCCACGACGTGCGCATGTTCTCCCTCGACAACGCGTTCGACCGCGAGGAGCTGCTCGCGTGGTACGCCCGTGTCGAGCGCACCGTCGGTGACGACGTCCGCTTCGTCGGCGAACCGAAGCTCGACGGGCTTGCGATCTCACTGCTGTACGAGCGCGGGCGACTCACGCGCGGAGCTACCCGAGGCGACGGTGAGATCGGCGAGGATGTCACCGCGAACATCCTCACGATCGGGCGCATCCCCCACGAGCTCGCAGGCTCCGAACCCCCCGCCCGCCTGGAGGTGC
The DNA here is from genome assembly GCA_046727575.1 of Actinomycetota bacterium. GTDB lineage: Bacteria > Actinomycetota > Acidimicrobiia > IMCC26256 > DASPTH01 > DASPTH01. Next base: position 1,176 of record JBKPCV010000140.1, read on the forward strand.
GCGGCGAGGTCTTCATGCCGATCGCCGCGTTCGAGGAGCTCAACCGGCGGCAGGGCGAGTCGGGTGAGCGGCTCTTCGCCAATCCGAGGAACGCGGCGGCCGGCAGCCTCCGTCAGAAGGACGCCCGCATCACCGCGTCGCGCGACCTCGCGTTCTACTCGTACCAGCTCGGTGTGAAGGACGGCGGGCCGCCACTCCGCTCGCACCACGAGACGCTCGCGTGGCTCCGCGACGTCGGCCTTCCGGTGAACGAGCACATCGAGCAGTTCGACAACATCGGCGACGTGTACCAGTTCTGCGAGCGAATGATGGAGAGCCGGCACTCGTTCGGGTACGAGATCGACGGTGCGGTGGTGAAGGTCGACGACCTGGCGCAGCGCAACGAGCTCGGCTTCACCAGCAAGGCGCCGCGCTGGGCGATCGCGTTCAAGTTCCCGCCTGAGGAGAAGACCACGCTCCTGCGGAACATCATGGTGAGCATCGGTCGCACGGGTCGGGCGACTCCGTTCGCGCAGCTGGAGCCGGTGTTCGTGGGTGGCTCCACCGTCGGTCTCGCCACGCTGCACAACGAGGACGAGGTCGCGCGCAAAGACGTTCGCGAAGGCGACACGGTGATCGTCCGCAAGGCGGGCGACGTGATCCCGGAGGTCGTCGGGCCGGTCCTCGCGAAACGACCGGAGAACGCTCGGCTGTGGACGTTTCCCACGAAGTGCCCGGTGTGCGGTCAACCGCTCGTGCGTCTCGAGGGAGAGTCCAACCACTACTGCGTGAACGTCGACTGCCCGGCCCAGCGCGTCCAACGGATCGTCCACTTCGCCGGCCGGGGCGCCATGGACATCGAGGGCCTGGGCGAGGAGCGGGTGCGCCAGTTCGTCGCGGCCGACCTCTTGGCCGACGCGGGCGACATCTACTCGCTCACCGTCGACCAGCTCGTGCCGCTCGAGCGAATCGGAACGCGATCCGCGCAGTTGCTCGTCGACGCGATCGAAGCGTCGCGCTCGCGCTCGTTGTCGAAGCTGCTCGTCGGGCTCGGAATCCCGCACGTCGGTCCCGCGGCGGCCGCCACGCTCGCGCGTGAGATCGGGAGCCTCGACCGCATCGCGTCGGCATCGAGCGACGAGCTGGCCGCGGTCGAGGGTGTTGGCGGGATCATCGCCGACAGCGTCGCCAAGTTCTTCGCCAACGAGCGCAACCAGGTCGTCGTCGAGAAGTTGCGCGACGCGGGCGTCAACTTCGAAGGACCGCCACGCGTCGATTCGTCTGCCGTCGGCACGTCGTTCGCGGGGATGACGTTCGTGCTCACCGGGACGCTCGACGGTCTCACGCGCGACGAAGCGACGGCCGAGATCGTCGCGCGGGGCGGCAAGGTCGCGGGCAGCGTGTCGAAGAAGACCAACTACGTGGTCGCCGGCGAGAGCCCCGGCACGAAGCTGGCGAAGGCCGAGCAGCTCGGCGTCGAGGTCATCGACGAAGCCCGCTTCCGCGAGCTACTGGAAGCGGGATGACCGCATGATGCGCGCCGTGCAGCTCGATCGCCCCGCTCCGATCGACACGCGTCCGCTCGCGCTCGTGGAACGCGACGTGCCGGAACCGGGCCCGGGTGAGGTGCGCGTGCGAGTGGCCGTGTGCGCGTGTTGCCGGACCGACCTCCACGTGGTGGAGGGAGAGCTCGAGCTGCCGCACCTGCCGGTGGTGCCGGGGCACCAAGTGGTGGGGACGGTGGCGCAGCTCGGCGACCGTTGTGACGAACTCCACGTCGGCGACCGTGTCGGTGTGCCCTGGCTGCACCGAACCGACGGTCGCTGCGAGTTCTGCCTGCGCGGCGAGGAGAACCTGTGCGAGCACGCCGAGTTCACCGGCTGGACGGTCGACGGTGGCTACGCGGATGCCATCACGGTCCCAGAAGCGTTCGCGGTGCACCTCCCCGACGCACTCGACGATCTCGAGGCGGCGCCGCTGCTGTGTGCCGGTGTCATCGGTTACCGCGCGTTGCGCCGCGCCGAAGTGGAGCCGGGCGAGCGGGTCGCGCTGATGGGATTCGGTGCGTCGGCGCATCTCGCGATCCAGGTGCTCCATCACTGGGGTTGCGAGGTGGTCGTCCTCACGCGCGGCGAGAAGCACCAGGCACTCGCGCGCGAGATGGGTGCGTCGTGGGTCGGCGATGCGGGGGAGACGCCTCCCGAGCTTTGCGACCGCGCGGTCGTGTTCGCGCCCGCGGGCGAGCTCGTGCCGGTGGCGCTGCAGATCCTGCGGCCGGGGGGCACGGTGAGCCTCGCGGGCATCCACATGACCACCATCCCCGCGTTCGACTACGCGCTCCTGTGGCGCGAGCGCAGCCTGAGGTCGGTCGCGAACATGACGCGACGTGACGCCCAGGAGTTCATGGCGATCGTGGCCGAAGCCGGCATTCGCGTCGAGCACGAGACGTACCCGCTCGAGGCCGCCAACGACGCCTTGTCCGCGATCAAGCACGACGCCATACGCGGCGCGGCAGTGTTGACAGTGAGTTGAACGTGGCTAGGCGCCGGCGCGGAACCGCCAGGAGAAGGCTGGCGGCCGAGCGGGCCGTGGCTCGCCGCGCCCCCAGTAGTGCACGACCACAGTGTTGTCGCCGGTGTTCAAGCGCGTGAACTCCTTGCCCGGGCCCGGCCGGAAGGTGATCACACCGAGCTGCGGGATGGTGTCGAGCTGGTCGTCGGGAATTTGCCGAGCGTTGAGGATCATGTCGCCCTGCAGGTTGTCCGCCAGGTCGATGGTCACGTCGTCGACCAGTCCGGTGAGCTCACCGCGACCGGGACTGATGCTCTCCACTGCGGCCGGCAGCTGCGGTTGCCCGCCCGGGCTGGTGTCTGCGTTGTGCAGCACGACGGCGCCGAGCGTCAACGTCAGCATGATCGCAACCGTGACGACGGCCACGCGGCCCGGATGTTCAAAGACGCGCGTGCGCTTCGCGACGGCCATGGGTGGAGGGTAACGCTCCGTCTTCGGCGCGTTCCCGTCGAGCCCGGTGCCGCCACGCCGTCAACGGCGGCCGGTACCTTGAACCGGATGGCGATCAGTGGCGTCGCCGACCTCACCGGCCGCGTCCTCGCCGGTCGGTACCGCCTGCTCACGCCGATCGGCGCGGGCGCGAGCGGTCGCGTCTACATCGCGGACGACGTGCGCCTGCGTCGCCGCGTCGCGGTGAAGGTGCTCCACGCTGCGCTCGCCGAAGACGCGGGCTTTCTCAGGCGATTCCGTGCCGAGGCGCAGGTTGCGGCGTCATTGCATCACCCCAACGTCATGGCCGTCTACGACTGGGGCGACGACGAGGTGCCCTTCATGGTGCTCGAGCTGCTCCGCGGGGGTAGCTTGCGCGGACTCCTCGACGACGGGTCGCGGCTCAGTGTGTCGCAGGCGGTTCACGTCGGACGTCAGGTGACGGCGGCGCTCGAGTACGCGCACGTGCGGGGGCTCGTGCATCGCGACGTGAAACCCGCGAACCTGCTGTTCGACGAGCACGGCATCGTCCGAGTCGCCGACTTCGGCCTCGCGCGCGCGCTCGCCGAGGCGAGCTGGACCGAACCGTCGGGATCCGTGGTCGGTACGGCGCGCTATGCAGCGCCGGAGCAGGCGACGGGCGCGCCGCTCGACGGTCGGGCGGATCTGTACGCGCTGGCGGTGGTGCTCGTCGAGTCCGTCACCGGCTCGGTGCCGGCGATGGCCGACACCGCGATCGGGACCCTGGCGGCCCGCACGCACACGCCACTCGTCGCGCCTCCCGAGCTCGGGCGCCTCGGCGCGGTCATCGAGCGCGCCGGCCGTCCGGATCCGAACGAGCGGTATCCCGACGCGGCGACGATGGAGGCGGCGCTCGCGGATGCCGGGCGGGCACTCCCGCGTCCGCAGCCATTCGCGCTCCCCGGGCTCGGCGGCGACGGCGGGGTCGTCGATCCCACCCAGATCGGCTCGAGTCGCACGCCGCTGTTCGATCAGGATGCGCCGGAGCCCGAGTCGCAGCCGGAACCGGTGGAGGTGCCACGCCGACGTCGCGGAGCGCCGCGCCGCCTCGTGCCGTTCGTCGTCGCGTTCGTCGCGCTCGCAGTGCTCGCGGCCGCCGGCGTCGCCATCGCCAACGCCGGCACAGGCAGCGCCGTCGTCCCGTCGGTGGTCGGCGTGACGAAGGATGACGCGACGGGACGCGTCACGGCGAAGGGCTTCAGCATCTCGATCGTCGAACGCAGTGCTGATGATCCTGCCGGGATCGTGATCGCCCAGCGGCCCGCGGCAGGGGCGTTCGCACACGACGGGAACACGGTGCGCCTGTTCGTGTCGCGCGGGCCGCCCCCCGTCCCGGTTCCCGACGTTCGCTCGCTGTCTCGCGACGACGCCAAGGCCAAACTCGAACAGTCCGGCTTCCTGGTCACGGTCGAGTATCCGTACAACGACGACGTGCGCTACGGAGCGGTGATCGACACCGACCCGCCGATCGGCCAGAAGGTTCCGCGCGATGCGGAGATCAAGCTCCTCGTGAGCAACGGTCCCGCGCCGGTCGCGGTGCCGGACGTGTCGGGCATGACCTACGACCAGGCTGCTCAGGCGGTGCAGAGCAAGGGCTTCGCCGTGACGAGAAGCGACGACTTCAGCGACACCGTCCCGGTCGGTCAGGCGATCGGGACCGATCCGGCCGTGCGGACGCTGGCACAGCGCGGCTCGTCGGTACGGGTGATGGTGAGCAAGGGGCCCGAGCTGGTCACCGTCCCGGACCTCACCAACGCCACCCTCGAGGCGGCCCAGCAGCAACTCGTCGCGCTCGGGCTCGGCGTCGACACCGTCGGCTATCTGCCCGGTCGCAAGGTGCTGCGCTCGAACCCTGTTCCTGGAACGCCGGTCAAGAAGGGTACGAAAGTCACACTGTCGTTCTGATCGTCGCCAGCGCGTGACACCGCGGTTGCCCCGACGTCTTCAAGCGCGAGGGTGGCAGGCGGGGTTGGAGGTAGCGGGAGGAACGCATGCGGCGACCGCCTCATGGTGCAACGAAGCGGCCAGGACCGCGTGGTCCGGGGAACGGCTACGGGCGACCGGTCGGACGCCCCGGCCCATTGGTAAAGGTCGTGCGGACCGCGGCACCCAACCTCCCCGCGCTGCTCGACCCGGCGGTCACTCCGTGACCGCGGTGAGCGCGCCTGCGAGGCCGGGCGCGCCCGGCACCGCGCCCGAGGCCTGCGCCGCCATGAGCTTCGTGAGGTCCCCCTGGATCTTCACCTTGCCCTCCATGAAGGCTTGTAGGGCCGCCTGCGGATCGCCGGCGAGGAAGATCTCGCGCGCGGTCGCGTAGTCCGTCGTCAGCGCGAGGTCGGCTCCGTCCACGTGACCGGCGCTCCAGTCGGCGGTGCCGCGCTGCACCGCGATATGAATGCGACGGTCGTCTCCGAAGGGTGTACCGGTCACCGTGAGATTGATCCTCACGTCGATGCTCTCGTGGACTTCGATCACGTGCTCGTCGACGATGCGCCGAACCTCCCGCAGCCAGTCGTCAGACAAGAAGGGGTATGCAGGCACGGCGGCATGGTAGCGATCCCTAGACTCGGATCATGGCGCAGCTGACGCGGGCTGACGTCGAGCACGTCGCGCGACTTGCTCGTCTCGCGCTCGACGACAACGAGATCGAACAGTTCACGCGCGAGCTCACGGTGATCCTCGAGCACGCCGATCAGGTCGCCGCGCTCGATACCGACGGCGTACCGCCGACCGCGCATCCCCTTCCGCTCGTCAACGTGCTGCGCCCCGACCGACCGCAGCCCTGCCTCGATCGCGACGAGGTGCTCGCCATGGCACCCGACGCGCACGACGGCCAGTTCCGAGTGCCGCGCATCCTCGACGCGACATGAGCGGAGCGACATGAGCGGAGCGAGCACGGCTGTCGAGCTCGCGGCTGCGGTTCGTGCCGGCGATCGCAAGGCCGCCAACGTCGTCGAGGAGCACCTCGCGGTCGTCGTCGACCGCGAAGCCGAGCTGCGCGCGTGCAACCTCGTCACGGCCGACTCGGCGCGCGAGCTGGCAAACGCCGTCGACACCGCCGTCGCGCGCGGCGACGACCCGGGCCCGCTCGCCGGCGTGCCCATCGTGCTCAAGGACAACCTCTGCACGCGCGGCGTGCCCACCACGTGCTCGTCGCGGATCCTCGAGGGCTGGCGTCCGCCCTACACCGCCACCGTCGTCGACCGCGTGATCGCGGCCGGAGCGATCCCGATCGCGAAGACCAACCTCGACGAGTTCGCGATGGGCTCGTCCACCGAGAACTCTGCGTTCGGCGCGACCCGCAACCCGCGCGACCCCACCCGAGTCCCGGGCGGCTCCAGCGGTGGCTCCGCGGCGGCGGTCGCGGCGGGCTACGCGCCGATCGGGCTCGGCTCCGACACCGGCGGGTCCATCCGCCAGCCCGCGGCGTTGTGCGGTGTTGTCGGCGTGAAGCCCACGTACGGCCTGGTGTCCCGCTACGGGCTCGTGGCGTTCGCGAGCTCGCTCGACCAGATCGGGCCGTTCGCGACGACGGTGAGCGACGCCGCGCTGCTCCTCGACGTGATCGCCGGGCACGATCCGGCAGATTCCACGTCGATCCCGGAGAGACGGGAGCGGTTGCTCCCGGTCGTCGACCTCGGCGTCGACGGTCTGCGCGTGGGCATCGTCGAGGAGCTCACCGACGCCGAGGGCGTGCAGCCGGAGATCCTGTCCGCGGTGGAGCAAGCGGGGCTCGCGCTCGAGAAGGCGGGTGCCACCGTCGACCGCGTGAGCGTGCCCAGCGCGGTGTACGGGCTGTCGGCGTACTACTTGATTGCTCCGGCCGAGGCGTCGTCCAACCTCGCGCGCTACGACGGCGTTCGGTACGGGCTCCGCGTCGATGCCGATGACGCGGCGTCGATGAACGCGCGCACCCGCGACGCCGGGTTCGGACCTGAGGTCAAGCGGCGCATCATGCTGGGCACGTACGCGCTCTCGGCGGGCTACTACGACGCGTACTACGGGCAAGCCCAGCGCGTCCGGACGTTGATCATCCGCGACTTCGCGCGTGCCTACGCCGACTTCGACGTCTTGCTGTCTCCGACGTCGCCGACCGTCGCATTCGAGCTCGGCGCGAAGACTGCCGAGCCGCTCACGATGTACCTGTCCGACGTGTGCACGATCCCAACGAACCTGGCGGGGCACCCGGCTATGAGCGTCCCCTACGGCGCGGGCGAGGCGGGTCTACCCATCGGCGTGCAGGTGTTGGCGCCGGCGCTCGGCGAGTCCGTGATGTTCCGGGCCGCGCGCGTGCTCGAATCGAGCGCAGCATGACCGCGACGCGCGAACGCGCCGACTACGAGGCGGTCATCGGGCTGGAGCTGCACGTCGAGCTCTCGACGATCACCAAGATGTTCTGCGGTTGCCTCAACGAGTTCGGCGGCGAGCCGAACACCCGCATCTGCCCGGTGTGCCTCGGATTGCCCGGTTCGCTGCCGGTCTTGAACGCGCAGGCCGTCGACGTGGCGTTGCGCTTCGCCGACGCGGCGCACCTGCAGGTGCCGCCACAGTCGATCTTCGCTCGCAAGAACTACTTCTATCCCGACATGCCGAAGGACTATCAGATCTCGCAGTACGAGGACCCGATCACCGTCGACGGATGGACGGACGTCGACGGTGCACGAATCCGCATCGAGCGCGCGCATCTCGAAGAGGACACCGGAAAGACCATCCATGTCGGCGGTGGTGGGCGCATCCACGAGGCGGAGTACTCGCTCGTCGATTACAACCGCGCCGGCGTTCCCCTCATGGAGATCGTCAGTCGTCCCGACATTCGGAGCGCCGAGCAGGCGCGCGCGTACGTGTCGGAGCTCCGCGCCACGCTCCAGGCGATCGGCGCGTCCGACGTGAAGCTCGAAGAGGGATCGATGCGGGTCGACGCCAATGTGTCGGTGCGGCCGCGAGGCAGCGCCGAGCTCGGCGTGAAAGTCGAGATCAAGAACATGAACTCGTTGCGGTCGCTCGGCCGCGCGATCGACTACGAGATCGACCGTCAGATCGCGGCGCTCGACGCCGACGAACCACTCGTGCAGGAGACCCGGCACTGGGACGAGGCCGACGGCCGCACGCACTCGATGCGTACGAAGGAGGGCTCGTCGGATTACCGCTACTTCCCGGAACCCGACCTCGTGCCGGTGGCGCCGACGGACGAGATGCGCGCCCGCGTCCGCACGGCCATGCCCGAGCTCCCGGCGGCCCGCCGCGCTCGGCTCGCGGCGGAGTGGGGGATCCCCGAGGGTGACGCCCGCACGCTCGTCGCGACCCCTGGGCTGGCCGAGTACGCGGAGGCGGCGGTGCTGGCGCTGCCCGCCGGCAGCGGCGGTTCGCCCAAGGACGTCGTCAACTGGTGCATCGGCGACGTGCTCGCGCACCTCAACGAGACGGGCCTGTCGATCGAGGTCGTGCCGCTCCCACCCGACGGGCTCGCGGAGCTCGTCGGTCTCGTCGCCGACGCCACGCTGAGTCGCAAGCAGGCCAAGGACGTACTGGCCGAGTGCCTCCAGGAGCCGAAGCGACCGAAGCAGGTCGTCGAGGAACGCGGCCTCGCGCAGGTCAGCGACGAGTCGGAGCTCGCCGCCGTCGTCGACGCGCTGCTGTCCGACAACGCGGCCCTGGTCGACGAGTACCGCGCCGGCGACGAGAAGGTCCGCAACAAGAAGGTCCAGGCGCTCATGGGCCTGGCCATGCGCGCAACCCGCGGTCAGGGCAACCCGCAGCTGCTCACGCGCCTGATCCGCGACCGCCTCGACCGTAGCTGACGTACCCCCGCGATTTCATGGGCGCGTGGACTCCGCTGAGCGAGAAAATCGCGCCCAAGAATCAATCTCCGAACTCGTCGCGCGGCAACAGGGCGTGATCACGGTTCAGCAAGCCGCGGAGTTCGGCATCAGCTCCCAAGCCATCGCTCGCCGTGTCGCATCAGGTCTGTGGGCCAGAGTCATGCCGCGCGTGTACAGGGTCACGGCGGTGCCGGAAACGTTCCGCCAATCGTGCCTCGCGGCCGTGCTCTGGGCGGGCGACCACGCGTTGATCTCTCACGCGACGGCCGCGGTGATCTGGGGCTTCGAGAGCGTCCGCACGCGGCGGGTCGAGATCTGGATCCCGAGGAAACAGAACCTGCGCTCGGACGCGGTCGTGATCCACCGAGGGACGCGCCTCGATCGCGCCGATCGCGACCTGCTCGACGGCATCCGGATCACGACACCGACGCGCACCCTGATCGACATGTCCGGCCGGCTCGAGGACGATCGTCTCTTGGCCGTCATGGAAGACCTCATCCGTCGCAACATCGTCACGACCGACCGGCTCGAGGCGCGCCTTCGCGCATTGCGGAAGTCTGGACGGCCGGGAAGCGGTCGGCTCGAGGCGCTGCTGGCGTCGCGCGGCAGTGGGCGCGCGATGGAGTCAGCGCTCGAAACATTGGTCTGGACGATGATCGAGCGCGCTCAAGTGCCGCGGCCGGTTCGTCAGCACTGGGTCGTCCTCGGAGGCCATCGGTATCGCCTCGACTTTGCCTGGCCCGAACAGCGGGTGGGTCTCGAATGCGACGGACGCGAGTTCCACGACGGTCGCGCCAAGTGGGTGAACGACCGCGCGCGTCTCGCGGAGTTCGGCGCCGTCGGATGGCGCGTGCTGCCCGTCACGTGGCACGCGGCGTCACGCGAGCCCGAACGCGTTACTCGCTGGTTGCGGACGGCGTTGTTCCTCGTTGCCTGACATTCATGGGCGCGCCTACTCCGCTGAGCGAGAAAATCGCGCCCATGAACCGCGCGGGGGTCAGTCCATCGGGACCTTGCGGACGATCTTGCCGTCGATGCGGTCGAAGATCTCGTCGAGGCTGTGGCCGGTGATCGTGAGGCCGTGGTTGCGCTGGCCGACGACGGCGCGGGACGGGTCGGGCGCCTGGCGCACGAGCTCCGCCACCGACTCCGCGAGCTCGACGGTGCCGCACGGATAGTTGATCTCGGTGGCGACGGTGCCCTCGATCCACGCGTGCACGTGCAGGATCGCGTTCACCTCGGGATGCTCGCGGTAGATCATCCAGTGCTCGATCGCGTCGACCGACACCCGCCGGGGCTCGACGTCGGGCGGGACGCGCAGCAGCATGACGTCACGCTCGGCGTCGTGGCCGGTGACGAGCAGGATGTCGCGGCCGATGTCGTGGAGGGACGACTTGTCGACGCCGCTCGCGCTCATCCAGAACTGGGTTTCCGGTTCGCCTGGTGACGGCACGCGCCGCGCGCTGACGTTGCCGTAGCTCAACCCGCCGATGCCGTAGAGGAGCTTCACGTGACGAAGGTCGCGCGGCGACAAGATCTCCTCGATGGGGAACGCAGCCGGCAACAGATCGAGAGCGGACAAACGCTCGCCCGCGCGCGTGATCTGACGCGTCACCTGGTCGCCGTCCCACACCTCCTTCGGGAGGTCTGGCTTGAATTCGTTGCCGATGACGAGACGCGACGTCGCGAGTGGTTCGATCCGGGAGAACACCGTCTTGAAGAAGAACTGATCGTCGCCTTGGCCGGTGTCGATCGCGTACGTACCCTGCTCGAGCGTGACGAATTGCGCGATCGAACCCTCCGGGTCGGCGCTGACCATCACGCAAAGATTCGCGAGCCCGCGTACGAGGAGCGGGTAACCGGTTCGCAGCACGTCGGACGGTGTCGTCGGGAGCTCGGCGAGCGCGACCACGAAGGTGGGCGCGTTCTTGCGGCGATACGGTCGCGCGGCATCCGGGTCGAGGAAGTGCAACACCACCGCGACCTCGGGTCCGGCCTGCCCGACCTCGGTGTAGCCCTGGTCGAGCATCGCGGTGCGGAGGCCGTCGGCGAACCAGCGCATGCGCTCGCCGCCCGGGTGGCCGCTCCACGCGAAGGTGCGCGGCACGACGCCGACGCCATCGACAAGTCCGATGCCGAACGGCTCAGCGCTCACGCTTGCCCGCTCTCGGCGCCGCGAGCGGCGCCGGGCCGCTCGGGCCACGCTCGCTGCTCGCCGGGATACCCGGCTCGCGGACGCTCGCTCACGCTTGCTCCACGTGGAGGTCGGTCACGGCGGGGAATCGTACTTCGGACCCCTCATGGAGACGGGGCCCAGCACTGCGTACCCCGATCACGCAATGGCTACGCCGGAGACCGCAGGCAGCCCAACAGCGACGCGTTCCCATCCCTTGACGCCGGTCTCCGAGACCCACACGTTGCCTCCGCCGTCCGCGAACGCGGTGCGACCCTGACCCGTGGCGAGGCAGCGGGTGTCGACGTTGCCGACGAGGTGGTCGCCGAGGCCGTCGTCGATGCGCTCGAGCGCACCGCTGGCGATCGGCCTCCGGTAGATCGCGGCCCGACTCGCGCGAGGCCCATCGGAGATGCTCAGGAGGACGTCGTCGTCGATGAAGTTGACGGCGCGCGCGTAGGTCATCGGCAGGCCTTCGGTGACGACCGTCCACGTCTCGCCGCCGTCCGCGCTCGCGCACAGGCCGACGGCGGCCGCCGCCATCGCGACGTCGGGCATCGTCGGATGAGCGCGTACTTCGTGCACGTCGTGGTCGACCTCGATCGTCGGTTTCCACGACTCACCGAGATCGGTGGAACGCTGGATGCCGCCGACGTGGACGTTGGCGAGGACCACGCGCTCGTCGCAGGTCGCGGTCATCGACCGCACGTTGAGCGCGGGACCGACCTGGTGCCACTCGTCGCGGTTGGAGATGCGATCGAACGACTCGACGGACACGAACGCGCCGTTCTCGAGGCGTAGCAGGCGCGCGTCGTACGTGCCGGCGAACACCACACCCGACACGGTGAGCAACGACGACAGATCGACGTCCGCCGCCGCGAGCGCGCTCCACGTGCCGTCGGCTGCGTGCTGCCACAGCTCTCGACGGTCGACGACCGCGAGCCAGGTGTCGCCGGGACCCGGCACGAGTGTGCCGATCGAGTGACCCCCGAGCGACTCGAGATGCTTCCCGGACGACGTGAAGACGTGGTACCCGTTCGAAGTGGCAACGAGAACGCTCATGGCACGAGGGTACGCTCACGAGTCATGGTCCACCAGATGAAGCCGCACAGTTTTGAAGTTACGGACGGCATGGAGCGCGCTGGCGCACGGGCGATGCTGCGCGCGGTCGGGATGACCGACGACGACTGGAGCAAGCCACAGGTGGGGGTGGCGTCCAGCTGGAACGAAGTCACGCCCTGCAACATGCCGCTCGACCGCCTGGCGAAGCGGGCCAAGGACGGTGTTCGGGCCTCCGGCGGGTTCCCGCTCGAGTTCGTCACGATTGCGGTGAGCGACGGCATCTCGATGGGCCACGAGGGCATGCGCGGGTCGCTCGTGAGCCGGGAGATCATCGCCGACTCCGTCGAGTGCATGGTGCACTCGGAACGGCTCGACGCGCTCGTCACCTTCGCCGGTTGCGACAAGAGCCTGCCCGGCATGCTCATGGCGGCTGCCCGCACCAACGTCCCGTCGGTGTTCCTCTACGGCGGGTCGATCCTGCCCGGTCACTACAAGGACCAGGCGCTCGACGTCGTGAGTGTGTTCGAGGCCGTCGGCGCGTGCGCGGCGGGACGGATCACCGAGAGCGAGCTCGGGGAGATCGAGCGGAGAGCGTGTCCGACCGAAGGTTCGTGTGCGGGCATGTTCACCGCCAACACCATGGCGTCGATTGCCGAGGCGATCGGCATGGCGCTCCCCGGCAGCTCCGCCGCACCCGCGGTCGACCGCCGACGGGACGACTTCGCGTACCAGTCCGGTCAGGCAGTCGTGGACCTCCTCGCGCGCGGCATTCGCCCGCGCCAGATCATGACCAAGGAGGCGTTCGAGAACGCGATCGCCGTCACGATGGCGGTTGGCGGGTCGACGAACGCGGTCTTGCACCTGCTCGCGCTCGCGCACGAAGCGGGCGTCGAGCTCGAGCTCGACGACTTCAACCGCGTCGGCGCGCGCGTCCCGCACATTGCCGACATGAAACCGCACGGCAAGTACCACATGACCGACCTCGACCGGATCGGGGGCGTCGAGGTCGTGATGCGGGAACTGCTCGACCACGGTCTCCTGCACGGCGACTGCATGACGGTGAGCGGCAAGACCGTCGCCGAGAACTTGGCCGACCTCGATCCGCCGAAGCCCGACGGCGACGTCGTGCACCCGCTCGGCAACCCGATCCACGCCCAAGGTGGGATCGCGGTGCTGCGCGGCTCGCTCGCGCCCCAAGGTGCCGTCGTCAAGATCGCCGGCCTTGACGATCTGCGTTTCGAGGGCATCGCGCGCGTGTTCGACGGTGAGGAGTTCGCGATGGACGCGATCCTCGCCGGGCGCATCCGTCCCGGTGACGTCGTCGTGATCCGCTACGAGGGACCGAAGGGCGGCCCCGGCATGCGCGAGATGCTCGCGGTCACCGGCGCCATGAAGGGTGCCGGCCGCGGTGCCGACGCCGCGCTCGTCACCGACGGCCGGTTCTCGGGCGGGACGCACGGCTTCTGCGTGGGCCACGTCGCACCCGAGGCAGTTGACGGGGGTCCGATCGCGTTGGTCGCCGAAGGCGACCGGATCGTCATCGACGCGAGCTCGTACACCATCGACCTGATGGTCGACGCTGCCGAGCTCGAACGTCGGCGTGCCGCATGGAAGCCGATGGAGCCTCGCTACACCAGCGGCTTCCTCGCGAAGTACGCGCGACTTGCTCAGGGTGCGGAGACCGGGGCGATCACCAACATCTGAGCGCTCCGCGCCATGCCTGAAATGCTCGAGGTCGAGTCAGCCCGCGCCCTGATCGAGGCTCGCGGGCTGCACCGGAGAATCGCGCGGGTCTACGCGCCCGACGCGTGGTTCCTGAAGCGCGGCCTGACTGCACGCGCAGTCGCGGCGGCGCTCCATGGGCACGAGCTCACTGCGGCGCGTCGGCGCGGCAAGCTCATCCTCGTCGACACCGACGGCGGGCCCGTGCTCGGGCTGCACCTCGGCATGAGCGGGCGCGTGCTGATCGACGGAGAGGCCGCGGGTGACCCCTTGATCTACGCGAGCAATCGCGCCGTGTCGAAGTGGCACCGCTTCGGGTTGGGCTTCGAGGACGGCGGCAGCCTGTACCTGCGCGACCCGCGCCGGCTGGGTGCGGTGGAGCTCGATCCGGACGAGGATCGTCTGGGACCAGACGCGTACGACGTCACGCTGCCGTATGTGCGTACGGTGCTCGGGCGGAGCCGCGCGCCGGTCAAAGCCGTGCTCATGGACCAGTCGCGTATCGCGGGACTCGGCAACCTCCTGTGCGACGAAGTGCTCTGGCGGGCCGGGATCGACCCCGCCCGCACGGCCGACACGCTCGATGCCGACGAGACCCGGCGCGTGCACCGGGCGATCCACACCACCCTCCGCATCCTCGGCCGGCGCGGCGGGTCGCACACCGGTGACCTCACCGCTCGCCGCGAGAG
>JBKPCV010000141.1:0-6704 GCA_046727575.1 Actinomycetota bacterium
GTGCACCGGGTGGTAGAGGCCGGGGAGGGGGAGCAGGCCGATGAAGGGATTCGTGAGCTTCGCCACGTCTGCGCCGGTGAACACTGCGACCACGCCGGGCACGCGACGAGCGGCCTGTGCGTCGACGCCACGGATGAGGGCATGCGGGTGGGGGCTGCGCACGAACGCCGCGTGCAGCATGTCCGGCACCGAGACGTCGTCGACGTACCGGCCCGTCCCGGTGAGCAGACGCGGATCTTCGACCCGTTTCACCGTCGCGCCGACGAACCGACCTGCGATCGCTTCACGCATCGCGCGGCTCCTTTCCGTGAGACCTGATCCGGTCGGAGCGAGCGTAAGCCGACAGGACATAGATGAGAAGCGGACCGTGCTCGTCGACGGCGTCGCGATCGAACCGGAAGCCGATCTTCTCGGTCACGCGTATCGACTCGCAATTGCCCGGCCGGATCGCCGCGAACCGGGCGGTCGCCCGCGCAGGAGAGCACCGCGGCGGCCGCTTCCGTTGCGGACCCGTGACCCCAGTGAGGCTTGCGAATCGCCCAGCCGATCTCCAGCTGTTCTCCCAGCGGCAAGAAGCCGCACAGTCCGACGAGCGTTCCCGCGCGCTCGCTGACGAGGTAGGTGCCGGGCGTCCCGCGATCGCGTCGCTCGGCGACCCGATCGTTCACCCACGCCTGCGCGGTCACCTCGTCCGGGGGAGACGCCACGGCATCGTGATCATCGTCTCAGGATCGCCGTAGACGGCCTTCGCCGACGGCGCGTCGTCGCGCTCGAGTTGGCGCAGGACCAGGCGAGCAGTCCGAATCGTGAGCTCGTCGCCGCCGATGCCCTCCACCACGAGTGAACCCACGGCCGACACGAGGTCCGAACCATGGGGCGTGCGGTGTCGCCATCGGCACTCGGTGTCGCGTTGTGCGAGCTCGGGCTCGTGTTGCAACTCGACTTGTGCCGCGACCGAAGCGTCGAGGGCGTCGTGCGCGGTCGCGCACACCGCGTCCACACCATCACCCGTCATCTCGACGACGTGACGGTGGTGCTCAGCAACCGAGTTCCCCAAGATCGCGTCGTGACGAGCCGGCGCATCGCCCATCGCCTCGGGATGCTCCTCCCACAGAAGCGTCGAACCCTCCAGGTCGGTGAACAAGAAGGTCACCGTCCCCGAGGGCAACTCGACAATCCCGGTCCTCCCAGTCGCGGATAAAGCTCCCGCGAAGAAACTGGAAGCCGCCAACAAGATCTCATTCGCGCGCTTGAGTTCCTTGACCTCTTGACGCAACGCCTTGAGTTCCGCTGCGTCACTGGTGCTCGTGCCCGGCCGGCGGCCGCATCAATCTCCGCCTGCTTGCACCAGCCCGCGCAACGTGTCCCTGTTCACCCCGAGTCGGCCCAATCCGTAACACCGCCGCGTTCAGGGACAGCCCCGGTTCCTGCTCGTGGGCTTCGAGCACGAGCCAGACCGCCCGCTCCCGCGACTCCGCCAGGTCCTTCCTCGATGCTGGCATGACCCAACCCTCTCGTGGGTTCGGAGCCTCCATCAAACCCGGACCTTCAGGGCGAGGCGTGCCCGAGTTGCCGCGCGCGGCAGCGGCGTGAGCGATGGTGCCGATGGGCCGGTTGCGAGCCCGAGTCGCCTGACTAAGCGATTGCCGACGACGCTCGCATCGGAAATCAAGGCCGTCATCGCGTCGTTCTGTCGTTGTGTTCTGTCGCGCTGGCGGTAGCGCGGAACGGCAGATCGGTGCCGGTGGGTCACGCGGATCGCGCGCCAGGCGCCCGGATAGTGTTCCGGGTGCGTCGGTGGGGAGGCACCCGCCCTTTGAGTGTCCTTTCCTCGCGGCGCGGCAGAGGGGCCGGGGAACCCTGCCCTCCCCGGCCCCGCCTCTACTCCGCTCTATTCGATCCGGGTCGCGTCTTGGATGAAGCGGCCCTCGACTTCTTGAATCGTGGATGCCTCAGCCCGGCGTCCACGTCCCGGAAGACAGCTCAACCCGTTCATTTTGCGCGGCGTGCTCCCCCAACCCTGCGTGGGGGGAGCACGCCACATCACGCGCTGAGCCCGGGCACCCAACGCGACATGGATCGAGCCAGATTGATGAACTCGACCGCGCGACCCCAACGAAGGCAGCGGCACGGAATCCCGACATCGGCTCAATCCCCGTCATTGGAGGGAGTACCGAGGTCCAGAGCAAGCCCTACGTCCCCGCACTTCGGTGGGCAGTTCGCGAGCGTACGGCGCCTCAAGCATGGGGCTAGGGCTCAGCCGGTTCCATTTTCGCGCCGGCGCCGAGCGGCAGATCTGGCGCGACTCGTCCGTGTCGTGCCGTGTTCCAGTCGACGTCGAAGTTGGGCGACTCGGCCTGGTGCACTGACCTGGGGTCGGCCACATGGCGCGCAGAGCACCATTCATGCGGCTTGCGCGATCGGTTCACCACGTACGAGTTCGGTCATACGCGCCGACGCGCGGGTCGGCAACGACCAATTCCTAACGTGCCTCGTGTCGCCCACGGCGGTGGTGGGTACCCTGGTCAGTGAGAACAACCGAGCCCCAGTCCGGGAACGGCTGGGGCTTTCGGTGTTCACGGCCGATCACTCTGCCTATCCGGCGCTCAGACTTCCACTCGGAGGTGCGACAACTGCGAGGAGCCCGCCATGTCCAAACACGAAGAGATCCGCCAGCCACAGAGCGTATCGAAGGCTCTCGCCAACTACCTCGACATGACAACACCGCGGTCACAGACGCCGAAGCGACGGCCGCGGCGTCGTGAGGAGCCTGCGCAGACCACGCGTCCGCCCATCGACAATCGTGGGCTCAGCCTCAAAGAGGGAAACGACCTCGCGTAGGCGTAGGTGCGGGAGGCCAAGGCGGCGTCGCGTTCCTCCAGCGCCAGCTCACTGGTAGTGCCGTCGTCCACATCTTCCTGACCGGCCTGGTCACAGGAGCCGTTCGTCATTGCTCCCTGTGTGGCAGGCCTGATCATCCGATACGGGCGCGGCGCAAAGGCATGAGGCTATCGAGACCCGAGCGGGAGATCCGGGCGGACTCGTGGGATTGCCAGGTGTCTGGAGTCGGATCGCTACTCGGCGGGATCGGGAGGCCGGAGTGGATAGCAAGGCGCGCGATCTTGCCGTCTCTGGGCGTGAAGAAGTCGGCGACGAGCGACACCTTCCCACCGCTGCGGGCGCGAAGTTCGACGGCGACGCGGTCACCGCTGATGAGTAGCGGACCGGGTTCGGGCCATAGCGCCCCGGAGCACCACGCCGCAACGCATGTCGCTCTCGGATTGTCAGCCGAGCAGTCGGTGACGTGTCGAAGACCTCGACCCGGTAGCGTTCGCGCATGACCGGCGACGATCGACGCACGTTCGCAGTGCCCCGTGCAACCGGGGAGTTTGACGGCATCGACCTCGCGTTGCTGGATCCGAACGACGAAAACGACCGGCGGGTGCTGATCCTCGCTGAGCACCCCGAACTGCATCGGGCAATCGCAGCCGGCCTGGCCGAGATCCACGTGAATGGTACGACGATCAACCCTGCTCTTCACTTGGCGATGCACGAGATCGTCGCTAACCAACTCTGGGCCGACGATCCTCCGGAGGTTTGGCAGACCGCGACGCGGCTCCTTGCTTCCGGCTATGAACGGCATGAGGTGCTGCACATGCTCGCGTCCGTCGTGTCCGATGACGTGTACCAGATCCTCCACGACCAGCAAGCACCGGATCTCGACAAGACGAGAGCAGCTCTCGCCGCGCTTCCGGGCTCGTGGGAGCGTCAACGCGACGAGCTCCCGGCCCAACGGCACGAGAACCGCGCTGAACGCCGCGCCGCTGCCCGAGCACGAAGACATCGCCGATAACAGGCGACCCGCCGCGGCGCGCCCTGTCGAGCAGGCTCGCATAACCGCTCCCGAGCGGGCGATCTGGCGGCCCGCGTCGTGGGAAAGGCGGCAGCGCGAGAATCCCTGACTGTGGAGGCGGGTCGCCACGCGATCACCAACGAGGATGGGCAGATCGTGTTCGACGATAGCGGCGAGGGTCGGACCGTGGTCTGGCTGCACGGGCTCAGCGAGGACCGCTGGTCGTGGGAGCCCGTCACGCGCCAGCTCCTAGACGAGATGCGTTGCCTTCGCATCGACTTTCGCGGACACGGGGATTCGACGCGGCGCGGCCGTTACGACGCTGCTGGGTTCATGTCGGACCTCGCTGCGGTGATCCAAGCGACGTGCTCCGAGCCGCCGGTCGTGGTTGGGCACTCCCTAGGAGGGATGGTCGCGACGATGGGCGCCGCGAGCGGGCTAAAGGGGGCCGGCGGTCTGCGTCGACCAGCCCCTCTGCTTGCGGCCCCTGGACGAGCTCGTGCACAGACTCGCCTCCCGGCTGCGGGACCCAACGAGGTACGCGGACGCGCTAATCGAAGAGAAGCTCGTGATGGGCCTGGACCGCGTGCCGGAGCCGCGCTTCGGCGAGCTGGAACAAAAGTTTCGGGCTGGCGACCAGGAAGTCGTGCTCGACATCTGGCGACCGATGCTCGATGCCGATCCAGCGGTTCTCGGCGCCGCCGACGACGGCTTCGCGCTCCTGCTCGGAGCAATCAGTGTGCCGTATCTCGCGCTGCACGGCTCGCCGGTCGAAGCTGGCTATCAGCAGTGGTTCCAGTCGACCAATCCCAACGCGGTATTCGAGTCCTGGGACGGGATGGGACATTGGCTGCATCTGGTGGATCCCGACCGCTTCGCCGATCGTATCCGCCGGTTCCTCACGCAGAGCCAGTAAGTCGCGCGCAAGAGCCGGCGCCATCGACAGCCTCGACAGTCGTCCGGTGCTCGGCCGTCTCGCCCGTCGCCTGCGCAGCGACGGCCATTTGCGTTCGGATCTCCTTGGGGCGTTGTGCGCGCTGACATCTACGGTCGTTGCCCGCGGCGATACCCCAGATCATTTCGTCGCGGTCGAAGGTCGCGGCGCCCGACTCGGAACCCGCCCGGAGTGGTCTGGAGGACTGCTTCCCTTACTCCGTAGCGGGTGCTCTCGAAGGGCAGGTGACCGAGGGCCGCGCCGTGGCTCACGAGTTCTTCGAACCGTCTGACGAAACAACCGGGGATGCCCGGCGTCGAACTGCGCCACGTGGGACGAGTACAGGCCCCAGCCGTTCACCCCCGTGGATCGGTTCTAGGTGTGTTCGGCCCGGCGGCGCGCGATGTCATTCCAGAAACTGGTCCATGTCGGCCACGCGTCGGGTACTGCGAACGTCGCGCCCGGTACCGACGGCAGTGTCGGGATGGCAGCCTCCGTCGTCGGGTTCCAGCGTGCCTTTTGTGGTCCCGTCGGCGGATCGAGCGCGTCGGTTGCATACCAGCCAAGCATGTCGCGCTTGCGGAACCGCCAGCCCGAACTGACGCGTTCGTATACGTCTCGGTACAACAAGCAACTCACGATCCACTGTTCACCGACCTCGAGCTCGCACCGGCAGTACACGCTGCCGGTCGCGCGATCGGGGTCGTCGCCGTCGAGCGAGATGATGTGGTTTCCCGTGAGGTGGATGCTCGTCGTGTAGCTGGAGAGGATCGTCGTGAACCACTCGCGCAGCGCGGCGTGCCCCCGACGACCATCGGCCACCTCGTAGTCCTCGACGAAGAGATCGACGAGGGCGTCGAGGTCACGCGAATCGATCGCCAACGCATAGCGATGCGAGAGCTCACGGATGAGATCACGATCGATAATCCACCGAAGCTGCCGCTCGATGTCGTGCTCTTGCATCTGATCCCCTTCGTTCCTGTCGCCGTGTTTCGGGGCCGCGTCACGGGATGCTAAGCCGACCTGGTGAGCGACGCGCCGGTTAGACACGTGAGCAAGTACCAATAGGGATACGCGACGGCATGGCCGTCGGTCTCCACCTGTGAGCGAACTTCGTTCCAGAGCACGAGGAAGATGCTGATCTCCCAGTATCCATTCAATTAAGTCGATGTCGGAGGAGAACACGCCATTGCCCTCGTACGCTGGAACGAGGGTGTTATCGAACAGAGTTAGCGCATAGCTCGCCACTAGTCCTCCTCACTCGCAACTCCGTAGGCGCGCAGACTTGTCGCCGCGTGCTACCGCGGCGTCGAGAAGACGCGGCTCGCGTTCCGGATAGGCCAAGTGCCACGCCGAGCTCGGCGGGTCTCGCCGTCGATAACGACGTGCTGGGTCGACACCATGTGCAGCGACCGGTCATAGCTCCTCAGGGCCTCGAGGAACTGCGCGACCTCGGTTGGCATGCGGAACGAATTGGTTCGTGGCCGGTCGGGACCTTCCCGATGGACGTCGAGAACTCCGCCATCTGCCCACAGTGTGACGAACGCCGCTGGGTCGCGGTGATCGACCGCCACGGCGTAGGCATGCACGAGCGCGCGGATCGCCGGCTCATCACTCATCGGGCGCGACCCTACTGATCGCACCTGCGGAGGACGGTTAGATCGGCGCTGGGCGCCGAACACCGAACTGTTGCGATGCCGATCTCGCGCGTCGGCCTTCTGTCGCAGCGGAGCGGCTGGCCGACGTCACGCGCATCGGGCGTTCGGAGCTGATCGCATCGCCAACGCAATGCTCGACGGGATTCTCGAGCAGCTCGAGCGCCACACCCTGCACGGGGTGTGCGAGGCGGAGATCTGGGTGAGTACGTCGATGCAGTACGGCGTCGTCGTCAACCATCCGTTGGCGACCGCGCCCCTG
>JBKPCV010000142.1:0-2650 GCA_046727575.1 Actinomycetota bacterium
GTCATGGGCCCGCGCACTTCTACCTCGCGCCGCGGGTTGCGCAGCAGCACCTTCACCGCAGCCAGCGTACCGGCCTACTGAACCCGCGGAACCTCGCGTATCTCGATGGCATCACCGGGACGCAACTTCAGGCGGTAGATCTCAGGCTTCGATGACGTCACGCGCCCGAGCAGGCGCACGCCCTGCATACCGGCGCCGAAGTAGAGCCATGCGCGGGAGCCGGTGTGCAGACCGCGCTGCCAGGCGAATGATGTCACGCGTGCAGAGATCGTGTTGCCGCGCCCGCGTCGGCCTGTCCCAGACCGCTCGGCACGACGCCGGCGCCGAGCCATCAGATCCGCCGCACCTCGACGATCGTGCTGCGCTTGCGACCGCGGCGGCTACCGAGCAGGAACGCTCCGATTACCAGCACGATGACGACGAGAACGAGCACGCGCTTCGTGACGTCCTGCGCAGCCTCGGCTGTGGTGTCGGTAACGCCGCGGATCTCTCGCAGCTTCGCTTCGATGTCGCCGCGCGTGACCGTCGTCTGCCCGTTGCCCGTTGTCGTCGTTGTCACCGCGCCTCCTTCCCCGTCCGGCGCGCGCCGCGTAGCACCCACACGAGCGCGCCACCGACCATCAGGATCACCACCATGATCACGTACGGGACCCATGACCAGTCGTCGGCGAAAGTCCCGTTCGTCTCGGTCTGGAGCGCGCGTAGCCCTGCCATCGCGCAGAACACGACGCCGAAGCCGAGCAGCAATGACCCACCGATTCCGTAACCGACGTAGCGGCCGAGCTGCTTGAGCGGCACGATCGTCTGCTGCTTGACGTAGGTGACGACGAGATCGCGCAGCTCGATGACGAGCTGGGGCAGAGGCGGTGTGCGTCCGTTGCCGCTCACGCCCTCTGCCGACGGCGGCGGGGCCGGCGGTGACGGTGGTGTCGCAGCCTGCGGCCGCGGCGACGCCGCGGCGGCCGGTTCGCGCGGCGGCTGCTCGGGAGCAGGCTCGCGGGGTGTCGCGCTCGGATCACGGTCCATCGGGGCTCCTCGGTCGGTCGAGGATTGTCGCCCGCCGGCTCTTGTGATGCAAGGAACGCCGGATCGCCATCACTTCGCCGGTTGCGGCACCAGATCGTCGGCAGCGGGCGCGTCGGGATACGTCGCGATCAGGTTGGCCGCCTTGGCCCGGAGCGCGACCGCCTCGGGTTTCTCGAAGTCGCCGTTGTCGAGGAAGGCGAAGCTGACGCTGCGTCCCAGATCGACCATGCCGATGAGTCCGCTCACGCCGGCGAGGAAGCCTGTCTTCCCCCGCATCCTGCCGGCGAGCCTGGTGTCGTTGAGCTCGTCGTACAGCGTGCCGTTCTGGCCGGCGACCGGAAGCCCGTCCCACAGCGGCCTCATGTTCGGCTGGTTGCCGAGCGCGAGCGTGGCGACGAGCGCCTGGCAGGTCACGCGGTCGTCGCGGTGGAGGCCCGAGCCGTCCTTGAGGTCGAGGCCGGCGGTCGGGATCCCGAGTTCCTGCAGCTTGGCGGCGATCACCTGCGTGCCCGCCGCGGTGGTGCCGGGCAGCGCCGCCCGCGCGCTGAGCTCCTTGGTGAACAGCTCCGCGCTGAGGTTGTCGCTCGACCTGAGCATCGATTCCAGCACGAGCCGCAACGGCTCGGAGCTCACCTTCGCGACCCCGACCGCATCAGGTGGCGCGACGCCCCGGGTCGGCGCTCCCACCTGCACGCCGCGCGCGGCGAGCAAGCGCGTGAGCTCGCTCGCGGCGTAGATCGCTGGGTCGGAGACGACAACCTTCCGTGGTGTCCACGAACGAAAGCCGTCGTTCACCGTGAGCGCACCGAGCGGGCCGACTTCGCCGTCGGTCCGGTAGCTGTCTTTCCAGCCGGGGATGTACCGCTGGTCCTCGTAGCGCGAGTCGTCGGCGACGATTCCACCGGGAACCCGCTTGACGCCCGCGGCGACGATGGAGTCGGCGAGCGACTCGAGGCTCGTGGTGACGTCGTCGCGGGTCTCTCCCTCTGTACGCAGAAAGTCGCGGTACTCGTTCGTCGCCAGCACGGGATCGCCGCTCCCGACCATCCAGAGCCGCTCGACGCTCCCGTCCGCGGGAGCCGCCGGCGCGACCACCTTCGTCTCGTACGCGAAGTCCGGTCCCAGCGTGGCCAGCATGGCGACCGCGATGAAGATCTTCTGGGTGGACGCGCCCATGAGCGGTGCGTCGGGGTTGTGACTCGCGAGCTGTGCGCCACTTCCGTCGACGACGAAGCACGTGCCGTTGCCGCCGAAGTTCTCGTCGAGCACGTGTTGCAGCCGCTGCGCGCCGACGGCGTCGACGATCGGTTGTGGGACCCGCCGCGCCGACCAGATCGGCGTCGCGGCGACGTTCGGAGCCGCGCTGGCGCTCCGCGAGTTGTCGTCGGTGAACGCGACCACCACGGCGACCACGGCTGCGAGCACGAGAAGCGCGGCGACGACGCGCTGCCACACGCTCATGCGCGGCGCTCGATCGTGCCGCACTGTCCGCCCGACGTCCCGTGGCGGGCGGCGAAGCGCGCCGAGCCGGCCTGGGAGAACGTGCGGGTGCCCACGGGACTGGAGAGCGTACCGCGGCGCGGTGCCCGAACCGCGCACGCGCCGGTTTGGGGTACCTCCATGT
>JBKPCV010000143.1:0-6993 GCA_046727575.1 Actinomycetota bacterium
GGTGGGGTGACCGTCGAAACCGAGGTAGGTCTCCGCGGCGGGGAACCCGATGAGGATCGAGGCGTCGATCTCAGGTGTGAGCGTCGCGGGACCCAGGATTCCGGTGACGTAGAACCACTGGCCGCCGACCCAGATGCGCTCTCCCGGGTTGATGCGGTCGATCCCGAGGAGTCGGGCGGCGAGGTTGCCGAGGACGGCGACCGGTAACCGGGCGGTGGCGGCGTTGAGGTAGCTGCCGCGCACGACGCGGCTGCCGACCGCGCGTGGGAGATCGAGGCTGGCCGCTTGGACGCTCAGGCCGTTCGTGTTGACCGCGGGGATGAGCGGGCTGCGGTAGGCCTTGGCGCTGGTCGTGCCGGTGTATTGCGCCTGGGTGACCGGGCCGATGCGGGCGATCATCCCTGGCGCGGTCGCCGGAAGCGAGGCAGCGCCACCGCCGAGGTTCTGCCCGGGCGTGACGGTGAGCAGGTTGGTGCCGAGACGGTCGATCTCGGCGAGCAGGCCTGCCTGGGACGACGAGGACAGACCGAGCACGGCTACGATCGCGGCGACACCGATCGCGATACCCAGCGACGAGAGCGCGGCGCGCAGGCGACGGGTACGCAATCCCACACTGGCCACCCGCGCGAGGTCGCGGAGGCGCAGCGGTGTGGCGGTCGTGGCGAGGATGCCCGTCATCGCAGCTGTTCCTTGGTGGTGTCGGCGACGATGACGCCGTCGAGCATCTCGATGCGCCTCGGGAAGCGAGCGGCGAGGTCGCGGTCGTGGGTGATGACCACGATGGTGGCGCCGTCGATGTGGAGCTCCTCCAACAGCGCGACGATCGCCTGGCCGGTGGCGCTGTCGAGGTTGCCGGTGGGCTCGTCGGCGAGGACGATCGCCGGTGATCCGACCAACGCCCGGGCGATCGCCACGCGTTGGCGTTCACCACCCGAGAGTTGCGTCGGCCGGGCCATTGCGCGATGCGCAAGCCCCACCTGTCCCAACGCGCGGAGCGCCTGTCGCTTGCGCACTGCCTCGGGGACGCCGGCGTAGAGGAGCCCGTCGGCGACGTTCTCGAGCGCGGTCGCGTGCTCCGCCAAGAAGAACTGCTGGAACACGAATCCGATCCGGGTCGCGCGGATGGCGGCCAGCTCGCCGTCGTCGAGGGTGTTCACGTCGATGCCCGTGACGCGCATCGTGCCCCTGGTCGGACGGTCGAGCGTTCCCATCACATGCAGCAGGGTCGACTTGCCCGAGCCGGACGGCCCGACGATGGCCGCCAGCTCTCGCTGACGGACGCAAAGACTGACCCCGGCAAGCGCAGTGACCGGTGGCTTGGTTTCGTAGCGTTTGGTCACCTCGACGAGTTCGAGGACCGGCGTCGGTTCCCCGCCGTCGCTTGCCGGTCCCCGAAGGTCGATGGCATGCAGAGGCCCGGTTTCGATGGTCGTTGGTTCGGCGGTCATGACGCGGGCACCACCACACGCTGGCCGGCATGCACGTCCTTGCCGCTAACCTGCACCAGACCGGCGGCGTCGTCGAACAGGCCGAGCTCGACCGGCACCAGGCGATGCACGCCACGGGCGCCGACAGTTTCGAGCGCGTACCCACCACCCGCCAGGGCCAAGAGCGCATTGACCGGGACGACGAACACGTTCTTGGCCGTCGCGGTGATGATCGACACCTGCACCGGGGCCTGGTCGAGACTGCCGGTGGCATCGGGGTTGCTGGGGATGATGACGACCGGCACGGTCGGACTCGCCCCCGCAGATGCCGCCGTCGCCACCGAACCAACCGAGAACACGACACCCGGCGTCGTCTTGTGGTCGGGCAGCGTGATCGTCACGTTGTCACCGACTTTGACCTGCGACTGCAGGTTCGCGCTGAGATTGACGGTGACGATACGAGTGGTGGAGCTCGCGGTCAGGATCGGTCCGCCCGCTGGCCCGCCCACGCTCGCCGAGACCGCGGTCACCCGGATCGCGGAGGGAAGAAAGACGGCCTGGCCACGCTCGAGGGTGCCGGTCTTGTCGAGCCCGAGGTCCGCCTGGAGCTTCTTCAACGCGGTCGCCGTCGCGGCGCTGAACGTGTCAGAGGACGGGTCGAGCTGGTCGCTGGTCGCGTAGCCGAGGGCAACGAGATTTGCGTTGAGCTGCGCCACATCCGGCCCCTTGTCTCCCGCCGAGATGCTGCGGTACGCGGGCTTCGCGCCATAGAACAGAACGACCGGCTTGCCGTCGGCCTCGAAGACCATCTGGCCTTGCGTGATCGTCTGACCGACCACCGGCAGCGCGGTGATCGTGCCCTGCGCCAGACTCAGCACCGTGTAGCTCGAGCCGTATCCCAACGTGCCGTTCACCTGGGTCTGCGAGGCCAGATCCTGTTGCTTCACCGTCACCAGCGACGTGCGCGTACGGTTGCCTGCCGGAGATCCGCCGCCGAAGGGATCGACGACCACCAGCACCCCAACCGTGACCACCAGCACCGCCGCGATCGCTCCTGCCACGACCGGACGGCGTCGACGCCGCGGCCGCCCGGCGCCGTACCGGTCGGCGTCGGCTACTTCGTCGGTTGCGAGCCCGGTCGTCATCGCGGTCACCTCCTACTCTCGCCGCTCGAGCTGCTCGGCCCTTGGGCGGATCGGCGCTTGCCACCTCCGGGCAGGAGGTCCTTGCACGCTTTGTCCGCGGCCTGGAACTGCGGGTTGTCCGGCGCGAGGTCGCTCCCAGGCGTCAGTTCGACCGAGATCCCGCCGTTCTTGTCCGGGTCAGGGAAGTCCTTGAGCCCGTGAGCCCGCATGCACTTCGAGTACGCAAGGTTCTTCCGACGGTCCTGCTCCGACTGCTGCGGCTCACCCCCGTTGGGCATGAGATGCTTGCAGGCAGTCAACGCGGCCGCGAACTGCGGGTTGTCTTTGTCGAGATCACCCCCGGGCGTCCCCTGGAGCGCGATGCCGCCGTTCCTGTCCGGGTCCGGGAAGTCGCTGATCCCGTGCTCGCGCATGCACTTCGCGAACGCGAGCAGCTGGTCACGCTCAGAACCCGAGCCGCTGTGCGACCCACGGTTGTTCGAGGTCGAGCCAGCGTGCGCGACCCCCGGACCGTCCGAACCGCCACCGCCCGCTAGGGCGATCCCGCCGACGGCCAGCGCTCCGGCCACGGCAACACTGCCCAGGGCGATGGGCAGTCGCTTCCGGCGCCGCCTTGGCGGATACGGGCCCTCCTCGACAGTTGTGTGCGTGAGGTCTTCGTCGTTCATCTTCGGCTCCTTGGTCGCCCTGCTGGCTAGTTCGGAGCCGGTTGTACGAAGCCGACGGTTGCGGCACGGTAACGGCGAAGGGAGTTCTCAGCGATCGCTCAGCGGCAGCGGTGAAACCTTGACGCAACCTCCCTTCAGGCATCCTGAACGAGCCGAGTGATCGCCCCGGCCGGAAAGGATCTCCGCGTGCGGGTTCTGGTGGTCGAAGACGACCGGGAGATGGCCGAAGCCGTCAGTGCTGGGCTTCGGGGGCGCGGGATGGTCGTCGACATGGCGCTCGACGGTGCCGACGGCCTCAGCTGCGCGGTCGGCGGCACCTACGACGTGATCGTCCTCGACCGCGACCTACCGGGCGTCCACGGCGACGAGGTGTGCGCGCAACTCGTCGAGGCCGGCTGTCGCAGCCGCATCCTCATGCTCACCGCGGCCGCGACCATCGACGCGCAAGTCGACGGACTCGGCCGCGGCGCCGACGACTATCTGCCCAAACCTTTCGACTTCCCGATCCTCGTCGCCCGCATTGGCGCGCTGTGTCGGCGGGCCCAGCCCGCCCTTCCGCCGGTCTTGCGCAATGCCGAACTCGAGATCGACACGTCACAACGACGCGCGACCCGCAACGGGCACATCTTGGACCTGTCGCCCAAGGAGTTCGGCGTCCTCGAACTGCTGCTCGCGTCCCCGAGCCGGGTCGTCTCGGCTGAAGAGCTGCTCGATCGCGTCTGGGACGACACCGCTGACCCGTTCACCCAAGCCGTCAAAGTCACCGTCAGCCGACTGCGCGCCAAGCTCGGCGACCCCTCAGTCATCGAAACGGTCCCCAAGGCTGGCTACCGCATCAAGGATTCCGCATGAGCACCCATCAACGATTGCTCAGATGGGCTGCGGCCCCGCACCGGGCGCGGCGCACGGTGCGTATGCGGCTCACGCTCCTCTACAGCGGACTGTTCCTCGCCTCGGGAGCGGTGCTGCTGGCCATCACCTACGGCTTGGTCCAACGAGCCACCGACGACGGTACATACGTCTACCGCGGCTCCAACGGCAACGCCGCCGTAATCGAATCGCCGCGGAGAAAGGCACCGGACGATCCGGCAGACACAACCGCCCGGAGCAACAATGGAAACAGCACCAGCCTCTCCCCTGGGCAGCTGAGAGCCCAAGCCCGCCGCATCAAATCCCTCGCCAAACAACAACACGCTGATCAACTCCACGAACTCCTCGTCCAATCCGCCGTCGCGCTCGGCATCATGACGATCGCCTCGCTCGCGCTCGGCTGGTTCATCGCGGGCCGCGTACTCCGACCGCTCCGCTCCATCACCCAAACGGCGCGCCACATCTCGGCAACAAACCTGCACGAACGAATTGCCATCGACGGTCCCAACGACGAGCTCAAAGAGCTTGGCGACACCATCGACGACCTCCTGGCGCGATTGGAACGCGCCTTCGCCGCACACAAACTATTCGTCGCCAACGCATCCCACGAACTCCGCACCCCCCTTGCCCGCCAACGAATCGTCGCGCAAGTAGCGCTTGCCAACCCGGACGCGACCATCGATTCACTGCGCGCCGCACACGAACGCGTCCTCGCAACCGGTCAACAACAAGAACGATTCATTGACGCGCTCCTGACACTCACCCGAGGACAAGCCGGCCTCGCACGACAAGAACACTTCGACCTCACCGCAGTCACAGACGGCATCATGCGCGACCGCAGCTCCGAAGCCGCCGTACGGCACCTGCACGTGAACACCACCCTCGAACCCGCGTCAGTTTCGGGTGACCCGAGCCTCACCGAATGCCTCGTCACCAACCTGATCGACAACGCCATCCGACACAACCATCCCGACGGCCGAGTCAACATCACCACCAAAGCCGAGAACGGCCACGCGATTCTGTCGGTCACCAACGACGGACCGAAGATCCCCCCGTCGCAGGTCGCACGACTGTTCGAACCACTCCAACGACTCGACCCCGCCCGCACCAGCCACCCCGATGGCAACGGGCTCGGCCTCTCCATCGTCCAAGCCATCGCCGACGCCCACCACGCCACCATCAACACGCGAGCCCGGCCTGAAGGAGGACTCGACATCCACGTGCACTTCCCGGCGCCCCCAGCCAACAACATCAGCGAAGAACACAAGCGATCAGGCAAAGCGACGCACGACGACCATGTTGTCGTTGCAACGCGCTGAGCAACCTCCCCACAAAGAGCGAGCGGAATCCTCACGCACCTCGGGATCTCTGCCCGCCCGTTGATGAACGACCGGTCCACTGAATACGATCCCGCGATTCGCGCCTGGATCGAAGAGGCTCGCTCGGCAAGGTTGTCTTCGAGTGTCATCGGCCGAGCGGCCGAGTCGAACCCATCCTCGAGTTTCCGATCGAGTACTACTCGGACGGGACCGGCAACCTCTCGCATCGCCACGTTGCGCTGGCTCGGCAGCGCGTCAAGTTGAACACCGTGCCAGCCGGCAGCAATTTCACGATCATCTGCTGCTACAACGGGCCGCACAGCAGAGCCCGGATGGGGTCCTGCCCAACGCGCCTCGGCTCGGCTACGAAGCGGAGGACGGCAAGTTCCCGGCCGACGATGCGTCGAGCGGCGAGCCGCCCGTTCCCGCGGCATAGCACCGTCTCGCCACAGCGACTCACAAGGCGCCCTCGCTTCGGCGGGGGCGCCCTCCTCGCGCGCCCGGCACCAATGCCGACGACCGAACCCACCCTGCCGCACCCTGGCGCACCCGACCATCACTTCGCCACGCCCCCTCCACGACCAGCCACCACGACGCGCATCCGCGACCGCGACCACCGCTACTCCCAGCCCGACGCGACCCACGATCTCGAATAGACACACTTCTCGGTGTCGCGGGCGACACCGAGGCGGGAGTGATGAGACGCCCCACGGGGAGTCAGTCCAACGTCTTTCCGGCCGCCGTGGCGGGAGGACCCGAGCCATCTGCTGGCGGCTCCCAGCGACTTGCAACGCAATGGTCGCTGCCGAAAGCGTCGACGGATAACTCCCGGCCGTGTGCCCACCAGCGCGATCACTCCCGGACCGACCACCTGCTCGTCGACATCGCCGCATGGCGCAGGCTTCCGACTGACGGTCGTTGCTTCCTCAGGCCCGCTTACGGGCGTGAGATCCCGGTGCGAGGTACGTGTCAACTGTCGACGCCGTGAATGTGCCGCTTTGAGGCGGCGCGGAGTGCGCAGCGATGACTCCCGGATGCTCCTCCTCACCTCCGCTTGCGGAGGTGAGAAGTGTGTCTATCGGAGATCGTGGGTCGCGTCGGGCTGGAGTGGCAGCGCGTCGTGGTGCGCGACGACGTCGGTGGTCGGGCAGGAGCGGTTCGACTGTTGCTCTCGAGTCGCGGGCTCGACGGTTGCGTTGGGGACCAGCAGAGCTCGGGTGACGCATCGGGGCGAGCCGCCGTGCCGAGAAGCGTCCGACCAGCGACCCCCGTCTTGTACGCGGCGCACGCCTCTGCCGAGCGGCCGTCCCTCGGACCCGGGGTGGTCGCGCCCCTGGAAGGGGTGCATAGACCGCGGCGGACGGACGAGCGAGGAACAGCGGACAACGGAGACGAGCGACGCTCCTGGATCGAGACGCTCGTGCGCGCCGAAGAACGAGGAAGGAATTTCCAGGAAGGAGGACGAATGCCGGACTCGCAGTGGTCAAAACGATGAGCGACTGGTCTGGTCGGTCGAGGAGGCGGGCCGCCGCTTGGGCATCTCGCGCGCACATGCCTACGAGCT
>JBKPCV010000144.1:0-4511 GCA_046727575.1 Actinomycetota bacterium
CGAGCTTCCAGATCGGCGCCGACCCGAACGCGTACGGCGACCTCCAAGGCGAGATCACCGCATTCCTCACCGCCGGCATTGACGGGTTCTTCACCGACCAGCCCGACGTCGGCGTCGCCGCAGTCGAGGCCTGGGAGTGACGCGGCGCGCGTCAAGGAGCGCACGCTGACCCGTCCCGTCTCGTGTTGCCGCGTCCGCAGCCGAATCGGCCGACAGCAGGTGCAAAATGGTTGCAGTCGCGGCGTCGGCGCGCGCCCACCACGACTCCGCGTCAACGAATGTGCTGGCCAGCGCGGGTGGGCGAGGGGGGACTTGAACCCCCACGTTCTTGCGAACACAGGCACCTGAAGCCTGCGCGTCTGCCAATTCCGCCACTCGCCCCGGGCGTTGCAGCGTATCAACCGTCAATGCGCGTGAACGTTTGAACGAAAGGGGTCGCCGGTACACTCCGGACCGAGACGAGCACGCCCGAGAGTGGAGGTCACGTGGGACTCCAGGGGTTCGAGCGAAGGCTCGAGCGGCTGGTCGAAGGCACGTTCAGCAAGGCCTTCCGAAGTGGGTTGCAGCCCGTCGAACTCGGGCGTCGCATTACCCGCGTGCTCGACGCCGAACGCACAGTCGGGGTGAGCGGGCGGCCTGTGGCTCCCAACAACATCGGCGTATACCTGTCGCCCGCCGACAGCGAACGCTTCCAGTCGTTTGCCGACGCGCTGGTCCGCGAGCTCGCCGAGGCCGCGCGCCAGCATGCTCGCGACGAGGGGTACCAGTTCCTCGGGCCTGTCACCGTCACACTCGTGGAGGACGACTCGTTGAAGAAGGGCGCGTTCGACGTCGCCGCCGAGATCGCCGAGGGCGCCGGTGGCCAGGTCGGGTCACTCGTGCTGGCCGACGGCCGTCGGGTCCGCCTCGGTGAGCACCCCACCGTGCTCGGCCGGAATTCCGACTGCACGGTACCGCTCGCCGATCCGCGCGCGTCGCGGCGTCACGCCGAGATCCGCGCCACTGCCGACGGCTTCCTCATCGTCGACCTCGAGTCGATGAACGGCACGAAGGTGAACGGCGTGCCGGTGCGCGAGCACGTGCTGCACGACGGTGACGAGATTGCGTTGGGCGCGACGGTCATGCGCTTCGAGGCGTCGTAGTGCCCGAGTCGGTTCTCACCATCCTGAAGTTCTGCTTCTTGGCGCTGCTCTACTTGTTCCTCTATCGCGTCGTACGAGTCGTGATCGCCGAGATGCGGGCCCCGGCTCCGGCGCCGGCGCCGCAGCCGGTGCGGCCCGCGACGCCTGCCCGTGCCGCGAAGCCGCGGGGTCGTGGGCCGGCGCACATCCGCATCGTCGAACCGGCGGCGCACCGGGGCGAGATGTTCACGCTCAACGACGAGGTCACGATCGGACGCGGTGGCGGATGCGGGATCGTGCTCGACGACAGTTTCGTCTCCCAGGTCCACGCGCGCGTCTTCCGCCGGAATGGTGAGATCTATGTGGAGGATCTCGGATCGCGCAATGGCACGCTGTTGAACGGCCGACCGCTCTCCTCCGCGCAACGGCTCCGGCGCGGCGACAAGGTGCAGTTCGGCAGGACGGTCGCCGAGGCGATGCGCTGACATGCGGCTGGTGGTCGGAGCCGCGACCGATGTCGGTCGCGTCCGCGAGAGCAACGAGGACGGCTACCTCGTCGACGAAGCGATGGGGCTCATGGCCATCGCCGATGGCATGGGTGGCCACCGCGCCGGCGAGGTCGCGAGTGCGACGGCACTGGAAGCGCTCCGAGCGTCGGTCAATGCCGGTCATCCGCTGCGAGAGGCGATCGAGGAAGCGAACGAGACGGTCTTCACGAAGTCGTTGACCGACGACGAGTACAGCGGCATGGGCACCACGCTCACCGTCGGCACGTTGGCGACAAGCACGACGCTCCTCGTGGGCCATGTCGGCGACTCTCGCGCCTATCTGTTGCGCGATGGCGAGCTCCGCCGCCTCACCAACGACCACAGCCGCGTGCAGGAACTGGTCGACGACGGCCGCCTCACCGCCGACGAGGCTGCGGTGCACCCGATGCGCAACATCGTGACGCGCGCGGTCGGGGTGGACGCGTCGGTCGACGTGGACGTCTACCCGGTGGAGCTCCAGCCGGGAGACCGTGTCCTCTTCTGTTCCGACGGCCTCACCGACATGTTGCACGACGACGTGATCGGCATGGTGCTGCGTCGAGAAGACGATCCCGCGCGCGCGGCGCAGTTGTTGGTCGACGCCGCGAACGCAGCGGGTGGCGTCGACAACATCACCGTCGTGGTGGTCGGCGTCAGCGAGGAAGCCCCGACACGTGCTGATCCGAGCCCGCGGGCCGTCGTTGCCGAGCCACTCGAGGAGGCGCCACCGACCGAGCCCGAACCGCCGGCGCGACGCGGTCATGGAGTGCTCCGCGTGCTGCTCTGGGTCGTCCCGGTACTGGTGATCTTGGGCGTCGCCATCGGCGCGATTGCCTGGTACGCACGACACGACTACTTCGTCGGGGCGAACCGTGGGCGCGTCACCGTCTACAAGGGCGTGCCAGGCGGGCTGCTGTGGTTCGACCCCACGATCGACCGTCGCACCGACCTGCAGCTTGCGGATCTCCGCCCCGCTGACGCAGCCGACGTACGCGGTGAGCCCACCTTCTCGTCGCGCGGCGATGCGGCCGCGTACGTGCAACGGATCCGTGGTCGTGCCCGCGGCACGAGTACGACGACCACGACGGTGCCGACGACGACCACGGTTCCACCCGCGACGACGGCGCCCACGACAACGCTGGTGCCCGGCCCGTGAGCCCGCGATCGGTCACCGCGCGGCGTCGACGCGCGCACGAGCTCGGTCTCGGACTCATGGCCGTCGTCATCACGACCGGTGGCTACGTGCTGCTCCTACTGGCCGAGAAGCCGGACCTGCCGCCTGATCTCTGGGCATTCCTCCTCGCGGTGCTCGGTCTCTACGTCGCTGCACACGTCGCAGTCCGACGCTTCGCGCCCGGCGCCGATGCCACCCTGTTGCCGATCGCCGCGACGCTGAACGGCATCGGGTTCATCGCGATCTCACGGCTCGACCGCGACCTGGCTCGGGTGCAGGCCGGGTGGACGGCTGTCTCGGTCGCCGCGTTCGTGTTGACGCTCGTCCTCGTGCGGCACATCCGCACGCTCGAGCGCTACCGGTACACCTGTCTGCTGATCGGTGTCGCTGCGCTGCTCCTCCCGTCACTTCCCGGCATCGGCACCGAGATCAACGGCGCCCGCCTCTGGGTGCGCCTCGGCCCACTGAACTTCCAACCGGGCGAAGCCGCCAAGGTGCTGTTGGTGGTGTTCTTCGCCGCCTACCTCGTCGAGAAGCGAGAACTGCTGCGGTCGGGGACGCGCCGGTTCCTCGGCCTTGCGATGCCGGACCCGAAGCACCTCGGTCCGCTGCTGCTCGCGTGGGGGTTCTCGATCCTCGTGATGGTGCGGCAGAAGGACCTCGGCTCCTCGCTCCTCTTCTTCGCGCTGTTCGCGGCGATGCTCTACATCGCGACCGAACGCCCGTCGTACCTCTTCGTCGCGTCCGGGATGTTCGTGGTGGGCGCCGTCGTCGCGTACCAGTTCTTCGGTCACGTGCGGGACCGCGTCGGCGCGTGGATCGACCCGTGGTCGGTTGCGAAGACGACCGGCTTCCAGATCGTGCAGTCGATGTACGCGCTGGGGAGCGGGGGGTTCGCCGGCACCGGCCTGGGCTTGGGCAGTCCGCAGAAGATCCCGAACGCGCCAACTGACTTCGTGTTCTCCGCCATCGGTGAGGAGCTGGGGCTCATCGGGACCGTCGCGGTGTGCATCCTGTTCCTGCTGTTCGTCGGCAGCGGATTCCGCATCGCCGTGCAGGCCGACCGTCCGTTCAACAAGCTGTTCGCCGCCGGCCTCACCACGATCATCGGTGTGCAGGCGTTCGTGATCATCGGCGGCGTCATCCGGGTGATACCGCTGACCGGCGTGACGCTGCCGTTCGTCTCGTACGGCGGTTCGTCGCTCGTCGCCAACTTCGTGATCGTCGCGCTGCTACTCCGCATCTCGGACGAGACGGCAGCACGCGCGGAGATGCCAGGCGCGCTGTCGACTGCGGAGATCGGCGCGGAGCACGCCGCGGTTCCGGGGCGAGTCAGGTGAATCGAGCCATTCGACGCGTGGGATACGCGATCACGGTGTTGATCGTCGTCCTGGTCGGCCAGCTGACCTACCTGCAGGTGGTGGACGCCAATCGGCTCGCCAACGACCCCAACAACGTCCGCAAGTTCCTCAGCGACTTCAACCGCCCCCGCGGCAAGATCCTCACGGCCGACGGCCAAGTGGTCGCGGAGTCGCGCCCGTCGGAGGGCGAGCTCAAGTTCCAACGCGTGTACCCCTTCGGTGAACTGTTCAGCCAGATCAGCGGCTACCAGTCGTTCCTGATCGGCAACACGGGCGTCGAAGCGAAGTACAACAACGTGCTCACGGGCCGCGATGCGCAGTTCCAGCT
>JBKPCV010000145.1:0-3122 GCA_046727575.1 Actinomycetota bacterium
CCTCAAGGCGCTGGGCGGTGGACGGCCGCGCCCGCTCGGCGACGTCGGCAGCCGTGCGGAGCTCCTTGAGGAAGCGAGCCGGCCTGACGCCGTCGCCGAGGCCGAGCAGTTGCGCTCGATGATGGAGCTCATGGACGACGAGACGATCGCGCCGTCCGCCGGCCTCGAGATGTCCACCGAGGAGTTCACGTCGGCACCCGACGGCAACCCGATCAAGGTCCGGCTCATCCGTCCGAAGTCCGACGAAACGCTGCCGTGCGTCTACTACATCCACGGTGGAGGCATGCAGGCGATGTCATGCTTCGACGGCATCTACCGGGCGTGGGGCCGCATGATCGCCAACCAGGGCGTCGCGGTAGCGATGGTCGACTTCCGGAACTGCGTGCTCGCGTCCTCGGCCCCCGAGGTCGCGCCCTTTCCCGCTGGGCTGAACGACTGCGTCGCCGGCGTGAAGTGGCTCGTCACGCGCGCGACCGAGTTCGGAATCGACGCCGAGCGCGTGGTCGTCGCCGGTGAGAGCGGAGGCGGCAACCTCACGCTGGCGACCGGGCTCAAGCTGAAGGCCGACGGTGACCTCGGGCTCATCCGCGGGTTGTACGCGCTCTGCCCGTACATCGCGGGCAGTTGGCCCCAGGCCCGGTTCCCGTCGTCGAACGAGAACAACGGGATCGTGCTCTACCTGCACAACAACCGCGGCGCGATGGCCTACGGCATCGAAGCGTTCGAGGCTCGGGATCCGCTGGCGTGGCCGTCGTTCGCGAGCGAAGACGATGTGACGGGACTCGTGCCCACGGTCATCAGCGTGAACGAGTGGGATCCGTTGCGCGACGAGGGCATCGAGTTCTATCGGCTCCTGCTGCGCGCCGGGGTGAGCGCCCGCTGCCGCCAGGTCATGGGCACGGTCCATGGCGCCGACATCGTGTCGCTGCTCGTCCCCGACATCAGCAAGGAGACCGCGGCGAGCATCGCGCTCTTTTGCCGCGACGCGTAGCCGGCATCCGAGGTCAACCTCCCGTGTCGACGTACTCCTCGCGTCCCTCGTCGACCACGGGCCGCGTCGAGGACCACCACCCAGTCGGGGGCGGCGGCGACGTTCTCCCGGTGCGTGATCATCATCCGCGGGGTCGCCGGGAACGGTGCCGACGGAGCGGGAGGCGAACTGGGTGCAGGTGTAGCGCTTGGCGTTGTTCATGTACCGGAACAGGCCCTTGCCCGTGAAGCTCATACCTCAAGCGCCAAGCCCACGCCACCTTCATGTGGGACCCGATGGCGATCCAGAACCGTCACATCACCGGCACCGACTGTCTGTTGTGGGGCAACGACTCCCCGCACCTCGAGGGCTCGTTCCCGTACTCGCACGAGTGGATCGACAAGCAGTTCGCTGGCGCACCCGACGACGAAGTCGACGCGATCGTGCGCGGCAACGCCGCACGACTGTTAGACATCAACATCGACTGACGAAGGTGCTCGTCGACTCGTGGAGGGCCGTTGGCGATCCGACGCGGTGCGGCCGCTGTTCGCCGGCCCCCCTGCGCACGATGAACCAGTGGGAGGCGTAGCGCTGACATGGACGGAGACGCACTCGAGGGACTGCAAGCACGCGTCCGCTGCCTCGAAGACGAGTCGGCGATCACGCGACTGATCATGTCGTACGGGCCGGCGGCCGATGCGGGACTGACGTCGTTCGCCGGGCAGCTGTGGCTCGAAGACGGCGTGTACGACTGGGACGCGGAGGGCAAACCGCATCAGGGCAGCGCGGGGGTCGACGCGATGCTCCAGGGCGACAACCATCAAGGTCTGATCGCGCACGGTGTCGCGCACTTCGCCGGGCCGCTTCTGATCGACCTCGACGGCGACCGAGCCACCGCGCTCAACTACTCACTGATCATGCGGCGCGAACAGGATCGCCACTACCTCTGGCGTGTGAGCGCGGTCCGATGGGACGTCGAGCGCATGGACTCGAAGTGGCGAGTGCGGCGTCGGACCAACCGGCTGCTCGACGCATCGGGCGCCGGTCGCCAACTGTTCGGCGACACGTTGCAGGAACTGTTCGAGGAGGACGCACGGTGAGCCACGGACGACTGGCAGGGAAGGTCGCGATCATCACAGGTGCGAGCACCGGGCTCGGCCCGGTGATGGCCGCGATGTTCGTCCGCGAAGGCGCGCAGGCACTGCTCACGGCACGCCGCGAAGAGCTCGTCCAGGAGGCGGCCGCAGCCGCCGGGGACGGCGCGATCGCCATGCGCGCCGATGTCACCAAGGAGGCTGACGTGGCGGCGATGGTCTCCCGCGCCGTCGACGAGTTCGGGCACGTCGACATCATGTGCAACAACGCCGCTGCCCCCGGAACGGATCTGTGGATCTGGGAGCAGACGCTCGACAACTGGAACGCCACCATCGCCATCGACGTCACCGCCGCCATGCTCTGCACACGCGAGGTCTTGAGGCGGTCGATGCTGGAACGCCGTTCCGGCGTGATCCTGAACTTCTCCTCCACCGCCGGGTACAACGGAATTGTTCGCAAGTCGCATTACGTCACGGCGAAGGCGTCACTCCGCGCGTTCACCAAAGCCGTCGCGCTCGAGGTCGGCCAGTACGGCATCCGCTGCAACTGCATCGTCCCCGGCAGCATCGACACCGAGCTGTGGCGCAACTGGGTGCAGCGCATGGCCGACGAGCAGGGTGTCGACGTCGAGGCCCATCGGGCGCGCCTCCTGCAAGGTGTGGCGCTGCGCGACATCTCCTCGACCGAGGACGTCGCGAACCTGGCGTTGTTCCTGGCAAGCGACGAGAGCCGGACCATCACGGGGCAGTCGATCCCCGTCGACGCCGGCGGCGTCATGCAGGGCTGAGGCCGTGGCGATGGACGTGAAGCAGTCGATCGGCACGCCCGTCGTGACGATCGACCCCGGCGCGCACAGCGAATGGGAGACCATCGCCATCTGACGTGCAGCGAGCACGACGCCCTGCCGCGCGCCGATGTGGAGCAGCGCGCCATCGTGGTCGCAGCGAACGCCGACCACGTCACCGTCGACGACGACGAGCTCACGCGCCGGCGCCTCGACCATGATGTCGACGCCGCGGGCCGGCGTCGGCCATGTGCTGGTTGCACGGCACCCACA
>JBKPCV010000146.1:0-13624 GCA_046727575.1 Actinomycetota bacterium
CTCGGCGGGAAACCCGGCTCGCCGCCGTTCGCTCGCGTGCGGACGCTCGCCATCTAGCGCACGCCGAGCAACAGCTCGGTGACGAGTTGGTCGAGGCGCTCGTGGCCGTAGCCCTGCGAGGCGAGCGCATCCTCGTCGAAGGTCGACGATTGGATCTCGTCGAGCCCGCCGGGCGGAGCGGTCGGTTCCGCGAGCGCGTCGGCCTTGGCCAAACGGAGCGCGTCCTGGATCTCGGCGTCTTCGCGGAAGCGACGTGCCTTGTCGGCGAGGATGAGATAGGCGCGCATGCAACCGCGCGCGAACTCCCACACGCCGTCGGCGTCCTCCGTACGGTACGCATGCGCGTCGAAGTGCCGCATGCCCTCCCAGTTCGCGTCCTCGAGGACCTTCACGACGTAGAACGCGTCACGGATCCCCTCAGAGCCGAACCGGAAGTCCTGGTCGTACTTCCCGATGCGCTGGCCGTTGAGGTCGATGTGGAACAGCTTCCCGTGCCAGAGCGTCTGCGCGACCGCGTGCGAGAAGGACAAGCCGCTCATGGTCTCGTGCGCGAACTCCGGATTGAGCCCGACCATGTCGGGCCACTCCAACTCGCCGATGAACGCGAGCGCGTGACCGACCGTCGGCAGGAAGATGTCACCGCGCGGCTCGTTGGGCTTCGGCTCGAGCGCGACGCGCAGGTTCAGGCCTCGATTGCGGATGTGCTCGCAGCACAGGTCGACTGCCTCCTTGTACCGGTCGAGGGCGGCTCG
Source organism: Actinomycetota bacterium (assembly GCA_046727575.1). GTDB lineage: Bacteria > Actinomycetota > Acidimicrobiia > IMCC26256 > DASPTH01 > DASPTH01. The sequence goes on from JBKPCV010000146.1 coordinate 753, forward strand.
CACGTCCTTGGCCGCGTCCGCCTCGACGCCTTCGCGCCCGCCCCACATCACGTAGACCTCGGCGCCGAGTTCCGCGCCGAGGTCGATCGCATCGCACGTCTTCTTCACCGCGAACCGGCGCACCTGCGGGTCGTTGGCGGTGAACGCGCCCTCCTTGAAGATCGGCCGCGAGAAGAGGTTCGTCGTGGCCATGGGAACCTTCATGCCGGTGTCGTCGAGCGCGCGGCGGAACCGCTTCAGCACCGCCTCGCGTTCCGCCGGTGACGCCCCGTACGGAACGAGGTCGTTGTCGTGGAAGTTCACGCCGTACGCGCCGAGCTCCGACAGCTGGTGCACCGCGTCGACGGGGTCGAGCGGCGGGCGCACCTCGTGCCCGAACGGATCGCGGCCGGGGTTTCCCACGGTCCACAGGCCGAACGTGAAGTGGTGCTCCGGCCCGGGTGTGAATGGATCAGTCATGTCGCTTCCTCTCGTCGGCGATGCGGATGAACGGGCGGCGCGTGCTGGGCCGGCGCGAAGCGGTACGCGCACAAGCTCGCACAGACCGGACCGTCGTGCAAGGGACCTCTTGCATCATTGGGCAGGTCACGGTCACTGGCTACAGCACCCGCACGTGCGGCCGATAGGGGTCGAGACGGCGGTCGCGAGGCTCGAGCTCGGTGACGAGGACGTCGACGCGGTCGAGCGGGAACGCACGCGCCGGCGCTCGGTGGTCGAGCTTCGACGCGTTGACCGCGAGCACGACCTCTCCGGCCGACCCGGCGAGCGCGAGCTTGACGTCGGCCTCTTCGAGCGTCGCTTCACTCGACCCGAGCTCCGGATCGACGGCAGCGGCGCTCACGAACAGGCGGCGGAGCAACACGTCACGTGCGGCGCGTGCGGCCAGGGGACCCACGAGGCTGCCCGTTCGGGCGTCGAGCTCGCCGCCGGTGAGGAGCGCAGTGACGCCCGGATTCTCGTGGAGCGCGCGGAAGGTGTCGGGCCCATTGGTCACCACGGTCAGGTCGCGTGCTCGGGTGAGTCGCACGGCGAGGCGCTGCAGGGTCGATGACGCGTCGACCCCGATCGCGCCGCCGGTCCCTACCAGGTCGAGGAGCTTCTCGGCGATCCGCGCCTTGGCGCGAGCGTTCTGCCGGAAGCGGGTCGCGAACTGCTGGGGCCCGACTGACAGCGCACCGCCCCGCACGCGCTGCGCGACGCCCTCGTCGACGAGCGTTTCGAGGTCGCGGCGGACGGTCATCTCGCTCACCTCGAGCTCGATTGCGAGCTCGGTGACGAGGACGCGACCGTCGGCATCGAGACGCTTGCGCATCAGTTCGAGCCGCTCGAGCGCCTGGAGATTCAGGAAGCAACCTCCTCCCGATCCGACAGCGTCGAGCGTGCTGCGTCCGACGACGCGAACACGCCGATCGCGAGGCCCTGGACGAGCGCGTTTCCCAGCGCGGTCGCTTCGATCGGACCACGCGTCACTCGAAGCCCGGAGCATCGCCTGACCGCGTCGAGAAAGAGCGTCGACCGGGAGCCGCCTCCGAAGATCCGGACACCGGTGACCGGCGGCAAGGCGCCGACGACCGTCGCCGTGGCTGCCGCCATCGACTCGACCGCGCACCGGATCACGACTGCTCGAGCCGCCGCTTCCGGCAGCCCCGCCGCCGCCCGGAGCTCGTCGGGCATGTCAGCCGGCGCGCGGAAGCGTGGATCGTCGACGTCCACGATCGGGACCTCGCCCTCGGCGCGCGCCGCCGCCGCGAGCAGCCCTTCGATGTCACCATCGCGCCACGCGTCACGACACTGCTCGACCAGCCACCACCCGGTGACGTTGCGGAGGAAGCGGATGCCGCCGAGCGCGCTCTGCTCGTTGCCGAAGCCAGCCAGACGAGCGGCTTCGGAAGTATCGGCGAGAGCTCGCTCGCAGCCGACGACGGACCACGTGCCGCTCGAGACGAACGCTTCGCCCTCGGCTGCGCCCGCGACCACCGCCGACGCGGTGTCGTGTCCACCGACGAGGTGGACGGGCACACCGTGCCAGGTGCCGACCGGAGTCGTGGCGGGCTGGAGGCCGGGGAGGAGCGAGGGATCGAGATCGATCGCATCGCAGAGTTCTCTCGACCAGTCGCGCGTGCGTAGATCCACGAGCCCGGTCGTTCCCGCGCTGCTGAGCTCGCCGGTGATCACGCCGGTGAGGTGGTGGACGAGGAGCTCGGGCAGCATCAGGAGGCGTCGAGCACGGGCCAGCTGTTCCCGGTCGTGCGCGGCGAGCTGGAAGATGGTGTTGAACGCGAGATTCTGGAGCCCGCTGATCTCGTACAGACGCCGGGCGCCGACGCGGTCCACGACGCGTTCGTAGGTTCGAGTGCGTTCGTCGCGATAGGAGAAGGGCGGTTCGAGGAGCTCACCGCGACCGTCGAGCAATCCGTAGTCGACGCCCCACGTGTCGACTCCGATCGAGGCGATCGGACCGATCTCGATTGCCCGCGCGAGTCCGCGCTCCATCTCGGCTACGAGATGCAGCCAGTCCCAACGCAGGTGTCCGTCGCTCCCGCGCCGTGCAGCGTGCGCGACGCGGTGGACGACCTCGAGCCGCGGCGGGCCATCGCCGAGCTCGACGCGGCACACCCTGATAGACGTCGCCCCGAAATCGACGGCCGCGACCGCGGTCATACGTCACAGCCCGCTGGCGAGCGAATCTGCCCCGCGTTCGTCGACCATGGCCTGCCGGTAGCCGAGGCGGCGGAACGTCATCAGCGGGGAGAGCGCGGCACCGTTGCGGCGGCGTGCTTCCGCGACGAGCGGGCGGACGTCGCTGCGGTACGCGGCCTGCAGGATCTCGGCGCCGAGGGCGGGATCGTTGCGCTCCTGGGCTTCCGTGAGCAGTTCGCGGTCGACGAGCCGTGCATGGGCGATGGGGAGCTGGATCTGGTCCGTCGCCTGGATGAGGTCTTCGATGGGGTCCTTGAGGTTGTGGGACGCGTCGATCATGTAGCGCACGTCGGGCATGACCCCGTCGCCGTGCTCCACGAGCTCCAAGACGATGAGGAAGAACTGGTAGGGGTGGATCGAGCCGACCGTGAGGTCGTCGTCACCGTACTTCGAGTCGTTGAAGTGGAAGCCGCCGAGCCGGCCGACCATGGCGAGCCGGCTCACCACCTGCTCGATGTTCGTGTTCGGTAGGTGGTGGCCGAGATCCACGAGACACTTCGCATGCTCACCAGCTTGTTGGGCGAGCAGCAACGAGGTACCCCAGTCGGAGTTGACGCTCGCGTAGAACGATGGTTCGTAGGGCTTGTGCTCGACGAAGAGCTCCCATCCCGCGGGGAGGCCATCGTGCAGCTCGCGCAAACCATCGGCGACGCGTTCGAACTGCCGTCGGAAGTTTGCCTGGCCGGGATGGTTCATGCCGTCGGCGAGCCAAACCGTGATCGCGGTGGAGCCGAGCTGTACACCGAGGTCGATGACGGCGCGGTTGTGCTCGAGTGCCCGCTTGCGGACATCGGGGCTCGAGTGGGCGAGCGACCCGAATTTGTAGGAGATCTCGCCGTCGCCCGTCGTCGAAGGATGGTCCTGGAACGTGTTGGAGTTCATGACGTCGAACGAGATGCCCGCCTGGTCGGCGCGAGCCTTGAGCGCGGCAGGATCCGCCGGGTTGTCCCACGGGACGTGGAGGCTCACGGAGCGGTTCGCGCCGGTCACCGCGTCGAGCGCGGCGACGTCGTCGATCTTCTCTTCCGTCGAGCGCGGCTCGCCGCCCTGCGGGAAGCGCCCGAAGCGCGTACCGCCGGTGCCGACCGCCCACGACGGCGCCGCCACCGAGAAACGCGCGACCTCGGCGATCAACGCGTCGACGTCGACACCCGCGCGCTGCAACCGTTCCGTCGCCGCGGCGAGGTCGCGCTCGTGGTCGGCGACCTGATCCGTCTCGATTTCTCTGATCTGCTCGACCGTGATCCGCACCGTCATGTTCGACCTCCGATCACCGAAGGAACCCTGAGGTGACGCCGCCGTCGACGGGGATGAGGAGTCCTGTTGTGCGCGACAACCCGCCTGCCGTGAGCACGACGACCGCGTCCGCCACATGGCTCGGCAGCACACCTTCACCGAGCAGCGTCCGTTCCGCGTAGAACTGGGCGAGCTGGTCGGGCTCGACGCCGTGCGCCGCCGCCCGTTCGTCGCGCCACGCACCGGCGAAGATGCCCGATCCCTCGACGACGCCGTCGGGGTTCACGCCGTTCACGCGGATGCGGTGCTCACCGAGCTCGGCCGCGAGCTGCCGGACCTGGTGCGCCTGATCGGCTTTCGCCGACCCATAGGCCACGTTCTTCGGGCCCGCCGCGACCGCGTTCTTCGACACCACGTACACGATGTCGCCGCCGGTGCCGGCCGCGATCATCATGCGCGCCGCGGCGCGGCTCACCAGGAACGCGCCGCGCGCAAGAACCTCGTGGAGCCGGTCCCACTCCTGGACCGACGTGTCGACGAGCGCGCTCGACGCCGCGAGACCTGCGTTGTTCACCGCGATGTCGACGCCGCCGAACCACAGCGCGGCCTCGGCGAAGCCCGCATCGACTGCCGATTCGTCGCTCACGTCTACCGTCACTGCGACCGCCCGCTCGGCACCGAGCGACGACGCGACCTTCTCAGCTCGGTCGCCGTCGATGTCCGCAACCACCACGCATGCACCTTGCGCCGCGAGTCGCTCGGCGATGGCGCGCCCGATCCCCGAGCCCGCTCCCGTCACGAACGCGACGCGGCCCTCCAGCGGTGGCGACGGCTGGCGGAGTTGCAACTTGCGCTCCTCCAGCTCCCAGTACTCGATGCCGAACTTCTCCCCGTCGGAGATCGGTACGTACGACGACACCGATTCCGCACCGCGCATCACGTTGATCGCGTTCACGAAGAACTCGCCGGCGACCCTCGCGTCGTGCCCATCGCGCCCGAAGCTCCACATCCCGACACCCGGCACGAGCACGATCACCGGATCGGCGCCGCGCATCGGCGGTGATTCCGGAGTCGCATGCCGGGCGTAATAGGCGGCGTAGTCGTCGCGATAACGATCGGCAAGCTCTCGTAGCCGAGCGACGCGCACGCCAAAGGGCGCGTCGGGCGGCTGGTCGAGTAACAGGGCTTTCACCTTGGTACGGAGGAAATGATCAGGGCACGACGTTCCCAGCGCGACCAGACGCGGCGCAGCCTCGCGGCTCAGGAAGTCGAGCACGACGGGCGCCTCGGTGAAGCTCCCGATCATCGGCTTGGTCGTCGAGGCCAACCCGCGCACGACCGGCGCGAGCCGAGCGGCGTCGGCGCGACGGACATCATTGCTCGACGCAGGAAGCTCGGTGACGACCGCACCGAACGGCTCGCGCGCGCCGCGTTCGCCGAGAAACAACTCGGCACGTTCGATCAACTCGAGCGATGTCGCCTCACACTCATCGCTCGTGCTGCCCCAACAGATCATGCCGTGACCGCCCATCACGACCCCGCGTGCACCCGGATGGGCAGTACGGGCGTCTCGCAGAGCCAGCGCGAGGTTGAAGCCCGGTCGCCTCCACGCGAGCCAACCCACGTCGTCGCCGTAGCACTCGGCGACGAGACGCTCGCCGTCGGCCGCTGTGGCCAGGACAATGACCGTGTCGGGGTGAAGATGGTCGACGTGGTCGACGTCGACGAAGGCGTGGAGGGGCGTGTCGATTGAAGGTACGGCACTGCCGTCGCCGAATCGACACGACTCGTAGTAGGGGACGATGTCGTCCTCCGGAACGCCCCGACGATGGAGCGCCTCCAGCGCGAGCACTCGGTCGAGCACAAGCAGCGCGACGCCCGTCTCGGTGAGCGTTCCGAGGTCGCCGCCCGAACCTTTCACAGCGAGCACGCGCGTGGGGACGCCCGTCACAGGATCGGAGAGCGTCAACTTCGCTGACGTGTTGCCGCCCGCGAAGTTGGTCACCCGCTTGTCGGCCCCGAGTCGGTGGGACCGGCCGAGCAGATCTTGCAGCGCGCCGTCGACTACGGCCGGCATGTTCGTGACTGTAGTGAATTCACAACTTCGAACAAGTGTGGTTCCGCACGTGACCACGAAAGGGGAAACGTCACGCTGGCCGTATCCGAGGTAGAAGGGTCTTCTCTTTTTCCGAGATCCATGCTATCGTTTGTGGTCTGCCGAACGACAGGATTGCTGATGCCGCACTTCCCCAAGCCCCCGGAAGGCTCGTGGACCGAGCACTACCCGCAGCTGGGCACCGGCCCGGTGACCTACGAGGACTCGATCGATCCCGAGTTCTTCGAGCTGGAACGCAAGGCGATCTTCGCCCGGACGTGGCTCAACGTCGGGCGGATCGAGCAGCTCCCGAGGGTGGGGAGCTACTTCACCAAGGAGATCGACGCCGCGCACACGTCGATCGTCGTGGTGCGTGCGGCCGACCAGGTGCGCGCCTTCTACAACATGTGTCGCCACCGCGGAAACAAGCTCGTGTGGCAGGACTACCCCGGCGAGGAGACCAGCGGCACCTGCCGGCAGTTCACGTGCAAGTACCACGGCTGGCGCTACTCGCTCGAGGGCGACCTCACCTTCGTCCAGCAGGAGTCGGAGTTCTTCGATCTCGACAAGGCCGACTACGGCCTCGCGCCGGTGCGAGTCGAGACGTGGGAGGGGTTCATCTTCGTGAACCTCGACGCGAGCGATACCACGCCGCTGCGCGACTACCTCGGCAAGCTCGCGTGGGGCCTCGAGGGCTACCCCTTCGACAAGATGACGCAGGTCTACAAGTACCGCGCCGAGGTCGGTGCCAACTGGAAGTTGTTCATCGACGCCTTCACCGAGTTCTACCACGCACCCGTGTTGCACGCGAGGCAGTCGGTTTCCGCCGAGTCGCAGAAGCTCCAGGGCTATGGCTTCGAGGCGTTGTCGTACCAGATCGACGGCCCGCACGGGATGGTCTCGTCGTGGGGCGGCATGTCACCGCCGAAGGACCTCGACATGGTGAAGCCCATCGAGCGCGTGCTCCACAGCGGCCTCTTCGGTCCGTGGGAACGCCCCATCGAGATCGAGTTGCCGCCGTCGGTCAATCCGGCGCGCTCGCCCGCGTGGGGCATCGACTCGTTCCTGTTCTTCCCCAACTTCATGCTGCTCGTCTGGGCGCCGAACTGGTATCTCACGTACCACTACTGGCCGACGTCGTACAACACGCACATCTTCGAGGGAACGCTCTACTTCGTCCCGCCGAGGAACGCGCGTGAGCGCCTGCAACAGGAGCTCGCGGCAGTGACGTTCAAGGAGTACTCGCTCCAGGACGGCAACACGCTCGAAGCGACGCAGACGATGCTCGAGTCGCGCGCGGTGACGCAGTTCCCGTTGGGCGACCAGGAGATCCTGCTGCGCCTGCTGCATGTCACCGCCCGGGAGTACGTGGCCGACTACCAGCGTCGGCAGGAGACTGCTCCCCAGCCCCAGCCGGTCGCGATCAAGTCCTGAAGGAGGAGCACTCGAATGTCCACCTTCCCCGCCGAATTCGCCGACCTCGAACCGTTCTCCGAGTGGTGCCTCGAGTTCGAACGCGAGCGTTACGCCAAGCGGCTCTCGAGCAGCATGCCGGAGATGCAGACGTTCTACGACGCGGCGTTCCCGCGGCTCGAGGCGGCGATGGAATACCTCGACCAGTACCCCCTCGACGCGCTACCCGACGACGCGAAGCACGTGCTCTGGCTCCTGTATTCGCTGGTGAACGTGTCGTTTCCCGTCGAGGTGTGGCGACAGCCGTATGTGCCCGACAGCGGCGCCGCCAGCATGGACGTCGTCGTCGAACCCGCCGTCTGACCTGCCGCTCCATGGAAGAGTCGGAGCACCTACGAACTGCACGTGCGATGCGACGTGCGATGCTCGGCGACGCATACGTCGATCGCGTGACCGCCGACGCGGATCCTCTCGACACCGAGTTCCAGGACTACATCACCACCATGGCCTGGGGTGTGTGGACGCGTGGCGGCGCGCTCAGCACGCGTGACCGGAGCCTGCTCGTGATGGCGATGACAGCGGCGCTCGGCCGGATGGAGGAGTTCGGCCTTCACGCGAGCAGCACCGCGCGGACGGGCGTCACCGACGAGGAGGTCGACGAGCTGCTGTTCCAGATCGCCGCGTACTGCGGCGCACCCGCTGGCGTGGCCGCTCGGCGTGCCATCCGGGCCGTACGCGCCGAGCGCACGGGAGGCTGACGATGGGAACCGTCGGGTTCGTGGGGCTCGGCAACATGGGCAGCGTCCTGGCCGCGAACCTCGTCCAGAGCGGGCATGCGGTCGTCGCGTACGACGCACTCGGGGCCGAACGCGCACCGCACGGTGTGCAGTACGTGCCCTCGGTGGGCGAGGTCGCGCGACACGCTGAAGTCGTCGTCCTGAGCCTCCCCGACGGCGCAGCATCCGAACAGGTGGCGCGCGAGATCCTCGCGCTCGGGAACCCGCGCACCACTCATGTCGTCGACACCTCCACCATCGGCGTGCAGCGGGCGCGACTGCTCGCCGCCGCGCTCGCGGAGCAGGGCGTGACCTATGTCGACGCGCCGGTCTCCGGCGGCGTCGCCGGCGCGAAAGCACGAACGCTCGCCATGATGTACGCGGGAAGCGATGACGCGTGCGCACATGTCCAGCCGGTGCTGGCGGGTCTGAGCGACCGCCGGTTCCGCGTCGGTGCCGAGCCCGGCCTGGCGCAGGCGATGAAGCTCGCCAACAACTTCCTCTCGGCCACCGCGCTGGCCGCCGCCAGCGAGGCCATTGCTTTCGGGACGTCGGAGGGTCTCGACATGGCGACCATGCTGGAGGTGTTGGACGCTGCAAGCGGCCAGAGCGCGGCCACCACCGACAAGTTCCCGAAACACGTGCTGACCGGTCGCTACTCGTCCGGCTTCGCGAATTCGCTGATGACGAAGGACGTGCAGCTGTACCTGCGAGCGGTCGAGGAACTCGACGGGCCCGCATCGATCGGTGCCGTGACCGCGTCGGTGTGGGAGCAGTTCGCGACGGCCGAGCCCGGTGCCGACTTCACCCGCATCTATCCCTTCGTTGAGGGATCACGACCTTCCAGGAGGAGAGCCGATGCCCACAGTCACCGCTGAGAAGCTCGGAACCACAGTCGGCGCGCAGATCGTGGGGGTCGACCGCGACCGCCTGCTCGAAGACGACGCCTTTCCGGAGTGGTGTCTCGAGACGCTCGACGCGAACGGCGCGCTCGTCTTCCGCGACTTACACCTCGACGACGCGACGCAGATCGCGTTCAGCCGGAAGCTCGGCACCGTGGAAGTGGTGGGTTCGGGTGATCCTCCGGAGATCTTCCGGGTGACGCTCGATCCCGCCAAGAACCCACTCGCGGACTACCTGCGCGGCACGTTCGACTGGCACATCGACGGCTGCACCGACGACATCCCCATCATGGCGACGGTGCTCAGCGCGCACGCGGTCGCGTCGGCCGGCGGTGAGACCGAATTCGCCAGCACGTATGCGGCGTACGACGACCTCGCCGACGAAGAGAAGGAGCGGTGCCTCTCGCTGCGCGTCGTGCACACGTTCGAGGCGGCGCAGCGACTGGTGAACCCCGACCCGTCACCGAAGGAGCTCGCCTGGTGGCGGAAGCGGCCGGCCAAGACGCACCCGCTGGTCTGGCGGCACCGGTCGGACCGCCGTTCGCTCGTGATCGGGGCGACCGCGGACCACATCGAAGGGATGGAAGTCGACGAAGGGCGGGCGTTGCTCGACGAACTGCTGTCGCGGTCGACACGCCCCGAGCGCGTCTATCGCCACGAGTGGGCGGTCGGCGACCTGGTGATCTGGGACAACCGGGGCGTGCTGCACCGCGCGTGCCGGTACGACTCGTCGTCCCCGCGCGACATGCACCGCACCACGATCGCCGGCGACGAGCCGATCCGATGACGGCGCCCGACACTCCGCGCATCGCACCGCTCCCACCCGAGCAGTGGTCTGACGAGGTACGCGCGGGGATCGCCGCGCTGCGCCCGCCGGACGCGCGTCACTCGCTGCGACGGCGGAAGGGCGGTCCCAAGGGTCTCAACGCGCTCGGCACGCTCGCGCGCCATCCCGCGCTGACCCACGCGTTCCACACCTTCAACGGCCACATCCTCTTCACGTCCACGCTCACGCCGCGACAGCGCGAGCTGCTGGTGCTCCGGGTCGCGAAGGTACGCGACGCCGCGTACGAGTGGGAGCAGCACGTGATACTTGCGAGCGAAGCCGGCCTCGACGACGAAGAGATCGCTCGCATCGCAGAGGGTCCCAGGGCGTCGGGGTGGACGCAGCTCGATGCGGCGATGCTGCGCGCGGTGGACGAGTTGGTCGCCGACGCGATGATCACCGACGCGACGTGGGCGGTGCTGGCCGAGACGTTCGACGAGCACCAGCTGATGGATCTCGTGTTCACCGTCGGTGCCTACGATCTGCTCGCGATGGCGTTCCGCTCGTTCGGGGTCGAGCTCGACGAAGACCTCGCCCCGAGCCGTAGTGCGGGTACCGAGAGCGGGCAAGCATGAGCGCGGACGAAGCACCGGCGGATGTGCCCACCGGCTCGGCGACGCGCCGCGACCTCGCGGTGGCGCGGGCGCTCGACTCGGCGCGGTCGCGGGCCGAGCACCGGGTGCAGTTGTTCCTCGACGCCGCGCGCGAGCTCATGAACACCAACTCCGGCGAGTTCACGGTCCAGGAGGTGGTGGATCGCTCCGGGCAGTCTCTGCGCACCTTCTATCAGTACTTCGCGGGAAAGCACGAGCTTCTGCTCGTGCTCTTCGAGGAGTCGGTCCGGTCCGCCGCGCGGCACCTGGAGGTGGTGACAGCCGAAGGAGAGGGACCGCTCGACCGTCTCCACCGCTTCGCTGTCGAGTACTACCGGATGTGCCGCTTCACGCCCAAGCCTGGAGCGCCCAAGGGACCCGCACCGGCGATGGTGGAGTTCGCCCAACAGCTGCTGACCTCCCATCCGAAGGAGGCCGCGCGGGCTTTCGCGCCGGTCGTCGTGATGCTCGAGGAGTTGCTCACCGAGGCCGCGGCGGCCGGCGAGATCCGGCCCGGCCTCGATTACCGCCGGATCGCGGGTGTCGTGCTGCAGGCCACGATGTTCAACGCGTTCGCGACGACGATCAGCGGGTCGTCATTCCGGCTCGAGGGCGACACCGAATCGGAGCTGCTCTGGGATCTGCTGATCCACGGCATCGGGCTCGCCGAGTGAAAGAGGAACCGATCAGGAAGGAGACGTGATGGTGGCCTACCGCGCGCTCGTCGTGGAGCCCCGGCCGTGACCGCCACGATCGCTGCCGGTACCCGGCCGCGACCGCCGGCCCACCCGGTCGTACTCAAGGCGGACCGCATGGTCGACGTCGACGCGCGGACGATCGTCGAACCGGGCGTCGTGGTGGTGCGCGGCGAGTACATCCGCGACGTCTCCCCCGACACGCTCCCCGACGACGCGGAGGTGATCGAGCTCGGTGACGTCACCCTGCTGCCCGGTCTCATGGACATGGAGCTCAACTTCCTGATGGGAGGAGCCGGCTCCACGATGATGAGCTCCGTGCAGGACGATCCCGGAATGAAGCTCATGCGCGCGATCCCGGCCTGCCGGAGGACGCTCATGGCGGGCTTCACCACCGTGCGAAACCTCGGGCTGTTCGTGCAGACCGGCGGCCTGCTCCTCGACGTCACGCTGATGAAGGCGATCGACGCCGGATGGATCCCCGGACCCCGGATCTTCCCGGCGGGCCACGCGATCACCCCGCGCGGCGGGCACCTCGACCCCACGATGTTCCAGGGCTTCGCCCCAGCGGTGCTGCCCCTGACGGTCGAGGAAGGGATCGCCGACGGCGTCAGCCAGGTACGCAGCGCGGTGCGCTACCAGATCAAGTACGGCGCCAAGCTCATCAAGGTGTGCGCCTCCGGTGGTGTCATGTCGCTCACGGGCACCGCGGGCGCTCAGCACTACTCCGACGAGGAGTTGTGCGCGATCGTCGACGAAGCGCATCGACGCGGGCTCCGCGTCGCGGCCCACGCGCACGGCGACCAGGGAATCCGGGCGGCGGTGGAGGCGGGCATCGACTGCATCGAGCACGCCTCGCTGATGAGTGAGGAGACGCAGGAGCTGGTGCTCGAGCGCGGCACCTTCATCGTCCCCACGTCGTACCTCTCCGAGGGCATGGACGTCTCGAACGCGGCGCCCGAGCTGCAGGCAAAGGCCGCCGAGATCTTCCCGATCGCGAAGAAGACCATCGCCCGTCTCATCGATGCCGGCGCGAAGATCGCCTGCGGCACCGACGCGCCGGCGATCCCGCACGGCCAGAACGCCAAGGAGCTGTGGGCACTGGTGCAGCGCGGGATGAGCCCGGTCGAAGCGATCGTGGCGGCGACGGTGACGAGCGCGGAGCTGGTCGGCGTCGACGACCGCGGCCGGTTGGTGCCGAACCTGCTCGCCGACGTCATCGCGGTACCCGGTGATCCCACCGAAGACATCACCGTCACCGAGGACGTGCGGTTCGTGATGAAAGGTGGCGTGGTGTACAAGTTGCCGGCCGCGGCCTGATGGACTCGACGTCCGGGTAGATGAATCGCGACCACGGCTTCCATCCGCTCCGCGTGAAGCGCGTCGTGCGGGAGACACACGACACCAAGTCGTTCGTCTTCGAGGTGCCGCAGGAGCTCGGCGACGCCTTCGCCTACGAGGCCGGACAGTTCTGCACGTTCCGCGTGCCGATCGGCGACGAGGATCTCTTGCGCTGCTACTCCATGTCGAGCTCGCCCGACACGGATACCGAGCTGGCGCTGACCGTGAAGCGGGTCGCCGGCGGTCGGGTCTCCAACTGGCTGCTCGACGAGATCGTCGAGGGTGACGTCCTGGC
>JBKPCV010000147.1:0-16351 GCA_046727575.1 Actinomycetota bacterium
CCCGTACCCCACGGCATGGACCGCGTCGGCTTCGGGGACGGGTTGACCACATTCCTCACATCGCTCCACGGCCGCACCCTAGGTCGATCCTGCACAGATCGCAGGACCGCATGCGCGGCTCCGAATCGGGGCCTGCGGGACGGGGGCCTTCTCGAAGGCGGAGTGGACTCGTCGCTCGAAGTCGGTGCTGCACAGCTGGCTACTCTGAGGTTCGGCGCGCGGGGCGCCTCCGGGTCCGCGGAGAGGGCTGAGCCCACCCGAGGTCGATGTCGTGGACGATGTGGCGGTTGTGCCTCCTTTTGGCCTGACGACGCGGACCGCAGGCGGCGAAAGGAGGTCGCGTTGTCGACCGTTCCGCTTCCTGACAATCCGAGTTTCGAGCAGCTCCGCAAGCAGGCAAAGGATCTGCGCGACTTGGCGCGGGCGGGCGTCTCTGGTGCTGTGGATCTGGTGGCCGCGCACCACCCCGAGGGTGCCCATGAGGTGACGCTGGCCGGTGCCCAGCTGGTCGTGGCTCGCCACTACGGGTTCGCGTCGTGGGCTCGGCTCAAGCATCACCTCGAGATCGTCGAGCGGTATTCGCGCGCGCCCGACGAAGTCGAGGACACGACCGATCCGACGTACGAGTTCCTGGCGCTGGCCTGTTTGCGCTACGGCGACGATGACACACCGTCGCGCTGGGAACGCGCTGGTCGCCTGCTCGGCGAGCATCCAGAGATCACGCGCTCCAGCATTCATGCCGCGGCCGCGGTTGCGGATCCTGGGGCGGTGGCCGCGCTGCTGGACGCTGACCCCAGCCTTGTCCGACGCGAGGGCGGCCCATATGGATGGGAGCCGTTGCTGTATCTCGTGTACGCGCGCCATGACCCAACGGTCAGCGAGGACGACACGCTCGCCACTGCCCGCGTGTTGTTGGATCACGGCGCAGATCCGAACGCCGGCTACCTGTGGCACGGGTTGACCACGCCGTTCACGGCCGTGACCGGTGCGCTGGGCAGCGGCGAGGGCGACCAGCCCGCGCACCCACACGCGTTCGCCCTCGCCGAGTTGCTTCTCGAAGCGGGCGCGGATCCCAACGATGGCCAGGCGCTCTACAACCGACAGTTCGGGACCGACGACCGCCACTTGGTCCTCCTCCTGGAGCACGGGTTGGGACGCGGCGACGGTGGACCCTGGCGCGCCCGGCTCGGGCACACGATCGACTCCCCCGACGAGCTGATCCGCCACCAGCTGTGGTGGGCGATCGTCCACGACATGCGTGACCGAGTGATGCTGCTGGTCGAACATGGCGCCGACTTCCGCACGCCGTTTGCGGCGCCCGGGGGACGCCCTTCGTCGCTTCGGACCTCTGACGGACGCACACCCACCGAGGTGGCAGCCCTGGCGGGCTGCCCCGAGCTGGTCGAGTGGCTGGTCGGCCAGGGCGCAGCGCGGCCTCGTTCCGATGGGGTCGACGGAGTGATCGCGGCGGCCCTCGCTGGTGACCGAGTGACCGTCCGACGATTGCGCGCACACGTCGACGCCGCGCGCGCCGAGCGTCCAGCGCTCGTCGTATGGGCCACGGCGCGTCGCAAGCGCGACGCGATCCGTCTGCTGGTTGAGCTCGGCTTTGACGTCAACGCCCTCGGCCGCACCGATGTCCCGATGGAGCAGGCGTGGGAGACGGCATTGCACGAAGCGGCCGCACAGGGCGACCTCGAGACAGCCCGCCTGTTGCTCAGCCTGGGCGCCGATCCCAACATCAAGGACGCCCGCTTCGACTCCACTCCCCGCGGCTGGGCCCAGCACTTCGGAGAACACCCGATGGTGGAACTCCTCACGCCGCTGACCACGCTCACGTAACCCGTGACCGGCGGGTGCTGGGCTTGTACCCTCGTGCCTCGTGCATTGGTGACGCGCACTCGTCTCAGTTGAGGCTCGGGCTCGTGGCCCTCCTCGCTCGCACTGAATCCGTGATTCGGTTCCGTGCGAGACGAGGAGCACGATCATGCGTCCTGATTCCGTTGCGCCTGACGCTTTCTTTGGGGCGTTCGGCTTCGTTGTTCTCCGCCAGGCGTTGCCGCATCGCGAGGTTGACGAGCTGCGCCGCGAGGCGGACCGCGTCGTGCGGGACGCGACGGGTCCGTGCTACCGCCAGCGCACGCCCGACGGCGGGATCGAAGGCCATTACGTCCCCGCGACCTGTGAGCACGGGCCACTGAGCCTGGAGCTTGCGCTGCGCTTCGCCGTTACTGCCGAGCGCCTCTCCGGCGTGCCGATGCTGTTCGCGTTTGCACACCACACCTTGTTGTTCGATGCCGCGGGCTGGCACACCGACACCGGTCACGACATCCCCAGTGTCAAGGTGGCCGCCTACCTCGAGCGGCTGGACGCGGCGAACGGTGCGCTCCGTGTACTCCCGTGCAGTCATCGGGTTCCGGTCCGCCTGCTACGTAGCGTGCTGCAGAGTCCAGAGTTTCGCGACGCGGCCGATGTCCCCGGCGTCGCCCTCGCGACCACGCCGGGAGACGTCATCGTGTTCGACGAGCACCTCTGGCACGCGAGTCATGGCGGTCACGACCGGCTGCAGTGGAGCGCCGTCTTCGTCAAGGACCCCGCCACGCCCGAAGAAGACGACGCGGTGGCCCGGTTTCTCGAGAGCCAGTTCTCGCCCGACAGCACGCTCGACTACGACCCGGTCCGCTATCCCTACTACGGCGAGCACTTCCGCCGCGTCGCGCCGCCTCGTTGGGTCGAACAGCTTGGGCGCCTCGGCGCGTTCGACGCTGCGGCCGGCGAAGAAGCCAGCGGTCGTCGCATGCGGCCGCGCGCGTGACGGCGATGGACGCGTTGCCGATGCCTTCCAACCTCTTCGCTGTTTCGTACATGAGCGTCGGCTGCCCTCTCGGATGTTCGCACGCTGCGTCATCGAATCCGTCGATTGGCCTGCACTCGGTCACGTAGCGCGCGGCCTTGCACCTCGATGACCACCGTTTCCGCTTCTGGGTTGTAACGCGACAAGACGCTGACAGTTCGCGGTCGGCAGAGCGACAGTCGCGAGGTGGCGCTCGCCATCCGCACTCGCATCGGACGATCATGTGCGGGTGCGTTTCGGTGCGTTAAGCCTCCCGGATCGCCGCTGGGAGGATGGTCAGAGCCGGTGGTGTCGCGCGGAGCAACTCGGTTTTGACCATGTATGGACGTACGACCATCTTGCTTGGTGAACGTCGCCGGCTGCGCCGTGGTTCTCGGCGGTCCGACGTTGACCGCGGCGGCGTGCGCGACGAGCCGGGATCCGTCTCGGTCCGCCGGTAGCGTCCGCGAACTTTCGTCATCCGGTTCCCGAGACGATTGATCGCATGGTCGTGACCCGACCGCTCCTGTCTTCCTGCATGGAATCGGCTGAGTCATTTCGCGATGCGATCGGATGCTACGCCGATGCGGGAGTCACAGACCTCGTGCTGTACTGAGTAGCGGCGGAGTCACCGCGGTAACTCTGACGGTTGCGGATCTCGTCCGTAAACCCAGGAGGCGTAGACGACCCCGCGTCCGTCGGGGTCACGAAACGTGATGCCACCGTTTTCTTCCCAGTAGCGATGTTGGTCGCGCACCGGGCGCACACCATTGACGAGCAGCTTCTTCGTGGCGTCATTCACCGCCGCTTCACCTTGCAGTAGAAGACGAGTTGATCGAATGGATCGCTCGACGAGCCGGCCTCCCTCGAGCGAACAAATCTCGAGGTGTGTGGGCGAGCCGGGCAACCCGAAGATTGTTCCGTCCTCCCCGTAGCTGCCTCGGAACTGGTCGATGACCGGGAGCCCCACGAGGTCTCGGTAGAACTCGATCGTCGCGTCGTAGTGGACGCTTGAACGCACGATCCGAAGCGATCCGACACGCATGTGCGCAGGCCACCCGCTCAGAGCGGGCGTGTCATTCGGCACCGCGCGACATTAACGGTCGGCGTAGCGAGGGGACCTACCGCGAACGCGGCGGGCGTGCACGAGTTGACCCCGCTCAAGCGGCGGCCTCCGCCGAGCTGCGGCGAGAGCGTCCGCTCGGGATTCGAGTTCGCGCTCTGCTGCGTCGGCTCGAGCATCGGGCTGATGCTGATGCTGGTGACCCAAGGCGTCATGAGCGTCACCTGGATGTCGGTGATCGCCGTCCTCGTCGTCGCCCAGAAGCTCCTCCCCGCGAAAGCTGCCATCGACGTGCCGCTGGCGCTGGCGATCGTCGGACTCGGAGTCCGGATCGTTATCGCGTCCTCGTGGGTGCCCGGCCTCACGCTACCGATGTGACACCTCATCGGTCGCGTGGGCCAACACAAGCTGTTGTGGTGACAACAAGAAGGAAAGAAACCAACGACTGGCCACAAGATCGGAACATGGGAAGAGTGGGCAGCTACCCGCGAGGAGCTGCTCGGCCCGCGAGAAGGAGCACACAAGGCTGGGCGACGAGCTGGCGCGGCAGCGGCGCGCACTGCCGTGGGTGCGGGTCGAGAACGAGTACCGCTTCGGCACCGACGACGGTACGCGCACGGCGGCGGAGCTGTTTGACGGCCGCAGTCAGCTGCTCGTTCACCACTTCATGTTCGGCCCGAGCTACCAGGCCGGCTGCCCGACCTGGTCGTCGATCGCGGACAGCGCCAACGGCGTCGTCCCACACCTGAACGCGCGCGACGTGACCATGCTGTTCGTCTCGCAGGCTCCGCTCGAGAAGTTGCAGGCGTACAAGCGGCGCATGGGCTGGAGCTTTCCCTGGGTGTCGTCAGCCAACAACGAGTTCAACGTCGATCTCGGTTTCTCGAGCAGTGAGGAGCAGACGCGCGAGTGGGTCGCGCCGATGCTCGAGCAGCTGCCGCCGATCGCCGTCCGCAATGCGAGCGAAACCGGCACCGACTACGAGATCCTCGACCGGGCGCCGAAAGGCCGCGATGAGGGCGATGGGTTCCAGCTCTGGATCCGCCCCCACGACGAGTACGACAACGAGTGACGGATGCGGAACCAACCGCGATCAGGCATTTCGGGGTCGGGCTGGCGGGACTTGAACCTGCCACCTTTGGTCCCCCAGCTCGGGCTCGCGGGTCCACGCGCTTTCGCCGCGCACGCTCACGTGCACCATGACCTGCTGTTTCGCGATCTCGCTCCGCCGGGCGCGATGCGTTGCTCCGAAGATTCTTAGCTGAGTATTAGCTGGGGCGCGCTTGGGCGGCGCCACAACCGGGCCGCGCATGTGAGTGCCGGGGAGATCGTCCGGCGGACCGCGCACCTCGCTGCGTATTCGATGCTCGCTCGTTGGCCAGTGCGGTTCGCTGACGGATGCGGGCCACCAGAGGGCCTGGAACCTCCGCCGTTCATCGAGTCCCAGTTGCGACGGCGCACACAGTGCCCGATGCGCACTCGGAAAACCAGGGACTTCGCCGCGACAGAACGTCAGCCGGCACCAGACGGTTGTTCGGAGCGCTCGTCTGCGTTGACCACACAGTTCGTTGTCCTCCGTTCATCGCGCGCTAACGAGCGGTCCAGGTTGTGGCCGCCTCGGCGATGATGTCAGTGAGGATGTTGGCAAGCTCGGTGGGATGCGACAGGCCGGGCGCATGGTCAAAAGGCACCTCGATTTTCGCCGTGGCACGCTCGGTCGCCCACTTTTCCTGGTACTCGGGCGGGATCGCGCGGTCTTCCGTGCACACCACGTATGTAGACGGGATCGTCCCCCACGCGACGCTTTGCAGCGCGACGTCGATGTCGCTCAGCCGCGTCGGTTCATCCGCGTAACCGCCCGCTCCCGGAACGAGTCCGGATGCGTTCTGGGCCTTCCAGGCTTGCCCATCGACTCCATCCTTCCAACCCGACTCCACGAAACCGGGGACGGTCCAGAGCCTCCACCACACCCGGGGCGCTTCAAGCACGTTTAGTCACCGGTGTTCCACGCCCGTAGCACGACTTTGCCGGGGGGTGATACGGTCCCACCCCCGGGTCGCAGAACGCTGGCGGCTGACAACATCGGGCACCATCTCGCGTGAGCGCGGCGGCGGACGCCGACGGGGGCGGATCACAGGGCGCCTTTGCGCCCGAGGACGGCCACAGCGCGGGAACACGAGAGAAGGCAGAGCATGCGAGACAAGTCGGCGCGTGCGCGCAGCAACAAATCCATCCGACGGGTAGATCTCCACAGCGGTGAGGACGTAGTGCTCGTGGCCCGACCCGCGCGTGCGGTCATGTGGCCGAAGTATCTGTATACCCTCGGTCTGTACGGCATTTGGCGGAAGCGCAATACGTTCGTGCTGACTGATCGGAGAGTCCTAATCGGCAAAGGTGTGTTCGGGCGGACCGAAAAGTCCATTCCTCTCAATCGTGTTGATGATGCGGTGTACATCCGCCGCGGGATCGCTGCCTACGCTGAGCTAGTGTGCCGCGACCGCTTTGGGCGACGACTCGAACGTATCGGGCCGCTGTCACCACGACGGGCGAAGCGCTTCACCAATGAGGTGCTTGCCCGTAGTTGACCCGACCGGTGGCCCCCGCCAGTACCTGGTCAGGCTTCTGAACCCCAACTTGCAGGTCGATGTCGAGGTGGAGCTGCTGGGCGCGCCGTTCGGCGAAGGCGAGCATCGCCCGGCTCAGGTCGACGCCCGTGATCTCCGCGTCGGGCGGGTAGTAGGGAAGGTTGGCGCCGGTCCCCACCGCGACTTCCAGAGTCGGACCGCGGGCACGGGAACACATCCGGCTCCGGCCCCGACCGAGCATCAGGCGATCGAAGCCCTCCATCCACGAGTCGTACCGCCGCGCCGCCTCGTTGTAGTAGTCACGAACCAGCTCGTCTGACCGTCATCGGACACAGCACTCATGCGACGGAACGGCGAAGGACCGCATAGGTGAACGGCTGCACCCCTCCTCCCGGTGTGACGTGCTCCACCCGCTCCGAGTGGACCAACGAGAGCGAGGCGAACTCCTGGGCCAGCTTCTCGGACGAGTAACGGTTTACCAGGAGGCCGGAGCAATGCTCAGGGCCGTCTTCAGCGAAGGTCGCGAGCACGATCACTCCCTGCTCGGACACCACACGCGACGCGACGCTCACGTACCGTCGGCGCTCCACGGCGCTCGTCAGGAAGTGGAACAACGCGCGGTCATGCCACACATCGAAGGTCCGATCAGGTTCGCACGACAGAACATCGCGCTCGACGAACTGCACCGCGGCTCGAGCCGTTCCCAAACGACCGCGCACCGCATCGAGCGTACCGCCACAGATGTCCACGACCGTCACGTCGGTGAACCCACGCTCGACGAGCGCGTCGACCGCCGCGACGTGGTCACTCCGCCCGCTAGCGACTGACCGCGCGTCCTTCGAAGGTGTAGCCCATAGGCTTCGGTTCGCCCTTCATGTAGTACGTGTCGAGCTTGTCGATCTCGAAACCAGCGCGCTCGATCTCCTC
This sequence comes from Actinomycetota bacterium, assembly GCA_046727575.1. GTDB lineage: Bacteria > Actinomycetota > Acidimicrobiia > IMCC26256 > DASPTH01 > DASPTH01. Next base: position 7,409 of record JBKPCV010000147.1, read on the forward strand.
GGGAATGTGCCGTGTCAGGTGGCACCCGCCTGCGAGGCGCTTGTTGACGGGCTCCAACCGCGCTTGCCAACGCGCGATCGTGTCCTCAGGCGAATGGCCGTGCTCGACAAAGTGGAACGAGCCTCCCGGCCTAAGGATCCGTCGCATCTCTGCGAGCGCCGATTGGAGGTCAGGGATGGTGCACAGCGTCCACGTCGAAAGCACCGCGTCGAACGATGTCGACGAGAGGTCGAGACGCTCGCCAGTCAAGCCGCCGTGCTCGACGGGAACGGGCGACCGCGCAATGCGGGGCTCGGCAATCTGCATGCAGACGCGGGACGGTTCGATAGCGACCACCTTTGTCACCTCGCGCGGGTAGTACAGCGCGTTCAGCGCGGTGCCGAAACCAACCTCGACGACAGCGCCGCTGAGCCCTTCACAGATACGAGCACGTATTTCCCGGGTCGTTTTCCGGGCCATCACCTTGTCCTGCACTCGAGGTAGAACCTGTTCCTGGTAGAAGCCCATGCGTACACCTTTCGATTCGGAGATCTCGGATACCGGATGCGTTGCGCGTCCTGATCTGTCGCACGTGACAGCAGCGGTGCCGCCCTGATGGGCGGATCCCGGTGCTTCGTTGACGTCGTTCGTCGGGCGGGCTCGCGACGGCCGACCGGGCCCTCGGCTACCTCCTTCGCACGGGTCGCTACAGCGCGCCGGCGAGCGTGATGTCGGCGGTGACCGACGATCGCGGCGTGATCCAGCTTGCAACACGCCGGTCGGCCTCGTAGGCGACACGCTCGCGGAACCCACGGAGAACCGAGTACAGGGCGCGAAACTCCCGCTGTCCGACAACATCGACGGTCATGTCGGTCTGTGCGACGACGGTGGCCGGTTCACGGATGCCCCGGACGAGCGAGATCTCACCGAAGTAGCTTCCGGTCCCAATCTCTTCGACGTGTTGACCGTCGCGCCGCGCCTCAGCGGTTCCGTCCATCACGATGACGAACGCGCTCGGTCGCTCGCCCTCGTGTGCCAGGACCTTGCCGGGCGGGAACATGAGGGGCGTCATGGCTCCCGAAACCAGGCGGAGTTCGGATCGCGAGCACCCCGCGAAGAGCGGCAACGCCTCATATGTCGCAATCGGAATGTCACGTCGATTCCACATGGCCTCGTCTTCCCCTTCATCCCCAGCAACCTCGCTGGCACAGGTACCTGGATGCTTCTGAACACCCTCGTATCCACGATACGCTTCTGTATCTTGAAATTGCAAGCGCTTTTGTGATACGACGTTGTCATGGCAGTGGAGCGATGGACCCCCCAACGACGCCGAGAACTCACCCGCAGCACCTTGATCGCCGCCGCGACACAGGTGTTCGGGCGCCGCGGTTTCGAAGGGGCGTCGCTCGAGGAGATCGCCGACACCGCCGGGTTCACTCGCGGAGCGATCTACAAGAACTTCGGCAGCAAGGAGGAGCTCTTCCTCGCGGTCTGTGATCACGACTTCACCTGCACGCTCGAGTCATTCTCAGCGAGGCTCGAACACGCGGGAGGCGGACTGCCGGACATCGCCGGGCTGGCGGCGCTCTGGCACGAGACCGTGGTCGCCGACACCAACAAACTCGCCTTGAACATGGAGTTCCGGCTCTACGCGATGCGCAATCCTGACGTCGCAGCTCGCTTCGCCGAACACCAGCACACAACGCGCGCCGCGCTCGCGCAGTTCATCGCGGACCAAGCCCAGCAGGCAGGCCTGCGCGTCACCATCGCACCGCTCACCCTCGCGGGGATCCTCGATGCCGCCTCATGGGGCCTGGTCGAGTCGATCGCGGTTGATCCCGACGACGCGCACCTTCTCGAGTCCTTTCTCGAGCTGATCATGAGCACGGTCTGTGCCGAGGACTGCTCGGCGATGAGTTCGCCGCCGACCGATCGAGCACACACCGATGGCTGACGAGCTGATCACGTTGACGGAGGCCACCTTCGACGCCGAGGTCGCGCGCTCGTCGAAGCCGACGCTTGTCGACTTCTGGGCGGACGGCCGCGGGCCGTGCATGGCGCTGGTCCCGCTCCTCGAAGACGTTGCCCGCGAACACTCGGGCGCGCTGCGCATCGCGAAGATCAACCTCGCAGACGCACCCGATATCGCCCGCCGGTTCGAGATCATGACGTTGCCGACGCTCATCGTGTTCGTCGCCGGGGAGCCCAAGTAGCGGATCATCAATATCGACGGCCGTCCTCAGCTCCTGAGCGAGCTCACGGCGTTTCTTTCGTAGCACCGACGGACGAAACCGACAAGGAGTCGACCGATGCCGAAGACGCGCCGGCATCCGATCCTTTGCCCGCGTGTACCTCCGAGCGAGCCTGAAGATGGAGCAGGGTGGGCTCGCCGAGTACCGGGACCGCTTGCTCGTAGGACTCAGCGGACGGGTGATCGAGGTGGGCGCTGGCAACGGCCTGAACTTCTCGCATTACCCACCCGAGGTCACCGGTGTGTTGGCGGTGGAGCCGGAGCCTCGTCTCCGCGAGGTCGCCGAAGCCAAGGCCGACGTGTCCGTCCCGATCGAGGTCGTCGACGGCGTCGCCGAGCAGCTGCCGGCTGGCGACGGGAGCTTCGACGCGGTCGTCGCCTCCCTGATGCTCTGCTCGGTACCCAACTTGCACGCGGCGCTGCGGGAGATGTACCGCGTCCTCCGACCCGGAGGAGAGTTGCGCTTCCTGGAACACGTCCGCGCCGACACGCCCGTAATGCAACGTCTTCAGGCCGGACTCGATGCGACGGTGTGGCCGGTCATGTTCGGTGGCAGCCACGTCGTCCGCGACACCGCAAGCGCAATCGAGCGGGCGGGGTTCACGATCGAAAGCGTCGAGCGTTTCCGCTTCCCCGAAACACCCGTCGCCTTGCCGTCATCAACGCACATCGTCGGCCGGGCGCGTCGACCCGACTAACGCGACTCACAACAGAGAGGTGAACGCATGCCGCAAGCGACCGCGAGCACCACCCGACTAACGAAGTTCTACGGAGAGATCTCACCATCCTTGGATTCGATCCTCTCCGCGCTGGCCGCGGCAGGCGTCGACCTCGATCACGTACAAGCAAGCGACCTGTACGAGCGAGATCTCGACTGCCACAACCTCGGCATGCACCGCATGCTCGAGGTGCTCGTCGATGTCGCGGCCGAATACCGCGTGCCTACGTCTGACGACACGCTGCTCGACCTTGGGTGCGGCATGGGAGGCCCCGGACGGTTCCTCGCCGACCGATTCGGATGCTCGCTCATCGGTGTCGACCTCTTGCCGCCGCGTGTCGAGCTAGCGCAGACCCTCACAAACCTGACAGGGATGAGCGATCGCATCTCGTACCGGGTCGCCGACGCAACCGACCTCCACTTCGAAGACAACTCGTTCGAACACGTGTGGATGCTCGATGTCAGCATGCACATCCGCGACAAGCAGGCGCTGTTCGCCGAGATCGCACGCGTGCTCCGCCCGGACGGATCGCTCGTGATACACGAACAGACCGGTCCCCTCCCCAAGGCGATGCAACCGGTGATGCGACAAGCGCCGTACATCGCACCGTCGCTGCCACAACTCATCCGATATGTCGAGGGCGCCGGTCTGCGGATGCTCACGTGGCTCGACACGACCGACCGGGTCCTCGATTACTTCCTCAGGATTCGTTCGATGCTCGGCGACGCATCCGAGCCGGTAAGTGATGCGCTGGGCGCCGAGCAGCGCGAGCACCGAGGCGCCGTGCTCAACGGCTACATCGAGACACTCGCGAACCTCGGCGGCCGCACCGGACTCCTCGTCGCCACACGCCTACCCCGGACGACGTCCACCAGTGGTGCGGCGCCGTAGGCGCGTGAAGCATGGAACAACCCGTCCGACACGACGACGAGATCGTCGGCTTCTACGCAGCAACGACGGGTGACACGGTCGCGGCTCCGGCAACAGCCGGGCCGCTCGATGCCGTTCTGATGTTCCTCGGCGTTCGCTACCGCACGCCCGCGTGAGCCCCGACGACGCGAAATGACCCGGACCCGCGCTCTGCTTCCCTACTGCCTGGTGTCGGGCAGCATGTCGCTCGGCTACGGGTCGATCTACACGCTGCTCGCCGATCTGCGTGATCGCTTCGGCTTCTCCGGCACCCAATTGGGACTCATCGTCGCGTCGGGGTTCCTCGCCGGCTTCGGCGCGCAGCTCTTCCTCGCCCGCTACGCCGATCGGGGTCACATCGCGCTCATGGTGCGCGGCGGCATCATCGTCGCTGCGCTCGCCATGCTCGCAAGCGCCGTCGCGACGCAGTTCTGGGCATTCGTGCTCGCGAGGCTGCTACTCGGGCTGGGCAGCGGCACCGTCAGCCCCGCGATACGCAGGATCGTCATCGCCCGTGACCGAGAACATGTTGGCAACAACCTCGGGCGCCTCGCCGCCTTCGACGTCGCCGGCTTCGTGCTCGGACCGCTGCTCGCCGCGCTGGCCGCCGAGTTGCTCGGCATCCGCGCGCCGTTCTTGTTGCTCGCAGCCGTGCTCGTCGCGGTGCTCGGGCTCACACTGCGCCTGGACCTCGCCGCCGGGCAGGTGAGCCGAGAACGGCGCGTCATCCGGGGGCTGGTCGGGATCCCCGCGATGCAAGCGACACTCGCGGTCGCCATCGCCTTCTACGTGACCATCGGCATGTTCGAAGCCATCTGGGCCGTGCTCCTGCGCGACCGCGGCGCCGAGACCTGGCTCATCGGACTCACCCTGTCGCTCTTCACGGTGCCGATGATCTTCCTCGCACCAATCGGCGGACGCGTCGCGCAACGCCGCGGACCCCTGCGCGTCGTCACCCTCAGCCTGACGGTCGCCGCCCTCTGCACCTTCTCCTACGGGATCCTTCCGAGCCTCTGGATGCTCCTCGCCGTCTCGATCGTCCACGCCGCCGCCGACTCGTTCACGATGCCCGGCAACCAAGTGTCCGCCGCGCTCGCCAGCCCACCCGAACACGCCTCGTCGGCCCAGGGACTCCTCGGCGCCACCGGGCTCGCCGCGGCCGGGCTCACCGGGCTCGCAGCGGGCTACCTCTACGAACACTGGGGAAGACTGGCCGTGTCCACCACGACCGCGGCCGTGATGGCCGTTCTCGTCATCACGGCACGGTTGCTCGTCGCCGGCCGACGCCGCGCCGGTGGCGACTCACCACTGACCATCACCACGCCTGCCGCGGACACCACGTACCGGCAATCGTGAGTCACTCGAGCACCTCGAGTTACCCCCTGACGGCGAGCGCGCGCAGGTTGGTTGCTGCTCGCCAACGGGGTCCTCGGCGACACGGGGCCCGAACCGTCCTCGGCTCGGGTGGACTCCTCCTCCCGTCAGACGTGTTCAGAGGCGGCTGAAGCGACGGGGAGGCCGTCGCGTCGCCATTCGGGGTAGCCGTCTTGGAGGCGTTGGGCGTGGTAGCCGCGTTTGCGGAGTTGTGTGACGGCGTCGTTGGCATAGACGCAATAGGGGCCGCGGCAGTAGGCGACGATGTCGGCGTCGCGGGGCAGTTCGCGGAGATGGCGTCGTAGTTCGGTGATGGGAACGGATCGGGCGCCGCGTACGTGCCCGGCTTCGTACTCGGCGGCGGGGCGGACGTCGAGCACGATCACGTTGCCGGCGCGCAGCCGCTGTGCCAGTTCGTCGCGGCTGATCTCTTCGACGCCGTCGGGAACGCCGAGGTAGGCGCGTGCGAGCCGGTCGAGGTCGGCGACGTGCGCGGCGGCGACGTCGCGCATCGCGGCCCAGAGGTCGGCGACGCGTTCGCTGGAGAGGCGGTAATAGACGCGCGTACCGTCGCGGCGCGTCGTGAGCACACCGGCGCGGGCCAGCGAGCGGAGATGGTGCGAGGTGTTGGCGACGCTCTGGCCGATCTCTGCGGCGAGGTCCTCGACGGACCGCTCGCCCTGGGCGAGCACGTCGATGATCTCCGCACGATGGCCATTGCCGAGCGCCTTGGCCACCGAGGCCAGCGCGTCGAAGAGCGCGTCCTTGGCTGCGCGATCCGCCACCGGCTCCTCCTCCAACTACTCATTCAAACCTACTCTTGAACTCTACGCGTCTTGGCGCTACATTCAAGTCATCCTTTGAATAGCTGCTGTCCGGAGGGCACGGTGACCGAGCTCGAGGCGCGAGACGTCCAGGGAGTGCGCCCATGTCTGAGCCGCGTCGCGGTGAGCGCGCCCCTATGAGAGCCGTGCCCGCGCCTCCGATCGTCGGGTTCGTCGACGAGGGCATCGGCCACTCGTCGTATCTCGTCGATCTCGGTGACGGCACCGCGCTGGTGATCGACCCGCGTCGGATCCCTGAGCTCGAGACAGCCGAAGCGACCGCGCGGGGGCTGCGCATCGCGTACACGGCCGACACGCATTCACACGCGGACTTCGTTGCGGGGAGCCCGGAACTGGTCGCGGCTGGCGCCCGGTTCCTCGCGCCGGCCAGCGGCCACCTGGTCGTGCCGCACCACGGGCTGGGGGACGGTGATCGCGCCGAGATCGGCCCGTTCGTGCTCGAGGCGATCGCGACGCCGGGACACACGCCGGATCATCTCGCCTACTTGCTCGAGACGCGCGACGGAACGCAGTTGGCGTTGTTCAGCGGCGGATCGTTGATGGTCGGCACCGTGGGTCGTACTGATCTGCTCGGACCTGAACATGCCGAAGTGCTCGCGCGGGCGCAGTTCCACTCGTTGCGCGATCGAATCCTGGCCCTGCCGGACGCGCTGGCGGTGTACCCGACCCACGGCGCCGGGTCATTCTGTTCCGCGCCGGGCGGCGCCGAACGCACGACGACCATCGGGCACGAACGCGCCCGCAATCCGCTGTTGCGGATCACTGACGAGTCGGCGTTCGTGGACGCGTTGATGGCGGGGTTCGGGTCGTTCCCGCCGTTCTTCCGCCGGCTTCCCGAGGTGAACCGCCGCGGCCCGCACGTTTACGGCGCGATGCCAACGTTGCCCCGTCTGGGCCTCGAGGAGTTCCGTGTCGTCATCGAGACCGGCGCGCAGGTCGTGGATGCCCGCCCGATCGACCGGTACGCGGCCGCGCACATTCCCCGGTCGCTGTCGATCGAGTTGCGCCCGGTGTTCGCGACGTGGCTCGGCTGGCTCGTCGACGCGTCGCGGCCAGTGGTGTTCGTGCTCGACGACACTCAGGATCGACACGAACTCGTACGCCAATGCCTCACGGTCGGCGTGGAGTCGCTGGGAGGCGAGCTCGCCGGCGGCTATCCGACCTGGGCGAACGCCAGTCTCCCGAGCGCGTCGGTCGAGTTGGTCGAGCCTGCCGCCCTCGATGGTGCGAGTGTCGTGGATGTTCGCCAGCGCGACGAGTTCCTCGCCGGGCACGTGCCGGGCGCACGCAACATCGAACTCGGCGCGCTGCCCGGCGCAGGCGATGTGGCGTCCGGTCAGCTCGTCGTGATGTGTGGGCACGGAGAACGCGCGATGACCGGCGCCAGCGTCCTCGAACAAACGGGACACCGCGACCTCGCCGTGCTCGTCGGCGGTCCCACTGAATGGGCCGCGACCAGCGGGCGCCTGCTCGCGACCGGACCATGACCCAACAGCAAGCAGCTTCGGGCGGGCCGATACGGCTCGGGCTGCGGGCAAACCTGCCTCAGTTCGCGCTGCTGGTTGCGATCAACGCGCTCGTCGGCGGGATGATCGGCCAGGAACGCACCGTCCTGCCGTTGCTCGCCAAGAACGTCTTCGGGCTCACCGCGTTCACATCCGCGCTCACCTTCATCGTCGCGTTCGGTGCAGTCAAAGCCGCCACCAACTTCTTCGCCGGGACGCTGTCCGACCGCGTCGGCCGCAAGCCGGTGCTGGTGGCGGGATGGCTGATCGGCCTGCCGGTGCCGCTGCTGTTGATGTGGGCGCCGTCGTGGGGCTGGGTGATCGTCGCCAACGTGTTGCTCGGCATCAACCAGGGACTCACCTGGTCTACCACCGTGATCATGAAGATCGATCTCGTCGGCCCCGAACGACGCGGCCTCGCCATGGGGTTGAACGAGGCGGCCGGCTACGGCGCCGTCGCGATCACCGCGTTGGCGACCGGGTTCATCGCCGCCCAATACGGGTTGCGGCCCGAGCCGTTCTTCATTGGCCTCGCCTATGCCGCGCTCGGTCTCGGGCTCTCGAACATCTTCGTGCGCGAAACGCACGGCCACGCCCGACAGGAAGCGCGCGACCACGTTGGTGTGGCACATCTCCACGGCGGGCTCACCACCGGTGAGGTGTTCACGCTCACCAGCTTCAAGGAACCGGCGCTGTCGTCGTGCAGCCAGGCCGGTATGGTCAACAACCTCAATGATGGCCTCGCGTGGGGCATCTTCCCCCTGTTCTTCGCCCAGGTCGCCGGCCTGTCGGTGGGCCGCATCGGCGTGCTCGCCGCGCTCTATCCCGCGGTGTGGGGCCTCGGGCAACTCTTCACCGGCGCCTGGTCCGATCGCGTCGGGCGCAAGTGGCTGATCGCAGGCGGCATGTGGGTCCAGGCCGCCGCGATCGGGCTCATCGCCGCCACCAGTACCTTCGGCCGGTGGGCCCTCGGGGCAGTGCTCCTAGGTGCAGGCACCGCCATGGTCTACCCCACCCTGCTCGCCGCGGTCGGCGACGTCGCGCACCCCGCGTGGCGGGCATCGGCCGTCGGTGTCTACCGGCTCTGGCGCGACGCCGGCTTCGCCGTCGGTGCGCTCCTCGCGGGCATCGTCGCCGACGCGCTCGGAATGCGCGCTGCGATCTGGACCATCGCCGCACTCACCGCCGCATCGGGCGTCGTCGTCGCCATCCGCATGTATGAGACCCACCGCCCAACACCACCGACAGCCGAACGCGAGCGAGAGCTACTCGAACAAGGAGCAACCGCATGACCAACACCCAGCACCTGCTGGTCGACGTCGACGCGCTGCGCGCCGAAGTCCGCGACAAGTACCGCGCCG
>JBKPCV010000148.1:0-5260 GCA_046727575.1 Actinomycetota bacterium
AGTTTGCCGCGCTTTCCTCCCTCGTCCGTTCCGGTGGGAGCGCGGTCACGACCCGATACGTCGCCGACACCGAGATGCTCTCCGCGCGCGGCGTCACCGGCGTCAATTTCGCATATCAGAGCTCGCCCGAGCTGCTCGGACAGCTCGCGGACGCCGTCGTCGCCGGCCGCATCGTCGTACCACCCATCACGACGATCAAGCTGGACGACGTGCCTCCTGCGATGAGCGGCGGAGGCACTCACCACGGCGGCAAGACCGTCATCACATTGTGAATCGCAGTCCGTCGCACTGGTGAGGGCGCCGAACGAGGGCGCACCGAAAGATCCAGAACGCGCAACCACGACCGCCCAGTCCGCACCGAACCGGCGCTCAGTGTCAGATCAGTCGCGCTGAACCGAGAGCACGACCGCGCCAGATCTGCCGCGCTACCGCCAGTGCGACAGAACACAACGACAGAACGACGAGATGATGGCCTTGATTTCCGACGCGAGCGTCGCGGGCGATCACTCAGTCAGGCGCCTTGGGCTCCTAACCGGCCGATCGACACCATCGCACACGCCGCTGCCGCGCGTGCGACAACTCGGCCACGCCTCGCCCTCTCGACTAGCTGCTCGACGTCGAGTTTGCGCACCGCCCGGCCACGACAATCACGGTACGGGTCAACAGAACTCCCGGGCTTGACTATCCGCGTACCCAGAGCGCATAACGGGCGCCGTGGGTATGCGAGTACCCAAGGACGACGGTCAGTACTGTCCAGGAGGGGGTGACGGAGGTGACATCGGTTGCGTTCCACAGTTGCGATGTCACCCATGTCAGGCATGTCACCCCCTTCTGGAAGGGGTACGTGGGTCCGTCCCGACTTCCCTGCCGCCCCCTCCCGGTCGGGCCGGGGCGGACCCACCACAACAGGGCGGGGGGAACGGGGGACTCTCCGGTGCGAGCGAAAGGGGGAGCGCGAAGTCAACACCGGACGCCCGGCCGGCCGGGTCGCAACACGCAGTGCCGCCGGGCAGTCCCCCGACCATCCTCGAAGTCGGGAAATGCGAGCAAATGATGCTGCTACTCGGGGTTTTCGTCGCGGTCGTGCTAGGTCTCGCCGTCATCGGCGCAGGCACGTTGGCGTGTTCCACGAGCGGTACGACCGATGACACCCGGCGACTATCTGGTCGTGTGCGTGGACGGCCACCGGTTCTATGAACGGGTCGGGCAAGGTGGCTGGCGGTTTGCTGACTGCCCGATATGCGAGGCGCCACGGCACGGGGTTCTATTGCTCCCGCCGCCGGAGCCCGAACCCGAAGGACACGCATGAACGAACGCAGCATCTACCGGGCCTTGAAGTACTGGAACGACTACAAGGCGATCCGCCGTGGCCGCATCAGCCGCGGCCATCGAGCGGCGACCGTACCGTGCCGCGCGCGCGCGCGACCGCGCGGACCCGCGGCGACTATTGCGGCGACTGCTCAGACCGGACGGGCGCCCGGCAGCGACGACGGAGGAGCGCCCTCCACGGGCACGGACGTCGGGTTCGCGCCGCTGCCGATCCCGTCGGCGACGATGTCGTCGACACCCGCTGCCGGCTCGACCGCGACGTCTGAGCCCTGGACCGTCACTTCCATTTTCTCGGCCCAGTTGGCGTGCGCTACCCACGCGGCCTGACCGGCGGCCTGGGCCGCCTGGACTTGGGCTTCTTCTTCGCGTCCAGGCGTCATCGGTAATCCTCCGTGTAGCGCGTGATCTCCATGTACGGGTCGGGATACGAGTCGACATCCCCGCGCGTCGCGTTCACCTCGCAGGACAGGCAAGTGCACCTGCCCGCGGTGCTCCGCTGGATCGTCCGCGAGCGCGGTCGCGCAAAGAACGCGCGGATCTTGGAGCGCACACTCGAACGTGCCGCCGACGCCGGAGGTGGGCCGCGCTGGCCGCCTCCGGCGTCGACGCCCCCACCGGCTCGGCGAAGGAGGGACCGAGCTCGTGGAGTAAACCTGCCTCGACCAGCATCCTGCGCTCTTCGCGCTCGGCGGCGCGGTCCTGCGCGTCGAACGCCTCGTTGATGCGTTCCTGCACCGTCGCCCAGTGCTTCCACGGATTCTGTGGGTCGAACGGTTCGCCCGCGGCCCACGCCCGCCGCATCGCCTCGGCAATCATCGCGTCTTGGCGTTGCTCGATCCGCTCGGCGCGCTCCTCGGCGCGGCGTCGCTCCTCAGCAGCGATCGCCGCCTCCTGGCGTGCGGTCTGCATACGCCACGCTCGCGGCAGCCGGACATCCTCAGCGTCATATAGCGCTGCCCACGGCCCCGTGATCTTCTCGTCGGTCAACTCACCTCACTCTCCTTCACGAACCTTCCGAGCTCGCTGCGACGAATGCGGGGCGATGCGCCGAGCCGCAAGGCCAGGAGCTTCCCCTCAGCGCACCAGCTCCGCACCGTGCGCGCGCTCACCCCAAGGTGTGCCGCCGCGTCCGCGTACGTCATGAGCGCATCGTGCCCGAAGTGGGCAACGCCGTTGCCCACTTGGCCGGTCCTGGCCACAACTTCGGCGAGGTCGGCTGCGAGCCGCTCGACACGTTCGCGATCGTCGGGACGCAAGCCGTCGAGACTCAGGTCGCGCCGAACCGAGAGCGCGACCGCGCCATAGCTGCTGATCGTCCACGTCGTCGACGCGTGGTCGATGCTGTCATCGTCGAGTGGGAGCTCCTCGCCGTGCAGCGCGTACTCGACCGGAACCGGAGCGGCCGCGACCCGCTGCGCCGCCAGCTTGCGCCCGACCGTGTCGGGATCGACCGCCCGCACCGTGCACAGCGGCCGGGTACGGCGGGACGTTGCGACCCGAACCGAAACCGACTTCGAGTACCTCGCCCTCCAGGTGCGCGGTGACGCGTGCGTGCAGTCGCGTGCACGCACGGGTCCCGAGCGCGAAATCCACGAAGCAGGGAAGTACCTGCTCACCATAGAAACCCATCCGGGGTTGCGCCTGCCGTCGCCTTCCTCAGCTCAGGACTTCGCGGAGCCCAAGGCGGTCCTCGTCGATCAGGTCGTTCTCTTCGCCCGCTCCCGCAACGGCATTTCCACCGTAACCACGTTCAGTCCTCACCGGCGTTGGTAGGCGCGCACGGCGAGCGGCACGAATACGACGAGCATCGCTGCGATCCAGAGAAACGAGTGGAGGACGGCGGAACCCGCGGGGTCGCCAAGCATGAGGGCGCGGGTCGCGTCGGCCACGCTTGTCACAGGGTTGATGTCGGCAAACCACCGCAGCACCGTGGGCATCGAATCGACGGGGACGAGCACCGAGCTCGCGAAGGTCAACGGGATAACCCAGATGAAGCCGGCGTCGTGGACGGCTTCGACATTCTTGAACGTGAGGCCGACGAATGCCGCGACCCAGGAGAACGCGTACCCGAACGCCACGGCGATGGCGACCGCGGCAAGGAAGTATGGGATGTTCGTTTCGGGGCGGAACCCGACCACGATTCCGACGCCGATGGCGATGAGCGCAACGAGCGCGTTCCGAACGGTGTCTGCGAGCGCGCGACCGGAGGGGACGGCCGACCGGCTGATGGAAGGGTACGGAAGCGGTCTGTGATGCCGCGCCCCGTGTCGAGCGCGAGGCCCACACCCGTTTCGGTTGCCCCGAACGCGATCGCCTGCACGATGAGCCCGGGAACCAGGAAATCGACGTAACTCACGCCCGGGATCACGATCGAGCCTCCGATGACGTATCGGAACAGCAACAGGAAAATGAGCGGCGTCATCAGGGAGAACGCGACGAGGCTGGGAACCCGCAGGCTGTACTTGTAGTGCCGCCAGGCGAGGATGAGCGTGTCCCGAAGAGCGCTGCCCGGCGTTGTACGGGTCTGGGTGGTGGCGGCGGTCATGAGTGACTCCTTGCTCGGTGAGACTTCCGTTTCCCGTTGGGGTTGATCAACGCGTCGGGCTTGCGGTCGCCTCCGGATGCTCGGTCGCCCGTCAGCGCGAGGAGTACGTCGTCGAGGCCCGGTCGACGTACTTCGGCGGCTGTTGCAACGAGACCTTCCCGGTCCAGACGGCGGAGCGCGTCCGGGAGGAGGCCGGCGCCGTTCTGCACGCGGACCTCGAGCGAGCCTTGGTGCTGGTCGACGGCCGTGACCTCGCCTAAGCCAGCCAGCACCTGAGCTCCGACGACCACATCGTTGGCGTCCGCGACCTCGATGTGGAGCGAGTCTCCTTGGAGGCGCGCCTTGAGCTCGTCGGGCGTTCCCGTCTCGACGACTCGTCCCTCGTCCAGCACCGCGACCGTGTCGGCGAGGCGATCGGCTTCGTCGAGGTACTGCGTCGTCAGCACGATCGTCGTGCCGCCGGCAGCCAGGTCGTCGATGAGCTCCCAGAGCTGCCTCCGGTTGGCGGCGTCGACGCCGGTGGTGGGCTCGTCGAGGAACACCACCGTCGGGCTCGTCAGCAGCGTCACCGCGAGATCGAGGCGACGCAGCGTTCCGCCCGAGTAGGTTCCGGCCAGCTGATCGGCGAGCTTCGCGAGGCCGAACTTCTCCAGCGTCGAGTCGACGCGCTCGGTGAGCTCCGAGCGGCCAAACCGGAGCAGACGCCCGACCAACGTCAAGTTCTCGCGACCGGTCAGGTACTCGTCGACGGCTTCGTGCTGGCCGACGAGTCCGATCGCTCGGCGCACGGCGTCCGGTTCCGTGGCGACGTCGTGACCGGCGACGACCGCGCGTCCCGCGTCGGGCCGGATCAGGGTTGTCAGGATCCGAATGAGCGTCGTCTTGCCCGCGCCGTTCGGTCCCAGCAGGGCAAGGACGGACCCTTCGGAAGCGCTGAGTGACACGTCGGCAAGGGCGGTGCGGTCCCCGTAGCGCTTGGTGAGCGTTTCGGTGAGCACCGGGGGCGTTGTGGTCATCGCGTGACCTCCTTGATCATCAGAAGCGGGCGCAGACGGCGGCGAGGATCCGCGCGAGCCTCCGCTTGCTCGGACGCGGGTAGCCCTCGCCCATCACCACGAGGTGATGGATCGCGCCGGCGAGCACGAAGCCGAACGCGCGCGCGTCGACCTCGGGAGCGACGCGCCCGGCTCGTTGCTCACCGGCGAGGTAGTCGGAGAGGAGCGACTCGAGCTGTGTCGGCCCCTCCCCGGTGGCGTGAAAGTGGGCAACCACCGACTCGGCGAGCGCCTCGTCGCTCAGCACGTGCTGGGCCAGCGCAACCCCCGGGGAGTCGAGCAACCAATCCGCGAACCACGCGAGGTTCCCGGCGACGCTTCCGCGGCCGAC
>JBKPCV010000149.1:0-16031 GCA_046727575.1 Actinomycetota bacterium
GAGCAGCGAGGTCTTGAGGTCGCGGGTTCGGCTGGTGCGCGTGTCGGCGGACACTCGGCGAAGCGACTGGTAGGCGGCTCGCGCGGCGACGAACGGGTCGAGCGCCGAAGCCGGTGCCGCCGGCGCGGGATCCGTGAGGTGATGCCAGCTGTCGACCAACACGCCACCGTTGGGCCGTTCGGCCCGGCGCACGATCTCGCACGCGGTCGCGAACCGCGAGATCCCCGACCGGGGGGAGTACTCGATGTGGACCGGCCAACCGGCCGCCAGCGCGGCCCGGTACTCGTCGTAGTAGATCGAGACTCCCTGGAACCCCGCCGCGGCGGCAGCCCGCGCCGTCACCTCAAACGGTGCGTCACGGATGGTGCCGCTACACCAGACGAGGTCGTAAGCGTCGAGCCCGCGCACCGCACGCCTCATCGGCATCGACGCCGACCTCCTCGACGCCAACCTCGGACTCGGGTGGTGGTCGTGCACCCTCGCGCGGCGCCACCTGCAGTCCGACACCACCGACCGGCGCACCGAGTCTGCATTTGCATGGGCGGCAGCCGACCCGCGAAGCACACAGAACAACGCCATCGCCGGGCTGGAGTTGGCGCCCATAGCCGGCAGCGACATGTATATATAGGTGGGGCTCGGCACAAAACGCTGCTGGACGGGTTGGCCCCGGGGCCGCGCCCCTCGGAGTGGTGTAACTCGAGGTTGTCCGCGTGAGGTTCAGCGCGGTTGGACGGGGTTGTCAGGACGCGATCTTCGCGGCGGAGAGATCGTCGAGCAAGACGGGCGAGTCGGGCTGTTGGTAGAGCTTGTTCATGGAGCCTTCGGAGAGGTAGCGCCGTTCGGTGACTTGCCATTCGTCGTGGGCTTCGGCGATCACTGCGGTGACGAGGCGCATCAATGCGGCGTCGTTGGGGAAGATACCGACGACGATGGTGCGCCGTTTGATTTCTTTATGGACGCGTTCGATGGGTTGGCGGACCGCATCTCACACGGTAGGTGCATCATGACAACCTTCGGCACGAACGCCCCGATTGCACCTCCGGGTGCATCGAGCGAGGCGGCTCGATGGCCCCGCCCTGTTGGCGGTTCTGCCAGGACGTGGACAGACCGCTCGCACGAGGCCAGGTCGCAGCGATCACTGCGACGTTCAGCTCAACGACGATGCATAGCCATGGCTGCGGCGAACGCGGGCCGTGATGGGCGCCGGAACGGGGTCTCCGTCTCGCCGTCGTGTCCGCCAGCCCGGGCTGGCCCGAGCATGAGGTGAGAAGCCGCGTGGTCGGGTCCCCCGGCGGCACCGTCGGCACGACCAGGCACCTCGTCGTCGACTCGTGCCTGACGCCGTCCGCCACAGCCGCGAACGACTCGAGTAGCACCCATGCTCAATGGCGGCACGCTCGCGTGGAGTCCGTCGACGGCGCAGTCCGTCCCGATGATGAGCCCTGAGATGCCCGCTGACCCGCGGCTGCTCCCCGCAACGCCGTTCGTTCGTTTGGTACGGACGCAGGCGCTCAGCGCGGTGGGGGATGCATGTTTGGCTGCCTCGCTCGCGGGGTCGCTGTTCTTCGAGGGCACCACGAGCGGAGCGCGTTCGAAAGTGTTCCTCTACCTGTTGCTCACGATGGCCCCGTTCGCCGTCGTGGCGCCCGTGATCGGCCCCGCGCTCGACCGGGTCAGAGGCGGACGTCGCCTCTTGATGGTCTTGTCGCTCCTCGCGCGCGCCGGCCTTTGCTTTGCAATGTCTCGGTACATCACCAAGCCCGCACCGGAGGGCCTCCTCATCTACCCGCTCGCCTTCACCGTCCTAGTGCTTGCCAAGGGTTCATCAATCGCCAAGAGCGCCCTCGTGCCCTTGTTGGTTGACCGCGACGATGAACTCGTACGGGCGAACGCTCGCCTGTCGCTCACGACCAGCATCGCAGCGGCCGCCGCGGGGCCGCCCGCGCTGGGCGTGCAGGCCTTGTTCGGCGCGGACTGGTCACTGCTGCTCGCCATGGTCACCTATGGCATAGGCGGAGTGGTCGCGACCCGAATCCCGCGCGTCGAACCGGTTCGCAGCAACGAGGAACGGGGCCGCGAGCAGGAGGAGCTGCGACAGCCGAGCATTCTCCTCGCCGGCAGTGCGATGAGCACCTTGCGGGGCGCGGTTGGCTTCCTGGTGTCGTTCGCAGCCTTCGCGTTCCGGGACGACAAGCCAGCGCTCGCGGTGGTGGCGATCCTGGGGATTGTGGGTGGCGTGTGCGGAATGATCGCCGCTCCCCCACTTCGTCAGCGCGTGCGAGAAGAGGTGATCCTTGCTTCGGCCTTGGGCGTTGCTGCTGCCGCCAGCGTTGTCGGCGCACTCGTGGGGAGCACCATCGGGTTCGCGCTCGCCTCGTTCGCAATCGGGATCGGAGCATCGGGCGGGCGGCCCGCCTTCGACAGCCTCCTGCAGCGCGACGCGCCCGACACGGTCCGCGGGCGGGCCTTCGCTCGTTTCGAAACCCAGTTCCAGCTGGTCTGGGTCCTCGGCGCGCTGCTCGGCCTCATCCCCCTCGGCAGGATTGCTGGGCTCGTCGGCCTCGGCGCGGCGCTCGGGTTCACAGCGGTCTCATACGTCGCGGCACTGCGCGCCGTCGGTCACGGTAGGCCGCTCCGCACAACCGTCCTCCCGGATTCCGTCGACCAGCCGCTTCATCGCGCCCGTGATCGGGTCCGCACCCGGCTGTACCGGCGAGTGACGCGCCGCGGCAACCGCGCCCGTTCCTTCGCCCCGCGTCCCGAGGATCCCGAGACCCGGGGACGACCCGACCACGAGATCGGTGAGCCGCCGACTGAGCCGGAGGACACGTAAGAGCCGTAGCGCGTCTGGCCGGTTCGGCTTGACTCGTCCCTATGTGCCGCCGAGGCCTTCGTCGTGGGGGGCGGGGCCGAAATAGCAACGGTCGAGCAGATGCGTCTTCGAAAACCAGCTGTTTGACCAGGTGGACGACGGTTCCTCGGTCAGGCTCGGAGCTGACATGCACGCTCACGATTCCCGCGTAGACGCCCCGGTCGATCACCCGGTACTCAGGATGCGTTCCACGATCAGCGCGCGTTGGATCTGACCCGTGGCGGGCGTCCGCGGAAGCTGCTCCACGAGCTCGACCCGCCGGGGCTGCTTGAACGGAGCGAGTTTCCCCTTGCAGTACGCGCGCAGCGCCTCTATGTCGAGCTCGTTGGCATGTCCGGATCGCGCCACCACGACCGCACACACGACCTCACCCCACTGCACGTCGGGAATTCCGACGACTGCGATGTCGACGATCGCGGGATGGTCTCGTAGCGCATCTTCCACCTCGAGAGGAGCGACCGTCTCGCCACCAGTGCGGAGCACGTCGCGGGCGCGGCCCACGATCGAGAGGTAACCCTCCTCGTCGAGCGCGCCCAGGTCACCCGTGTGGTACCAGCCGTCCCGCAGCGCCTCGGCGGTCGCCTCCGGCTGCTCGAAGTAGCCATCCATCAGGAACTCGCTCTTCAGACACACCTCCCCGTCACCGCTCAGCCGCACCAGGACACCAGGAGCGGCCAGCCCGACGGATCCCGGCTTGCGAAGAACGTCATAGCGACCCAACACGGTCCCAGTACCTGCCTCGGTGGAGCCGTAGATAATGTTCGTAAACGTGTCGGGGAACGCGTCGCGGATCGCGTGCACCAGCTCAGGCGGTGTGGCGGACGTGCCGGTGGACGCTTCACGCAACGATGAGAGGTCGTGACCGGAGGGTTCGTGTTCGAGCACCCGCGCCCATACCGCGGGGATGAGATACAGGCGCGTCGCCCGATGGCGCTCGACTGTATTCACGAGTTCGTCCGCATCCGGCCTGGTCACGAAGTGCACCGGTTGGCGCAACTGGAACGAGCCCATCGCCAGCGTCCATCCCGCCATGTGGAACAGCGGAAACATACACACCGTCGACCCAGGATGATCGTTGATCGGGCTCGCGATACTGCGGAGGTAGTTCGCGCGGTGAGACAGGATCACCCCCTTCGGGCGGCCGGTGCTCCCACTGGTGAAGAAGATGACGTGCGCGTCGCGTTCGTCGAGCGCAGGCTCAGACGCCCGCTCGATGGAAGCGTCGTCGGCGTCGCGATACAAGTCAGCATGGTTCACCACCCGGGTATCCCACCCTGCCGTCATCGGCGCGTGTGCGGCGTCGGCGATCACCAAACGCGGACGCGCGTACCCGGCAACGGTCTGCGCTTCTCCGGCGCCGTACAGCGCGTTCAATGGCGCGAACACCGCGCCGATCTTCGCGACCGCCGCGAAGATCGGCAGCGCCTCGAGTGACGTGTCGCCCCACCACACAACGCGGTCGCCGTAACCCACGCCGTACTTCCGAAGCACGTGCGCGACCTGGTTGGAGCGATGATCGAGCTCCCCGTAGGAGATGGCGTCGTCGTTGAGCGTTGCCGCAGTGACGTTCGGGGTCACGGTTCCCGCGTTGCGAATCACGTCGCCGATGAGCAGAGCCATGCGTGATCTCCTAGATCACGCGTCTCTCACGACGCCAGTCGCGCCCTGATCCTGTGGTGCGCCGCCGAGCTGAGCTCGAGGGGCTCACGTGTCACGGCCTCCGCCACACCACGGCGGGATAGCCCATCGAAGCCGGCGCATATCGAGACAATCAACGCCGAGCGCCGCGATGACCGTGAGGAAGGCCCACGCCACCGCCTGATCACCACTCGACAGCTCAATGGGTGACGGTTCCGCCGAGGTAGGCAGACGACAGCAGTTCGATGTCGGCGTCCTGGCGGGGGCCGGTCCAGACGATGGTGCCGAGTTCCATGAAGATGAGGGTGTCGGCGACGTTGAGCGCGTTCTGCGCGTGTTCTTCGACGAGCAGTACCGCGGTGCCGAGGTCGCGGAGTTCGGTGATGGCGCGCATGACTTCTTCGGCGGCGAGTGGTGCGAGACCGAGGGTTGGTTCGTCGGCGATGAGAACGGTCGGCGGATCGCCGAACGCGGGGGCGAGGCTGAGCATCTGCTGCTCACCACCGGAGAGGAGCCCGGCTGGTTGTTTGCGGCGTTGGGCGAGGATGGGGAAGCGTTGGTAGGCCTTCTCGCCCTGCTCGGCGGAGCGCAACAGGACCATGATGTTCTCTTCTACGGTGAGGCCGGGGAAGATGCCGCGTGCTTCGGGGACGAGAAGCATGCCCTTGCGGGCGCGCTCGAAGATGGCCGCGTGGGTGATGTCGACGCCGCGCATGGAGACGGTGCCGAACGTTGGCTCGACCAGGCCCGCGGCGACGCTGCAGACGGTGGACTTCCCGGCGCCGTTGGCGCCGAGCAGCGCGACGACGGTGCCGGACGACAGGGCGAGGGTGACCCCATGGAGCACCTCGGCGTCGCCATACCCGGCCACGATCCCCTGGAGCAGAAGCGTCGCACCGGCCGTCGATGCGGTACTGCCGTGCCCGTCGACCCCCAGCCCCTCGCCGCGGTTGAGCCCGATGGGGAACATCGCGGTCGTGTCCCGATGATCGACCTCGTGCTCGGGCACGAACCCGTCGTGTGCTTCGGCTTCGGCGGCCGCGATGCGGGCTTTGCGCTCCTTGGCGCGTCGTTTCGCGAGGTTCTGCTGGCCGGCCAAGGCGAGGATTCCATCTGGCTCTTGCGCGAGGTTGATGGCACCGATGCCTGAAAGGATGGGCACGAAGTACACCGACGTCACGAGCGCATTGACATCGCCGCCGGGCAGGAGACCGGCGATCCAGTGGAAGACGGCCGTGGAGGCGGCCAACGCGAAGCCGGCGAGGAGCGCGCCGCCGGGTCGACGGATGCCGAAGAGGACTGCGAGCGCCAACCAGAACAGCCCGGCGACCGGGGGCGCGGTGTCGTTGCTGGCGGTAAAGCTGAAGAGTCCGAGCAGCGCACCCCCGAAACCGGCGATGCCAGCCGACAGTGCGAAAATCATGATCTTCGTGCGGTTCGGTCGCACGCCGGATGCTTCGGCCGCGACTTCGGAGCTGCGCACCGCGAGCATGGCCCGTCCGGAAGCCGATCGCTGGAGGGCGTGGATGAGCAGTGTGATCGCGCCGAAGAGCGCGAAGAACAGCAGTATCTGGTCAGGCGTTGAGCTGAAGTCGAAATGCCCCGCTGTGTCGCCGGTGGTGAGCAGGCCGTGGACCCAGTTGAAGACGGGCAGATCGATCGACGGTGGTCTGATGGTCCAGCCGAGCTGGCCATGGCCGATGGGCTCGTACGGGAAGACCATCAGCGAGAAGAAGAACGCGATTGCGAGCGTCCAGATCGCGAGGAACACCCCTCCGAGGCGCGTCGAAGGTAGCGCGATGAGCGCGCCCAGCGCCGCGGCAACGATCGCGGCGAGCAGGGCGGCCCACAAGAAGTTGATCTGCCCGTTGTGGATCACCAGCGGGATCTCGATGTTCCATTGTTTCTGTTCGAGCGCCCATCCCGCGGCGAACCCGCCCGCGGTGACGAAGGTGGTCTGCGCGAGGCTGACCATGCCCCCCATCCCCGTGACGACCACGAAGGACAGGAAGATGATTGACATCGCCAAGCTCTGCGCGATGACGGTCTGGTCATAAGAATCGGCGCGCAGCCAACTCACGTTGATCCAGTCCATCGAGAAGCCGATCACGCAGACGACGAAGATGATCCATGGCAAGCGGCGTTTCAGCGCGGACATGCCTTGGCGATGATCCGGCCGTGGCCGTTCGTCGGAAACTGACCCCGCCCTTCGGCTCCGGTCGCGACCGAAGATCAAGCCGAGCACCACGACGAGCAGATACGGGACCGCGGAGCGCAATCCCGTCAGGCCCGCGATGAACTTCGGCAAGACGTCGTCGCTGTAGCCCGCGACGAGGTTCTGGATGATGCCCAGCAGGAGACCGCCCGCGAACGCGATCGGTAACGACCGCAGACCGCCCAACACCACCGCGGCGAGTGAGCCGAGCACGACCAACGTGAAGAAGAAATCCTCGAAGGGCTGGAACAGGGGTGCTATCAGCACGCCACCTAGACCGGCGAGAACCATTGTCAACACCCACGCCACCGCGGAAGTGCGGGCCGGGTTCACACCCCGCAGCGCGGCGAGCGAGTCACGATCGACGACGGCGCGCATCTCCAACCCCACCCGGGTGCGGCGCAGCACATACCACAGCCCGATCGCGGCGACGGCTGCGACGACGAACACCGCGATCTGGTCCGTGTTGAGCGCGACGCCCTTGAGCGGGTGGTAGACGTGCGGCGGCGTCGGACCGACACCAGGGATGAGTTGGCCCTGCGACGTGTCCGGATTGCCCGCCAACCCCAGATCGAGCACCTTGTTGCCCAAGGTGACCACGAGCCACTGCATGAGTGCCGGCAGCGCGACCAGCAGGCCGATCGTGCCGACGATCTTCGCGTAGACGGGTGCCTTTGAGAGCCGCCGCAACAAGATCCGATCCAACAACAGACCCAAGACCGGCGCGAACACGAACGCGGACAGGATCAGCGCCGGCACGATCGGCACCCCCAGTCCCGTGTTCAACTGCAGGTACAGGTAGGCCGTCGCGAACGCGACCGCGCCGTGCGCGAAGTTGAAGATCCCCGACGTCGTGTACGTCAGCACGAGCCCCGACGCCATGATCGAGTAGATGGCGCCGGTCACCGCCCCCGACAGCACCAAGTTAAGGAACGTCCCCACGTGCTCCCCCTTCGGTGGTTGCTTGGCAGCGGGCGCCGTCTACAGCCGCATGACCCAGCCGCCGTCGACGCTGATGGTCTGGCCGTTGATCCAGTCACCAGCCTTCGAGCACAGCAGCAGGAGCGTACCTATGAGGTCGTCGGGTGGGCCGGCCTTCTTGCCGGGGATGCCGGCCTCGAGCTGGGACCGCATTGGCGCGTCCTTGGGGAGGGCGGCATAGCCGCTGTCGGCGTCGATGAGGCCGGGCGCGATCGCGTTGACGTTGATGCCTCGAGGGCCGAGCTCCGTGGCCAGCGTGGCGGTGAGACTGTGCAGGGCCAGCTTGGTGAGGCTGTAAATCCCGCCCGGAATGAACGCGCCGGCCGAGGAGCCATTGATGACGCGGCCCCCGCCTCGGGAGAGCATCGAGTCGACGACCGCCCTTGTGCACACTTGGGCGCCCATGATGTTCACCTTCATGATGCGCATGAACCACTCGGGTGGAAGGTCAAGGAAGGTGTAGGGCGGCAGCTCGGTCATGATCGCGGCGTTGTTGATGAGAATGTCGATGCCGCCGAAGCGCTCCGTCGCAGCGGCGGCCATGCTCGCGGCCGATTCCGGGTCGGTGATGTCGACGTGGACACCGATCGCGTGGAAGCCATCGGCGGTCAGCTTCGCGGCTTCCGTCTCGGCGCCATCGAGGTTGAGGTCGGCGAGGGTGACGGAGGCGCCGGCCTCGACCAGCGCCCGCGCGTAGACAGTGCCGATGTCGCCGGCGCCGCCGGTGATCACCGCGACCTTGCCAGTGAGGTCGAAGAGCTCGCTAGCGCGCAGCATCGTCATGGTGCGCCTCCTTGTCGCGTTGCTCGAGGTTGGTTCGGGCCTCAGTCGGCCGCTGCTTCCTGTTCTTCTCGTTCTTCCTGCAGGATGCGCGCCCATTGCTGCTGGGCGACGGTGTTGAGCTGCTCGCCCTTGGCGAAGCCGTAGTACGAGGCGATTTGGAGCGCGAGCTCGGCCATCTCGTCCGCTGTGATGTCGCGGGACTTCAAGGCGGACCCCACGTGGGACTGCAAGGGCAGCGGCGCGTCGTGGATCGCCACGCACGTCACGGTGATGAGACGCCCGCCGCCCTGCAGACGGGCTTCCCAGTCGTTGGGACCGAGGGTATGGGTGGACAACTGTGGCCAAGGGGGCGTTGGTTGCCCGCGCTCCTGGTGGATGCGGGCCCACTGCGTGCGGAGGTGCCCCTCGAAGCAGCTCGCCTTGGGCCAGCCGCAATACACCGCGAACTGGAGGATCACCTCGCGGAAGGTGCGTTCCCTGGCTTCGCTGTGCACGTCCCCCCTCGATATCCAGATTCCCGTACGTCGTACGTGACCATGAACGCCGACGACTATGACCGCGACCGGTCATCCAATGCAAGCCGCGGATCAGGCGTCGGCCGAGGGCGCACAGGGCGTCGCCGGCAGGGAGGTCGTCGCCCGGGATGCCGGTTCGCTGCATTGACGCCCCACAGCCCACGATGTATGTTCACCGTGGCGTACGGTGTACGAGAGAGCGTGCTCCTCCGAATTCGGGCGTTTCGCCCGCGAGTTGGGGCGCGCGCAGCCTCGCGATCGAGGATGGCGCTCTCCGACTAAGTGCTGCAGAGGAGAGGTCAAGGTGGCAGTCATCGATGTCGACACTCATCTCGAGTCAGGGCCGCACTTGGCGGCCAAGTTCTGCGACGCAGTGGGTGGGTCGATGCCCCACTGCCCCCAGCTCCGGGCGCTGATGTTCGCCGGTGAGCTCCTGCGCGCGTTGCCGCCCGATCGCCGTCCGACAGGAGAGGAGCTCTATCCCGAAGATCCGAACGCCGAGCCGTGGTCGGTGCGGGCATCGGTCAAGAACGATGTGCCGGCCAACCACGACGCAGGCCACCGCGTGGCCTGGATGGACAAACAGGGCATCGACCAGGCGATGGTGAACTTCGGTTCGTCGAACGTGGGTGCTGGTGTGCTGTTCACCGAGGTCGAGGATCTCCAGCGGTTGTCATCGATGACCAACGACTTCATCGCCGAGCGCCTTGCCGGTCACACCGATCGTCTCCTCCAAGTCGCCGTGCTGAAGGAAGCGAGCGACCCGGATTGGGCTGTGGCTGAGCTGACGCGGATGCGCGCCCGCGGCTGCCGCGGCTTCTCGGTGCCGACGAAGCCCGCGAACGGGCGCTCCATCGGCCACCCGGACTGGGACCCTTTGTGGTCGGCGGCCACAGATCTCGGGATGATCTACGTGATGCACATCGGCTTTACACCTGCGAATCTCGACGCGGGCGCGGCCGACAGCGGCTGGATGCTGCCTGGGGGCTCCGGCGCCGGGGGCGCACTACGGTTCCTGACGTCCGAGAGTCAACTTGCGGCCCAGCGGGCGCTGGCAACGATGGTGTTCGGCGGCGTGTTCGCCCGTCATCCCACGTTGACCGTGTTGCTCGAGGAAACCCAGGCCGGTTGGTTGCCGTCGTTCGTCGACCGGCTCGAGCGCCTGACCCAACCGCACCTGGAGCGGTTCATCAACGCTTGGCCCTACGAGCTGACGGCGGGTGAGTTCATGCGCCGCAACGTACGGGCCACCCCGCTTGTGAGCCAGGGCGACAATGCCCTCAGCCTGCTCGCCCAGATCCCCGAGATGATGGTGTTCTCGAGCGACTTCCCGCATCCCGAGGGCAACGACGTCATTTTCGAACCGGGGCTCGACCTCTTGGACGAGCAGACCCGGGCGTCGTACCTCGGAGGAAACATCGCCGAGTGCTTCGAGCGGATGGGCGACCCATTGCCGGCCGTGGTGCGTTGAGCGCGTCGCAAGCCTCCCTCACTGTGACCGACCTGCTTGCCAAACAGGCCATCACCGAGGTTCTCTACCGCTACTGCCGAGGCTTGGATCGCATGGACCGCGACATGGCGCGGTCGGTCTGGCACGACGACGGTACGGCCGACTACGGGGAGCACTACCAGGGGAGTGGCACAGGGTTCGTCGACTGGGTCTGGCAGGCACACGCGGGCTTCGAGCGGCACTCGCACCAGATCACCAACGTTCTCATCGAGCTGCTCGACGACGACCATGCGGTGAGCGAGGCGTACGACACCGCGGCCCTGCGGCGACGGACGCCCGACGGTGGTGCCGTCGACATCATCAGCCGGGGCCGATACCTCGATCGATGGTCACGTCGGGACGGCCGGTGGGCGATCGACCACCGCATCTCGCTGCACGACATCCAGACCACATCAGAGGTGCAACCTCCTTTCGCTGACGACAGCCCGAGCACGGCCCGCCGCAATCGTGAGGATCCCTCGTACACGTTTCTCGGCTGGTAGGCGGAAAGGTGCTTGAGTGATGGTGAAGGTGCGATGGCGACGCCGTTTGTAGCGCTGGATGGCGCGGCCGCCGTCCTGACCGCGGCGGGCAGCGGGATCGGTCGTGCTGTCGCTCTCGCACTCGCGCGCCGGGGCAGCCGAGTGGTCGTCACCGACATCGTTCGCGACCGTGCCGACGCCGTCGCGGCCGAGATTCAGACGGCCGGCGGTACCGCCATCGCTACGGGCTGCGATGTGTCGAGCCTGGCTGATCTCGAGCTCGTTCGCGACGCCTGTCTCCAGTCCTTCGGCCGCGTCGACATCGTGATGAACAACGTCGGGGTGCTGGCGGTCGGGCCGCCAGAAGCGATCCCGATCGAGGAGTGGCAACGGATTATCGACGTCAATCTCATGGGAGTCGTGCGCAGCAACGCGGTGTTCCTGCCGTTGCTCCTCGCCCAGGGGCGCGGCCATGTCGTCAACACTGCGTCCGTGGCGGGGCTGTTTCCCTACGGGTTCGACCGCCTGCCCTACACCACCACCAAGCACGCGATCGTCGGGCTCAGCGAATCGCTGGCCCTGTACCTGGGACCGCGCGGCATCGGCGTGAGCTGTCTTTGCCCGGCCGGAGTAATGACGAACATCGCCGAGCAAATCCGCTTCTTCGGCGAATCGTCGGCGCTGCGCTCGCCCGACTTCCCGATGTTGAAGGCCGAAGAGACCGGCGAGCTCGTGGCTGACGGCATCGCCAAAGGCAGCTTCCTCCTCCTGACCGCCCCGAACGAAGTCCGGGCCGAGCTCATCCGCAAGGCCCGGGACCCCGATGCCTACCTGATCGACCAGGGCGCTCCTCCGGAGGAGCGGAGTTCGATGCGAGTGTTGACCTCGGAGTTGCAGCGCCACGGCTGAGTCCAGGGGAGGTTTGCATGACGCCCTTGTCCGACCCTTCTTTCGCTCCTCGCTATGGGCCTTGGGCGGTGATGCTCGGCGGCTCGGAAGGGATCGGTGCCGCGTTCGCCCGTCAGATCGCGACCCGCGGCGTGAACGTGGTGCTCGTCGCCCGGCGGCCGCAGCCAATGGAGCAACTAGCGGCCGAGCTGACCAGGGAGCACCGGATCGTGACGCGCACCCTGTCGGTTGACCTGCAGGAGTCAGCGGCTGCCGTGCGCGTTTTCGAGGCGACCGCCGATCTCGAAGTGGGTCTGCTGGTGTACAACGCGGGCGCGGACGCCCGGGGACAGTTCTTCGTGGATGTCCCCGTGGAGGAATGGGTCGGACGCGTCGAGTGCAACTGCGTCAACCTGCTGCGGGCGTGTCACCACTTCGGTTCTGGCATGCGCGAACGCCAGCGCGGCGGCATCGTGATCATCTCCTCCGGGGCCGCATGGGCGGGCGGCGCACGCATCGCCGTCTACGCAGCGACGAAGGGCTTCGATCTCCTACTCGGCGAGTCGTTGTGGGCAGAGATGGAGCCGTGCGGCGTTGACGTCCTATCGATGGTGCTCGGCGTCACCGACACGCCGGCGTTCCGCCGCCACCTCGTCCGCGACGGCATCGACCCGGACAGTGTGGACATGGCCGATCCCAAGGAAGTCGCCGCCACGGCACTTGCCAACCTCGGGAACGGACCGACATGGATCGCGGAGGGCGTGAGTCCGGACGGGCCGGCGGATCAGATCACCCGAGCCCGGCGGAAGCAGGTCAGCGCCACCTCGGAGATGACCGCGAAGCTCTACGCAATACAGGAGTGATCCTGGGTGAATCCGCCTGAGAGAAAGGGCGAAGCACATGTCGACACATCAAGCGGTGCAAGTTCCGGATCTCGATTGGTTGATCTCGGTCGACGACCATGTGATCGAACCGCCCCACGTGTGGGAGAGCAGGCTTCCGCGCAAGTTCCGAGACGCCGGTCCCCGCTACGACTCCACCGCCAGCGTGTGGCGGTACGAGGACACTGAGATTCCGATCTCGGCCGGGATCGTCAACGGCGCGATCCCCGTTGACGAGCGCCGCTTCCCCTTCCTGAACGTCGGCTTCGACGCGATCCCACCGTCGTGCTACGAGCCCAAGGCGCGTATCGACGCGATGGCCGAGGACCATGTGCTCGCCACGTTGCTATTCCCGACCGTGCCTCGCTTCTGCGGACAGACGTTCTGGGAGGGCAAGGATCGCGAGCTCGGCTTGTTGTGTGTGCAGGCCTACAACGACTGGATGCTCGACGAATGGTGCGCGGCGTTTCCAGGACGCTTCATCGGCAACGTGCTCATCCCGCTCTGGGACCCACCGGCGGCGGCCCGGGAGCTCGAGCGATGCGCGGCCAAGGGGGCCCGGGCGTTCTCGTTCAGCGAGAACCCGCACGACCTCGGCCTGCCGTCGATCCACGACGCCGGCAGGTACTGGGATCCGGTATTCGCGGCGGCCGCCGACACGGGCATCGTGTTGTGCACGCACTTGGGGTCGTCGTCAAAGCCACCGCGAACGTCACCCGATGCGCCGACAATGGTCTCCAGCATCCTGCTCGAGCTCATCGGCATACGCACGCTCACCGACTGGCTCTGCGCCAGCGCGCTCGACCGCTTTCCTGACCTGCGCATCTGTCTCTCCGAAGGCGGCGTCGGATGGATCCCCGCAGTGCTCGGCACGGCGGACTGGCTCGGCGACGTGGCCACCCGGTCGGGAACTGTCGAAGCAGGCGACCTCGAACGAGCCGCCGCCGAGCAAGCCGGGCGGGCCCTCAACGACGGAATCGACTCCGTCGAAACGGAGCTCCGCAAGGCCCAGGCTGGGCTCACCGAGGGTCCTCGGGGGCGGACGCTGCGCCAGATCTACGACGACCACATCTTCGGCTGCTTCATCCGCGACGACCACGGCGCCCGTTGCATCAACGAGATCGGCGTCGACAAGGTCATGGTCGAAACCGACTACCCCCACAGCTCGACCGAATTCCCGAACTCGCTTGCGACCGCCAGAACCGCCCTCACCCACCTCACGCCCGCCGAGCAGAAAAAGATCCTCCACACCAACGCCAGCCGCGTCTTCAACTTCGTGCCCGCACCGCCTGGTTGAGCGCGGCGCCGTCGTGCACACGGCTCTCTTTCTATGAAGAGCAGCCAGAAGAGAAGGTGTCGTGGTGGCCCTGTTACGACAAGCCTCGATAGCTGCGACTCGCCGATGTCGCCGCGTCGGCGACGCGCCGGGCGGCCTCGAGGATCTGCTCGCGACGCATGCCGAATGGCAGCGGTGCGACGCCGATGACACAGACCGGATGATCCTCGTAGTCGAGCACCGGCGCGCTCAAGCCGAGAACGGTCCAGACTTCGCCCTCGTCCTTCTCAGGAAGCTCGAGGCTGTGCGTGCTGGCAATCACCGAAGCCTCCGGCATCGGCCACATCGACGCAGGATGCGACTCGGGCCATTCCTCCGCCTCCGGAGTTCGGTGAGGCCGAACCGTGATGCTACAGCCGCGGTCGCGCACCATCGCCAGCGAGTCGAGGAACGCGTCCCGTTGCTCTTCCGACAGCGGCTGCGGCGTGCTCGCCAACCACGCGCGCACTTCGTCAGGGGTGCTCCACGCCGTATACGCCTGGCCGAGCGGAGGGTAGAAAGGAAGGCGCTGCCCCAGTCGTAGGCCCATCCCCCACGGCTCGTCGGCGGCGGCTGTCGCGATGACCACCGAGTCCGCCCCGCTCGGGACCGTGGCGAACACCGTTACGCCGAGCCGATCCCGCAGATCATGGAGGACCGGCGTCACGACGCCACGGATCTCGTGGGCGAGCTTGGCCGCCTCCCCGAGGTGGATCAGGCGAGGACCGAGTCGATAGCGCAGATGATCGCCGCGGACGAGGAGGCCGTCTTCCACCAACGCCTGCAGCATGCCCTGACACGACGATTTACCCAGGCCTACCCGGCGGGCGATTTCGCTCAGCGTCAGCGCCTCCTCGGGCGCTCTGGCCAGTTCCGTGAGCACAGCGACAGCACGCCGGACGGGCGGGGACGCGGGCACAGCAGCTCCTGATCTCGATGAAGCGGCCGCTCCATCGAACGTATCGTACGAGCCACCGTACACGTCCCCTGTGGCAGTGCACCCTCTCTTGGTTCAACCGGTCGACTTGACTTTGAAGGTCTTCGTCGAACACGTAAACGGCACGACGGCCTTCCACGACGTGCCGTCGGCGTCCTCCACCACGGTCTGGCAGAACGGCTGCGGCACCACTGTCGACGCCGGATACTTCAGCGGCCCGACGAAGCCCTTGATCTGCCACGTCTGGGTGGCGAGCACCTTCTGCACCGCCTCCGGGGTGATGTTCTTCCCCACCTTCTTCAGCGCTTGGATGAGCATGTCCGCCGCGAAGTACGCGACGGCGTTCGAAGACGTGACCTGGGTGCCCGGCTTCTCCGCGTCGAGGTCCTTCTTCAACTGGGTGAGGCCAGCGTTCGGCTCGATGTTGTAACTGACGTACGACACCGTGCCCGCTAGCGGCTTCAACAGGACGTCGGTATAGATAGACGTGATGAACGTGCCCGTGTAGCCGGCAGCCTTCACCGCGCTCCAGATCGGCAGGCACTGCGTCGCCAGGAGACAGTTGATCGCGTCCGGCTGCTTGCCGCCGTCCGCCTTGAGCCATTGCTGTACGTACGGCGTGTAGTCGGACACCTGCAGCGGCACGACCCCTTTGTTGTAGACGACGTCCAAGCCGACCCCGCGGGCCGGGACGGCCTGGAGCTCCGCGGTGTGCTTTCCAGACTGATTGTCCTGCGAGAACAGCACGATCGACGGATGCTTCTTGCCCGTCTTCTTACTGAGGTATTGGTAGAACGTCTGGTAGCCGCCGCCCGGCATGAACGGGGGATCGGCGGGCACCAGGCAGCCGTTGAACCCGAAGCCGTAGAGCTTCGTGGTTGGTGTGTCGCTGCAATACGTGTTGTCGAAGGCCCAGCCGATGTAGGGCACGTGCTTCGCGTTGAGATACGGGCCCGGGTTGATGGCTGACAGGTCGGGCACGATCGCGAACACGCCCTCCTGCTCGACGAGTCGCCGCACCTCCGACGTCGCCGT
>JBKPCV010000150.1:0-8687 GCA_046727575.1 Actinomycetota bacterium
CCCAGGTCGAGCAGCCGCTTCAGCCGGTTGTTGCGGTTGCTGACGCGCCGGTACAGGTCGTTCAGGTCCGAGGTCGCGAACCGTCCGCCGTCGAGCTGCACCATCGGCCGCAGGTCGGGCGGGATGACCGGCACCGCTCGCAGCACCATGCCCATGGGCGAGTTGACGTGACGCCCGTCCTCGTCGAGGCGCTTGAACGCCGAGACCACCTTGAGCCGCTTGATCGCCTTCGCCTTGCGCTGGCCCTTGGCGCCGGCGATGACCTCCTTGAGGCTCAGCTCTTCGAGCTCGAGGTCGATGCGCGAGATGAGGTCCTTGATCGCCTCGGCGCCCATGCCGCCGGCGAAGTACTCCTCGTAGCGGTCCTGGAGGTCGCGCCAGATGCGCTCGTCGTCGACCAGCTGCTTGGGCGTCAGCCCGCGGAAGGTGTCCCAGACGGCATTGAGGAACTCGATCTCGCCGTCGGCTCGGGCCCGGATGTCCTCGAAGTCCTTGTTGCGAGCCTTCTCGGCGCGTTCGAGCTCGTTCTTCTTCGCCTCGCGGTCCTCCATCTCCGCGAGCTCGGTCTCGTACTCCTCGTCGCGCTTGCGCAGCTCGAGCTCGCGCTCCCGCTCGACGTCGGCGATCTCGGCTCGGATGTCACCTTCGAGCTGGGGGAGGTCCTTGGTGCGGCGCTCCTCGTCGACCCAGGTGATGATGTGCGCGGCGAAGTAGATGACCTTCTCGAGGCTCTTCGGCGCGATGTCGAGGAGGTACCCGAGGCGGCTCGGTACGCCCTTGAAGTACCAGATGTGCGTGACGGGCGCAGCGAGCTCGATGTGCCCCATGCGTTCGCGGCGGACCTTCTGGCGCGTGACCTCGACCCCGCACCGCTCGCAGATGATGCCCTTGAAGCGCACGCGCTTGTACTTGCCGCAGTAGCACTCCCAGTCCTTGGTGGGCCCGAAGATCTTCTCGCAGAACAGGCCGTCCTTCTCGGGCTTGAGCGTGCGGTAGTTGATCGTCTCCGGCTTCTTCACCTCGCCGTTCGACCAGGTACGGATCTGGTCGGCCGTGGCGAGCGCAATCGAGAGCTGTGCGGAGTCGTTCACGTCGAGCACTGGTTCCCTCGCCTTCTTCTTCTCGTCTCTTCGTCGTTCGTCGTCGTCTTCATCGTTCTTGCGTCAGTACGCCGCGTATACCGCGGTGTACTGACGCAAGTTGCAGCTAGTAGGCGGGCTGGCGGCGTTGCTCGTCTTCCTCGTCGGTGCCGCGCTCGGGCCTCGACAGGTCGATGCCGAGCGACTCGGTCGTGCGGAAGGCGTCCTCGTCGAGCTCACGGATCTCTACCTCCTCGCCTTCCGCGTTCATGACGCGGACGTTGAGGCAGAGCGCCTGCATTTCCTTGATCAACACCTTGAAGCTCTCGGGGATGCCCGGCTCCGGGATGTTGTCGCCCTTCACGATCGCCTCGTAGACCTTGACCCGACCGAGCACGTCGTCGGACTTGATGGTAAGGATCTCCTGGAGCGCGTAGGACGCGCCGTAGGCCTCCAGTGCCCACACCTCCATCTCGCCGAACCGCTGGCCACCGAACTGCGCCTTCCCGCCGAGCGGCTGCTGCGTGATCATCGAGTACGGCCCCGTCGACCGCGCGTGGATCTTGTCGTCGACGAGGTGTGCCAACTTCATGATGTAGACGTACCCGACCGTCACCGGGCGGTCGTACGGCTCGCCGGTACGGCCGTCGAAGAGCGTCGCCTTACCGTCGGGACCGACCAGTCTCCGACCTCCGGCGCCGTCGGCGTGCATCCTCTCGAAGAGGTTCTCGATCGTGCCTTCACGCTCGACGTGGTCCGCCTCGTCCCAGTGCGCACCGTCGAACACCGGGCTCGACACCCACACCGCGGGCTCGGTGACCGTGCGGGTCTTGTGCCCGTTCAACGGCGCGGTGCGATGGCCTTCCCAGCCGGTCCGAGCCGCATAGCCCAGGTGAGCCTCGAGCACCTGACCGACGTTCATGCGCGACGGCACGCCGAGCGGGTTGAGCACGATGTCGACCGGCGTGCCATCCGCCAGGTACGGCATGTCCTCGACGGGCAGGATCTTGGCGATCACGCCCTTGTTGCCGTGACGACCGGCGAGCTTGTCGCCCTCGCTGATCTTGCGCTTTTGCCCGACGTACACGCGTACGAGCTGGTTCACGCCCGGCGGCAGCTCGTGTCCGTCTTCGCGCGAGAACACCCGCACGTCGATGACCTTGCCCACTTCGCCGTGCGGGACCTTGAGTGACGTGTCACGCACCTCGCGCGCCTTCTCGCCGAATATCGCTCGGAGCAGGCGCTCCTCCGGGGTGAGCTCGGTCTCGCCCTTGGGCGTGACCTTGCCGACGAGGATGTCGCCCGGACCCACCTCGGCTCCGATGCGGATGATGCCGCGCTCGTCGAGGTCCTTGAGGATGTCCTCGGAGAGATTCGGGATGTCGCGGGTGATCTCCTCGGCGCCGAGCTTCGTGTCGCGGGCGTCGGTCTCGTGTTCCTCGATGTGGATGGACGTGAGTACGTCGTCCTTCACGAGGCGCTCCGAGATGACGATCGCGTCCTCGTAGTTGTGACCCTTCCAGGGCATGAACGCCACGAGGAGGTTCTTGCCGAGCGCGAGCTCGCCGTCGTGGGTGGACGGGCCGTCGGCCAGGACGTCGCCCTCCTCGACGAAGTCGCCGATCTCCACACGCGGCTTCTGGTTGATGCAGGTGCCCTGGTTCGAGCGGCGGAACTTGTTGAGCCGATAGGTGACCCGGCCCTGCTTGCCCTCGTAGTCGACGACGATCGCCTCACCGCTGACATCCGTGACGGTCCCGTTGCCCTTGGCGAGGATCACGTCGCCGGCATCGCGCGCGGCGCGACCTTCGACGCCGGTACCGATGAACGGCGCCGTCGGCCTGAGGAGCGGCACGGCCTGGCGCTGCATGTTGGCGCCCATCAGTGCTCGGTTGGCGTCGTCGTGCTCGAGGAAGGGGATGAGCGACGTGGCGACGGAGACGATCTGCTTCGGCGAGACGTCCATGTAGTCGACCTCGCTCGGGTCAACGTACGCGACCTCACCGCGGCGCTCACGCACCAGCACCTTGTCGTCGAGGAAACGTCCCCGTTCGTCGACGGCCGCGTTCGCCTGCGCGATCACGTGACGGTCTTCGTCGTCGGCCGCGAGGTACTGGATCTCGTCGGTGGCGACACCGTTGACGACCTTTCGATACGGCGTCTCGATGAAGCCGAACCGGTTGATCCGCGCGTACGTCGAGAGGTAGCCGATGAGGCCGATGTTGGGGCCTTCCGGCGTCTCGATCGGGCACATGCGTCCGTAGTGGCTCGGGTGCACGTCCCGGACCTCGAACCCGGCACGCTCGCGCGACAGTCCGCCCGGCCCGAGCGCCGAGAGCCGGCGCTTGTGGGTGAGCCCGGCGAGCGGGTTCGTCTGGTCCATGAACTGGCTCAGCTGACTCGAGCCGAAGAACTCCTTGATCGCCGCGACCACAGGGCGGATGTTGATCAGCGTCTGCGGTGTGATCGCCTCGACGTCCTGGGTGGTCATGCGCTCGCGCACCACCCGCTCCATCCGGGAGAGGCCGACGCGCACCTGGTTCTGGATCAGCTCGCCGACCGACCGCACCCGGCGGTTGCCGAAGTGGTCGATGTCGTCCGGGTAGTAGTCGGGATCGTTGTTGTGCAGCTTGACGAGGTACGAGACCGTCGCCAGGATGTCGGCCCTCGACAGCTGGTAGTCGACGGGACCCGCCTCGGGATCCGCGTTCGGCACCGGCAGGCCGAGCCGCCCGAGCGGCAGCTTGGCGTACTCGTCGCGCAGCTTCTTCGACACCTTGTGCCGGCCGACCTTGGCCATGTCGTAGCGCTTCGGGTTGAAGAAGAGGTTCTCGAGCAACGCGCGCGCGGAGTCGGGCGTGGGCGGCTCCCCGGGACGCAGCTTGCGGTAGATGTCGATGAACGCCGCCTCGGCGTCCTCGGTGTGGTCCTTCTCGAGCGTGTTGCGCATCGACTCGTAGGGGTTGCCCTGCGGGTCGAGGATGAGGTTGAGCAGCTCGTCGTCGGTCTCGCCGAAACCGAGCGCCTTCAACAGGACCGTGACCGGCTGCTTGCGCTTGCGGTCGATGCGGACGTAGACGACGTCCTTCTTGTCGACCTCGAACTCGAGCCAGGCACCCCGGCCCGGGATCATCTTGGCGTCGACGATGTCCTTCTCCGGCGACGTCTTGTCGGGGTTGATGCCGAAGTACACGCCCGGTGAACGCACGAGCTGCGACACCACGATGCGCTCCGTGCCGTTGATGATGAACGTGCCCCGCTCGGTCATCATGGGGAAGTCACCCATGAAGACCGTCTGCTCCTTGATCTCGCCGGTCTGCGCGTTCATGAAGCGCGCGGTGACGAACAGCGGGCGCGCGTACGTCATGTCGCGCGCGCGACAGTCCTCCTCGGAGTACTTGGGCGGGTCGAAGATGTGGTCGGACAGCTCGAGCTTGAGCTGGCCGGTGAAGTCCTCGATCGGCGAGATGTCGGCGAGGACCTCGGCGACGCCCTGCTCGAGGAACCACTCGAAGGACACGCGCTGCACCGCGATCAGGTCGGGCAGCTCGAGCACCTCGCGCAGGCGGGAAAAAGACAGGCGTTCGCGGGACGCGACAGAAGCCAACGTCACTCCTTCGTCGAGAAGGCGCGCGCGGACCAGGGAAACGAGGTCAGCGTGGGCACGGACCGGCAGACACGACTAAGTAACACTTTAGCGCGTCAGATATTCCGCGTGCAAGGACGCCAAAAACCAGACCCCGAGGGGCCTGACCTGTCGGCCAGGATACGGCATGGCCTCCCTCCGGTCAAGGTTCCTCCTCCATGCGGTCGCTCCCTGCGGGCCGGGATACCCGGACCGCGGCCGTTCGCTCCCTCGGCGAGCGCCCTCCGCTTCCGCTGCGGGCGCCGCTTCCGCCGGACACGCGTCGCCATATCGAGCGCGGGTCTCGACCGACGCCCGCAACCGCCT
The DNA here is from genome assembly GCA_046727575.1 of Actinomycetota bacterium. GTDB lineage: Bacteria > Actinomycetota > Acidimicrobiia > IMCC26256 > DASPTH01 > DASPTH01. The sequence continues at coordinate 5,032 of JBKPCV010000150.1, forward strand.
CGAACGGAGGCGCCGTCCCACCCGCTTGACGCTGTCGTTCGTCAGAGGTTCTCGGGTGGGAGCCAGACATCGATACGCGCCGGGTTGCCTAGGCAGCTTCGGGTCGAGCGTCGAGACGTCGACGCCCCAGACGATCTCAGCGATCGGCGGCATCGGATGCGCGCCCAAGAACTCGCGCAGTCGCTCCATGCAATCGTCGGCGTCGAGTCCGGTCACCCCGCAGCCGTACACCAGGACAGCGCCCAGCGGATTTGCGACACCGAAGACTCCGCTCGCATCGCAGGCTCGAATCGAATCCAGGCGCGCCGCGGGCTTTCGGCGACGTCTCCGGTATCCGCACTCGACGGCATCCGAAGACGACACGTCGAGCGGGCGGGACGACGTCTCGGTCTGAGGCGGTTGCGCCCGTCGGCGGAGACACGGCTCGAAGAGCCATGCCGCGCCGAAGGCGCGGCATGCAGTGGCTCCGCCGAAACAGGGCGCTGCCGAAGACCGCTAGGCGTCGTCACGCCCGCGGCCCGCGGCGATCTGAAGTGAGAGCGCGCGGCTACTTGAGCTCGACCTGGGCGCCCGCTTCTTCGAGCTGCGCCTTGGCCTTTTCGGCGTCTTCCTTGCTGACCTTCTCGAGCACGGGCTTCGGTGCGCTGTCGACGAGGTCTTTGGCCTCCTTGAGCCCGAGTCCCGAGACGATCGCCCGCACCTCCTTGATGACCTGGATCTTCTTGTCACCGGCGGCGGTGAGGATCACGTCGAACTCGTCCTGCTCCTCGGCCGCGGGAGCCGCCTCGCCGGCGCCGGAACCGGGCGCGGCAGCTGCAACCGCGACAGGCGCGGCTGCGGTCACGCCGAACTCCTCCTCGAACGCCTTGAGAAACTCGTTGAGCTCGAGCACCGTCATGTTCTTGAAGACGTCGAGCAGCTGTTCGGTGGTCATGGTCGCCATGGCTATATCTCCTGTGCTGACACGATGGGTCGCTCACGGCGAGCCGGGATACGCGGCTCGCTTTCGATCGCTCCTACTCGGACTGGGTTGACTCGTCGGTCGCCGCTTCGGCCGACGGCGCTTCGGCCGGCGGCGCTTCGTCGGCGGCAGCGGGTTCGGTTGTGGCCTCGGCCGCGGGCGGCTCGCTCGCCGGCGCCGGTTGCTCGGCGGAGGTCTCGGGAGCACCGCCGCGCTGGTCGATCAGTGCCTTCACCCCGTAGGCGAGGTTGCGAGTGAACGCCTGGAACAGCCCGGCTGCTTTGGTCAGCGGCGCCTGGAACGCACCCGCGACGGTCGAGAGGAGGGCTTCGCGCGAGGGCAACTCTGCGAGCGCCTCGATTTCGCCGGGCGAGATCGGCCGCTGCCCGAGGAGGCCGCCCTTCAGCACCAACGCGGGGCTGGTGCGCCCGAAGTCACGGAGCGCCTTGGCGGCGCCGGCCGCGTCGCCCCGCACGAACGCGATCGCCACCGGACCCTCGAACATCGTCGCGAGGTCGTCGAGCCCGGCGTCGGCGACCGCGCGCCGCGCCAGCGTGTTCTTGAACACCTTGTACTCGGTGCCCGATCCGCGAAGGGACGCGCGCAGGCGCGCCAACTCGGGGACCGTCAGCCCGCGGTACTCCGTGAGCATGGCCGCGTCGGCGTCCGCCAACTTTGTGCGGATCTCCTCGACCACTGCGACCTTCTCGGGCCTCGGCATGCTGAACACTCTCTCTCGGCCAACGAAAAACGGGACGCCGCACACTCGCGAAACGTCCCGTGGTACAGGGCGCCTCGTCCGGCGAGCCCGCTTCGCGTGATCACGCGCTCATTACCTCGAAAGAGACCGGAGGTCTGCGGCAGATTCAGTTGTGGCGATCACTCTAGCGTCTCGCGTTTCGGCGGCCTCCGACGCGCCGCTCCTTCGCTTGGACCGTCAGCGCGAGCGCGCGAGCTCCTCGCGCGCGATCGAGGGGTCGACCCGCACGCCCGGGCCCATGCTCGACGACAATGCCACGCCTTTCAGGTAGCGGCCCTTCGCCGCTGCCGGCTTGGCGCGGAGCACTTCGTCGAGAACGGCCTGGTAGTTCGTCAGCAGATCGGCTGCCTCGAAGCTCGCCTTGCCGATCGGTAGGTGCACGTTCCCGTACCGGTCGGTGCGGTACTCGACCTTCCCGGCCTTGAACTCCGACACCGTCTTCCCGACGTCGTTCGTCACCGTGCCCGCCTTCGGGTTGGGCATGAGGTTCCGAGGACCGAGCGTCCGGCCGAGCTTGCCGACTTTCGGCATCATGTCGGGCGTGGCGATCGCCACGTCGAAGTCGAGCAAACCTCCCTGGATGCGCGACACCAGATCATCGGACCCCACCACGTGAGCACCCGACTGCTCGGCCTCGCGCGCCTTGTCGCCCTCGGCGAAGACCGCGACCCTGACGTCCTTGCCGGTGCCTCTGGGCAGCGACACCGTCCCTCGGATCATCTGGTCTGCCTTGCGCGGGTCGACGCCGAGCCGGAACGCAGCTTCGACGGTCTCGTCGAAGTTGTGGGTGGCCAGAGACTTCACGAGATCGAGCGCCTCCGACGGCGGGTACAACCGTTCGCGGTCGAAGCGGCGCATCGCGTCGACGTACTTCTTGCCTCGCTTCATTGCTCCGCCTTCATTGCTCCGCTCCATCACTCCTTGTCGCGCTCGCTCGGCGGCAGGTTACCTGCCGCCGCGCTCTGGGACGCTCGTGCTCCGGCGAGCTCCGTGCGCTCCTCCGTCGCTTCGGTCGCCGCGCGCGTCGCTAGTCGGCGATTTCGATCCCCATGGATCGCGCGGTGCCCGCGATCTGCGCCACTGCGCCGTCGAGGTCGATGGCGTTGAGGTCGGGCATCTTGGTCTCGGCGATCTGGCGCACCTGTTCGCTCGTCACGCGCCCGACCTTCTCGGTGCGCGGATTCTGCGCGCCCTTCTCGATCCCTGCGGCCTGACGCAGGAGGAACGGTGTCGGCGGCGTCTTCGTGACGAACGTGAACGTCCGGTCTTCGAAGATCGAGATCTCGGCGGGGATGACGAGGCCGCGCTGGCTCTCGGTAGCCGCGTTGTAGGCCCTGCAGAAATCCATGATGTTGATGCCGTGCGGGCCGAGCGCGGTGCCGACCGGCGGCGCCGGCGTCGCCTGCCCGGCCTGGATCTGGATCTTCACGACGGCCGCAAGCCGTTTCTTTGCCATCTCTACTGCTCCGCTCCCACTCCGCTACTTCCGTTCGCTCCGCTCACTCCATCCGCTCCGCTCGCTCCGCGTGCTCCGCCTCGCTCCGCTCGGCTCCGCCACCCGTGCAGGCAGCTCGTCTCCGGCTGCCGCGCCTGCCGGACTCTCGTCGTCACTCCGCTCCCGCTCCGCTACTTCCGTTCGCTCCGCTCACTCCATCCGCTCCGCTCGCTCCGCGTGGTCCGCCTCGCTCCGCTCGGCTCCGCCACCCGTGCAGGCAGCTCGTCTTCGGCTGCCGCGCGTGCACGACCTCCGTCGTCACTCCGCTCCCGCTCCCGCTACGGGGTACAGCTTGGCGTCTTGGCCGAGCTCGAGCTCGACGGGGGTCTCGCGACCGAAGATGTTCACGAGCACCGTGAGCTTCGACCGGCCGACGTCGATGTCGGAGATGGCGCCGTTGAAATCGGCGAAGGGACCGGCGACGACCCGCACCTGCTCAC
>JBKPCV010000151.1:0-13734 GCA_046727575.1 Actinomycetota bacterium
ACCAGCACCACCGCCACCACCGCCACCACCGCCTCCGTCACCACCGACGACTGCGTCACCGCCGACGAGCACCACCTGAGCGTCTCGAGAGTCGAGGCGAGGTGGCGCGCGGCGCGTCGGTAGGCTGCGCGCCGTGTCCGACCAGCTGACCGCGGCCGCGGCGGCGGTCGAGCGCGCCGCAGAGGTCGTCGAGATGGCGACGGTGACGCTGGCGGAGGCATCGGCCGACGACGGTCGGCTCTCGGTCGGGAAGCTCGACCGGCATCAGGTCGTCGCGTACGACCTCGCCCACGCGGCGAGCGCGGTCGAAGGGTGCCGCGTGATGCTCGCGTACGCCGAACACGGCGAGCTCGAGTCGATGCTCGCGCGTGCCTACATCGCGGACGCGATCGCCGACCTCGGCGCGCGCCTGCTCGGCCGCGACGGAGAGTGGGGCGTCGACCCGGACGAGCTCGCGCCCGCCCTACCGTTCGTCGAGTCGCACCGGTCCTCCCGGTTCTTGGAGGAGGTCGCGGCGACCTTGCCGGCATCGGGCACCGGGCCCCGGCACCTGCCGGACGAGTTCGAGCTGGCAGCAGCGACCTTCCACCGTTTCGCGGAGGACAAGATCCGCCCGGTCGCCGAGCACGTCCACCGCACCAACGCCGACGTCCCCGAGGAGGTCATTTCGGGTCTGGCCGAGCTGGGCGGCTTCGGGCTCTCGGTGCCCGAGGAGTACGGCGGGTTCGCCACCGGCGGCGAGTCCGACTACCTGGGCATGGTCGTCGCCACCGAAGAGCTGTCGTGGGGGTCACTCGGTGTGGGCGGCTCGCTCATCACCCGGCCGGAGATCCTCACCCGTGCGCTGGTCGCGGGCGGCACCGAGGAGCAGAAGCAGCGGTGGCTCCCGCGCATCGCGTCGGGCAAGCTCATGGTCGGTGTGACCGTCACCGAGCCTGATTTCGGCTCCGACGTCGCGGGCATCATGACGACCGCTTCGGCCGTCGATGGCGGCTTCCGCGTGAACGGCATGAAGACGTGGGCGACGTTCGCGGGACGCGCCGACCTCTTGATGCTGCTCGCGCGAACCGATCCCGACCGTATGGCGTCGCATCGCGGACTGTCGCTGTTCGTCGTCGAGAAGCAGCCCGTCACCGGTCACTCGTTCGTCCTCGAACAGCCCGACGGCGGCAAGGTCGAGGGCCGGGCGATCGACACCATCGGGTACCGCGGCATGCACTCGTTCGAGGTGTCGTTCGCCGACTGGTTCGTCCCGGCCGAGAACCTCGTTGGTGAGCAGTCCGGGCTCGGCCGCGGGTTCTACCTCCAGATGGAAGGTTTCGAGAACGGACGGCTCCAGACCGCGGCCCGGGCCGTCGGCTTGATGCAGGCGGCCTTCGACGCCGCACTCGCGTACGCACAACAGCGCATCGTGTTCGCGCAGCCGGTGTTCGCGTACCAGCTGAGCAAGGCAAAGCTGGCCCGCATGGCCGCGCTCATCCAAGCGGGCCGGCAGTTCTCCTACGACGTCGCGGCGCGTGCCGGACGCGGCGAGGGCGCACTCGCGGCGTCGATGGTGAAGGCGTACGTGTGCCGAGCCGCCGAATGGGTCACCCGCGAAGCGATGCAGCTCCACGGCGGCATGGGCTATGCCGAGGAGTTCCCCGTCTCCCGCTACTTCGTCGACTCGCGCGTGCTGTCGATCTTCGAAGGCGCCGACGAGACGCTCTGCCTGCGCGTCATTGCGCGTCGACTCGCGGAGCAGGCACTCGGTTAGCCGCCCCCCAACCGTTATGGCGTCAGGAGCTGTCGCATAGCGACGGTCTCTGACGCCAAAACGAGAAGCGGCGCGTCAGGTGCGGGTCATGCCGGCGCGTTGGCCGCGCGTCACGAACTTCAGGGCCATCTTTCGGCTCGCTTCGTCGATCATCTCGTCACCGAACATCACCGCGCCGCGCCGCTCCTCCTCCGTGGCGTGTTCGTACGCGTCGAGGATGTCGAACGCGTGGTCGAATTGCTCCTGGGTCGGCGTGAACACCTCGTTGATCACGGGCACCTGATCAGGGTGCAGCGCCCACTTGCCGTCGTAACCGAGAATGCGCGTCCGGTTCGCGTAGTCGCGGAGCGCGTCGAGCTCCCGGATCTTGAGGAACGGGCCGTCGATCACCTGGAGGCCGTTCGCGCGCCCGGCCATGAGAATCTTTGCGAACACGTAGTGGAAGTGGTCGCCCGGATACTCCGGAATCTGCACGCCTCCTGTGAGCACCGGCATCTCGGTGGACGCGGCGAAGTCGGCCGGGCCGAACACGATCGTCTCCATGCGCGCAGAGGCGGAGCAGATCTCCTCGACGTTGATCAGCCCGCGCGCCGTCTCGATCTGCGCCTCGATGCCGATGCGAGATCGGCGCCCGGTGCCCTGCTCGATCTGGGTCAACAGGAGGTCGAGCGCGACGACCTCACTCGCCGACTGCGTCTTCGGCAGCATCAGCTCGTCGAGACGCTCGGAGGCGTTCTCGACTACGTGGACCACGTCGCGGTAGGTCCACTTCGTGTCCCACGCGTTCACGCGGACGCAGAGGACCGTCTCGCCCCAGTCGAGCTCGTTGATCGCCTTCACGACGTTGTCGCGGGCCGCGTCCTTCTCGAGCGGCGCGACCGAGTCCTCGAGATCCAGGAACACCATGTCGGCACCGACCCCCGGCGCCTTGCCCAGCATCTTCTCGCTCGAGCCCGGCACTGCGAGGCAGGTGCGACGAGGCAGGTCACGGGACCGCTCAGACATGGCAGCGAGGGTAGACGGGAGGCTCCGCCGACGTGGAACGGGGCGTAGCCTCGGACGCATGACTTCGACTCTTTCCCTCACCGAGCTCGGTGACGGCGTGTATGCATGGCTCCAACCTGGAGGCGAGTCCGGTGTCGCCAACGCGGGTGTCGTCGTGGAAGACGACGGCATCACCGTGATCGACACGCTCATGGTGCGCTCGCAGTGGGAGCCGTTCGCCGCCGCCGTCGCGCAGCTCGGCATGCCCGTGCGCCGGGCGGTCCTCACGCACGCGCACATCGACCACTGCGGCGGCACCAAGGTCTTCGAACGCGCCGCGGTCTACGGATCGCAACAGACGAGCGACGTGCTCGACCAGGCAATGCCCATCGACGGCTACAAGGCGTTCATGCCCGCGTTCGAAGCGGAGTTCGACGACCTCGAGGAGCTCGGTACCCGTCCCGTCACGCACCTCGTCACCGGGCCTGCACCGCTCACCCCGCGGATCGAAGTGCTCCCTGCCGAGGGCCACACCGAAGGCGACATCATCGTGCTCGTCGCCGACAGCGACCTCTGCTTCGCCGGCGACATCTGCTTCTTCGGCGTCACGCCGCTCGCGTTCCAGGGAAACCCCGCGGTCTGGGCGGACATGCTCGACGCGGTCGCCGAGATCGCCGGTGTGATCGTTCCCGGGCACGGACCGGTGGGGGGCGAACTGGAGGTCCGCGAATTGCAGGCCTACCTGCGCGCGTGTGTCGACGCCGACGGTGACGTACGCGCGATTCCGCCGGGTCCGTGGGATGCGTGGCTCGAGCGGGAGCGCGACGCCATCAATGTGGAGCGCGCCGCGCTTCTCGCGCGCGGCGAGGACAACATCCCGGCGTCGATGCTGCGGGCGATGGGCTTCGCGTAAGCCGGCGCCGCGTGGTCAGCGCACCTGCGCGCGGAGGAACGCGAGCGTCCGCTCCCATGCCTTTTCGGACTGCTCCACGTCGAACACCTCCGGCCGGTGGTGGTTCGTGAACGCGTGCTCCGTGCCCGGATAGAGGAAGAACTCGTAGCGCTTTCCCGCCGCCGAGAGCTGGTCCTCCAGCGCCGCGACCGCCGCAGGACCGGCGAAGTCGTCGTTCTCCGCGTAGTGGCCCTGGACAGCGGCCTCCAGGCGTGGGTAGTCGGGCTGTGCGCCCTCCCACGGGATGATGCCGTAGTACGGCGCGACCGCAACGACGTCCGCCGGGCGCAGAGTCGCGAGCCAGAGCGCGAGCCCGCCACCCATACAGAACCCGACGACACCGACGCCTGTGCTCGTGACCGCCGGGTGCGAGCGCAGGAAGTCGACCGCGCCGACCATGTCCTTGGCGGCCTGCTCGATGTTGAGCGCCATCATGAGCCGGCCCGCTTCGTCGGGCTCGGTCGTGATTTCACCCCGATAGATGTCCGGCGCGAGCGCGACGAAGCCTTCCGAAGCGAAGCGGTCGCACACTTCCTTGATCTGGTCGTTGACACCCCACCACTCCTGGAGCACGACCACACCGGGCCCGGAGCCCGAGTCCGGAACCGCGAGGTATCCCTGGCCTTCGGCACCGTTGCTCGGGAACCTGACAATCTCGCTCATACCATTCGCTCACTCCCTGCGAGCCGGGGTCCCGGCTCGCGGACGTTCGTTCGCTGGCGAGCGCACTCCGCTCACGCTCCGTGCGCCGCATCGCGCAGGCTACGCGTTATGTTCTTGCCCGCTCCGCGGAGGCATCTTGGCGAACGATCCGGATCCAGGTCTGAAGCTCAGCACGACGAAGGGTGTGACGCGCACGCTCGACGACTGGACGACGATGTTCCACCTCACGCTGGTGATTCTTCCGCCGCGCCCCGAAGCGGCGACGTTCGTCCCGATCGCGGAGCGGATCTTCACGGTGTTCGGCGACGCCGACTGTCACACCGCGTTCTGCGTGACCGGGAACGAGTTCGTCGCACGCAGCGTGCTCGGTGATGCCGAGCAGAAGTATCTGACCTTCGTCGACCCCGACCTGGTGTTCGTGAAGAGCCTCGGACTCACCCATCTGCCCGCGATCGTCCACCTGCGACAGGACGACTCGATCGTGGCGGTCGCCGAGGGGTGGGATCCCGACGAGTGGCAGCGGGTCGTGCGGAAGGCGGCGAAGGCCCTGGCCTGGACATATCCCGAGATCCGCCGCCCCGGCGACCCTGCACCCACGCCCGGCTGGTCCGTCTGACGCTCGCTCGTCAGCATCCCGAGGTGGACTCCCCCACGTCTCTACGCTAGGGTCCCGCGGTCCAGCCGTACGTCATGTTGATGGCGTACGGCTTTGTCGTTGTCAGACGAACACCAGGGCAGAACGGGGGTTTCCCACGTGATGAACCGGGCGCTGCGACTGACACCGTTGGTCATCCTCATAGGAATCGCCGCATCGGTGCTCGCACCGCAACCTGCCGTCGCCTCGCCGATCGACGACAAACAGGCGGAAGCGGCGCAGCTCTCGCAGCAGATCAACGACAACGGGCGCCGGATGGACGCGCTCAACGAGCAGATCAACAGCGCGCAGCTCGCGCTCGATGACGCCACCGCCAAGATCGCGACGGCGGACGCGCAAGTGGCAGCCGCGACGTCGAAGACGAAGCAGTTGCGCTCGGAGCTCGCGCGACGGGCGGCCACGCTGTATCGCCAGTCCGGGGAAACCGGCGGTGTCGCCAATCTCGACGCTCAGGACGCGAATGAGTTGAACACGCGACGGCAGTACACATCGCTCGCCGCGCAACGAGAGAAGCAGCTCGTGACGGAGCTCGCGGTCGCGAAAGAAGATCTCGCGGCGCGTAAGGCCGACGCCGAACAAGCCCGCGGGACGGCGCAGGCAAAGAAGAGCGAGATCAAATCCGCGAAGGACGACCTGGCTACGGGAGACGCGAAGCAACGTTCGCTGCTGTCGCAAGTGAAGGGCGAGATCGCGCAGCTCGTCGCGCAGCAGGAACAGGAGCGCGCTGAGCGCGAGGCTGCTGCAGCTCGCGCGCGCGTTCCCGCAGCGCCCGTGGTCACGAGCGCGAGCGTCGGCACGAGCACATCCACGACGCAAGCTCCGGCCCCCGCTCCCCGTCCAGCGCCGGCGCCCGCGCGCGCACAAGCTCCGGCGCCCGCGCCGGTGGTGAACGCCCCCGCGCCCGCCCCCAGCGGCGGCGCGGCGACCGCGATCGCCTACGCGTACGCACAGCTCGGGAAGCCCTACTGCTACGCGGGCGTCGGGCCTGGCTGCTTCGACTGCTCCGGGCTCACGATGATGGCGTGGGGACAGGCCGGCGTGGGCATGCCCCACGGGTCGACCGAGCAGTACAACATGTTCCCGCACGTGCCGTTGAGCCAGGCACAGCCGGGCGACCTGATCGTGTGGGACGGCCACGTCGGCCTCTACATCGGCGGCGGCATGATGATCCATGCACCCCATACGGGCACCGTCGTGCAGATCGCGCCGCTCTACGGCACGCCGTGGGGCGCCGCCCGGCCCGGCTGATCGCTGGTTTCGGGCGGCGGACTCGCGCCAATATGGCAGGCGAGTGACGCAGCGCAGCATCCGGTTGACCGAGTTCTCTCATGGCGCCGGGTGCGCGTGCAAGCTCTCGCCGACTGACCTCCGAACAGTTCTGGGGTTGGTGCGCGGGCTGGACCGGCCCGAAGATCCCAACCTGCTCGTCGGGCTCGACACCGCCGACGACGCCGCCGTCTACCGCGTGCGGGACGACCTCGCGCTCGTCGTCACGACAGATTTCTTCACACCGATCGTCGACGATCCGTACGACTGGGGGCGCATCGCGGCCACGAACGCGCTGTCGGATGTGTATGCGATGGGCGGCGCGCCGCTCGTCGCGCTCAACCTCGTGGCATGGCCACGAGAAGGTCTGCCGCTGGACCTGCTCGCACGGGTCATCGAAGGGGGAACCGACGTCGTTCGATCGGCCGGCGCGGTCGTGGGCGGCGGGCACTCAATCGACGATCCCGAGCCGAAATTCGGCCTCGCGGTCGTCGGCACGGTCGATCCCGCTCGGGTGCTGACGAACCGCGACGCGTGCGCCGGAGACGCGCTCATCCTGACGAAGCCGATCGGGCTCGGCGTGATCTCCACCGCGGTCAAGCGTGATGCGGCGCCGTCGGCGCTCGTCGACGAAGCCATCCGGCTCATGACCACGCTCAACGCCGGCGCGCGCGACGCTGCGCTCGACCTCGGAGACGCAGTGCACGCTGCCACCGACGTCACCGGCTTCGGGCTGCTCGGCCACCTCCGGGAGATGCTCGCGGCGTCGGAGCTGGCCGCCGATGTGTACGCGCGCGCGGTACCGGTGATCGACGGAGTGCGCGAGCTGCTCGACGCGGGGATGGTCGCCGGTGGCACGCAGCGCAACCACACGTTCGTCAGCGAAACGATCGACTGGAACGGCCTGCCCGAAGCCGAGCAACTCTTGCTTGCCGACGCGCAGACCTCCGGTGGGTTGCTCATCGCGGTCGCGCGCGAGGCGACCGCCGACCTGGTCGACCGTCTCCGCGCCCGCAACACTCCCGCTGCGGCCGTCATCGGCACGACGCACGAAGGCGCGCCCGGAACGATGACCATCCAAACCGACTGACCGGTCCGGCGCACGCGGCGACGGAGCGAGCCGGAGGCGAGCGGAGGAACTCGCCGGGAACGAGCGTCGCGAGGCGGGTATCCCGCCGAGCAGCGAGTGACCCATGGTGCGGGAACGAGCGTCGCGAGGCGGGTATCCCGCCGAGCAGCGAGTGACCCATGGTGCAGGAACGAGCGTCGCGAGGCGGGTATCCCGCGCGTCAGCGAGCGACGAATTATCTAGGGAATGACCAGCATTCCAAGGTCGGCTTCGAGCTGGGGACGCGGCTTCGCGCCGAGCGATGCCCGCTCGAGGCGGCCGTTGCGGAACAACCCGATGAGCGGGATGCTCTGCACGTCGTAACGCTGGGCCAGCGTCGGCTCGTCGTCGATGTTGACCTTCACCACCTTGTACGACCCCTTGCGCATCAGCGCGATCTGCTCGACCACGGGCCCGACCTGCCGGCACGGGCCGCACCAAGGCGCCCAGAAGTCGACGATCACGGGGAGGTCGGACGCGAGCACCTCGGTGTCGAACTGCGCCGTGGTGACCGGCTTCACCGGGCTCTCCGGCGGGGGCTCCGGAAGCGGCTCCGACGGCTGCTCGCCGGCACGGATGGCGTCGAGCCACCCGCGCGCCTGCTGCACGCTCTCGAGTGCGACTTCGTGCCCCATCGGGTACTCGCCGTACGTGACCGGGACGCCGTGCTCGAACAGCATCTTCGCCAGCTCGCGGCTGTTCTCGACGTTGACCATCGGATCGTCGGTGCCGTGCTGGAGGAGGATCGGGACGTTCTTGGCAGCTTCCCAGTCGACGTCGACCAGCTCGCGCCGGGCGAACGGGCTCATCGCGAGCACACCCGCCGGACGCGGCTTGTCACTCCGGCGATAGCCGAGCGCGAAGGCAAGGCCGGCACCCTGCGAGAAGCCCGCGACGACTGACTCCTCGCGCATCATGTCGTGTTCTGCACACACTTGGTCGAGCAGCTCGTCTACCACGGTCACCGCAGCCTCGAATCCCGACTGCGCATCCGCGGGGTCCTGGGTCATCACGTCGAACCACGAGAAGCCGGGCGGTGCGGCGATCGGCCCGCGCGGCAGCACGGTGAGGAACTTCCCTTCGGGGTCGAGGTAGGGGAGCAGACCACCGAGATCGCGCTCGTCCGCGCCATAGCCGTGCATGAGCAGGAGCACGCGTTCGGCGTCGCTTCCCTCGATCACGTTGGTCACCAGCGCCATGAAGATCCTTCCGTGCTCTAGAACATGTAGTTCATCTCGGCGACCACGCGCCGGCCGAGATCCGTATCTCCCGCGACGCGCACGTCGCGCGTATCGAGCGCTGCCTGCGGTGCGACACGACCACAGGCGAGCCGCTCGAACGTGATGCTGTCCATCGCAAGTCGCACCGTCGGCTCGGCAGGGATCTCGTCGACCCGGGCGGCGCGGGCGTTGACGATCACGATGCCGACCTGGCGGGGCAGCGGCTCGGCGATGGAGAACACGACGGTAGAACGCTCCGGGGGCGCGACTTTCTTCCCGACGACGAACGGCATCGCGTCGACGATCATCCCCTGGGTGAGCTGTGCCGCACGGGAGTCGAGGTCGCCTTCGCGGCCGACCGCCCGGCGCATGTCCTGGCCGTGGACCCACGAGTCGAAGATCCGGAACGGCACCAGGTCACGCACGGTGCCGGGGCCCACCGGGGTCCAGGAATCCGCGCCGAACCCAGCGTCATCGAGGCTGCGCAGACCCTCGATCCGTTCACGTGTCAGCGCACGGAACTCTGCGAGCGCGTCCGCTCCCGACCAGCTGCGGCGCGAGTCGACGGCGTGTTCGTTCGACTTTCCGACCTCGTTCTTCACGTGCGAGAGGTCCGACGCCTCGTGCCCGCGCCACGGGCGCCCCAAGCTCATCGACTCGATCGCAGACAGGTGCACGAGGTTGTCCTGTACGGTCCAGCCGGGAAGCTCGGTCGGTCGCTTCCACTCGTCTTCTCGCAAGCCGTCGCTGAACGTCGCGATCGAGGCCCAGACCTCTTCGAGCACGTCCACGGCCTCTTGATCCTTCATCGCGTCATGCTCTCACGGTTGACGATCAGACGCTTCACCGAGTGGTCCGGTGCCTTCTCGAATACCGCGTTCGCGAACGGTCGCGCCGGAAGGATGTGCTCATGGAGGTTGACACCGTTGATCGACGCCCACACTTGGCGTGCGAATGCGATCGTCTCGTCGTCCGGGAGACCCGCGAACTGACGGTAGAACGAGTTGCTCTCACGCAGTTCGAGGAAACGTTGCACGAACCATCGCTCGATGTCGGCCTCGTCGGCGTCGACGTAGACCGTGAAGTCGATCGCATCGGACAGGTCGATGAGGTGGAGGCCCTCGAGGACGACCACGTCGTCGCGCTCGAGCGCCTGGTACTCGTCGAGGACGTCGTAGGCCTCGTGGGAGTAGAGCGGAACCCGCACATCCCGCGCGCCGGCCTTCAGCGCGGCGAGGACCGCGAGCAGCGCGTCGCGGTCGTACGTCTCGGGAAACCCCTTGCGCACCGAGAGCCCGCGGGCGTCGATCACCTTGTTCGGATAGAGGAACCCGTCGGTCGACACCACCTCGGCGCGCAGCCCGTCGAACCTCGTCACGAGCGCCTCGCGCACGAGTCGCGCCGTCGTGCTCTTCCCCACCGCGACGCTACCGGTGATCGCGAGCACGTACGGAACCTGCTGGGCCCGGCACCGCTCGATGCCGGGCCCCAGGAGGTTGCTCAGCTCGACGTAGGGGTCTCCCACACGCCCACGCTCACACGGCGGCGCCCATCGCAGCAAGGTGCGGCGCCTCGTACGCGTCGGTGTCGCTACTGAGGGCCTCCCGCAGTCATCTCCGCCAACATCTGCTCGAGCGCGGCCTGGTCGGGTCCGACGAACGGCTGGGCGGCGGGCGCTGCCGCAATCGAGGCCAACAACGGTTCGAGCATGTCGCCGGGAGCGGCGGGCAGGTGACTGCTCAGGATCATGGACGGGTTCATCTCACGTATCGCGTCCAGCTCCTTGGCGAGCAGCGAGCCGTCGGTCTTGTGGAGCCACGGCGAGTCCACAGTCGCCCAGAAGACCTGCCCTTGCCGTAGCTCGTCGTCGGACAGGTCTGCGGCGCTTTCGGGCACAGCAGAGAGCAGCGCACCGAAGCAGTCGGCGCTGAACACCGCGCCGGACTTGTCGTCGCGAAAGCCTGTGGTGACGGGATTGTCGAACGTCGGCGGCTTGAACGCCGTGAGCGTGCGGTCGCCCACGGTGATCTGCTGACCGGGGTTCACGAGGTGCAGTCGCTCCATGGGCAATGGCGCAGTGAGGGTCATGATCCCCGCGCCGAGGAAGGTGGTGATCACCCGGAGATCCGAGTTCTCTGTCAGAAGCGGGTGCAGGCTCCCGATGTGGTCGAAGTCGGTATGCGTCAGCCAGAGCCATTTCAGCTCGGACGGGTCGATGACCGAACGCAGCGCGCTCATGAACGCGTCGCTCTCCACACCCGCGTTCGTGTCCACCAGGACGGGCTCGGGACCGTGGAGGACAAAGGCGTTGATCGGAACCAATCCGAAGCCCGGAATCGGGAACGGTGTCGTCAACACGTCGATGTCGGACGCTGGCCGATAGGTACTGATCATGACTTCGCTCCTTGGACTGTCGTTGTCTCCATCAGAACGGCACCACCTGAGTGAGTAGACCGGCTTGTGCCTCGGGCGCACGCCCGGCCAGGACGCGGCAGAACTCGACGGCGTCGAGCTCCAGCTCTTCGCCGTCGAGCCCCTCGGTAAACGTCCCGCCGGCCGGACCGCCGAGCGTCAGCCGGAACGGCTTGCCATGACGGCGGGACCACTCTGCGACGACATCGGCGACGATCCGGCCATCATGCTCGTGCGTGAGCACCATCTCGCGTCCCGTGGCGCGCGTGATGTCGACGCGGTGCATCCACGGGTCGCGCGTGAAGATGATGTCGAAGAGGTACGAGAGCGGCCAGCGCTCCATGACTGTCATGTCGACAAGCATCGTTCGTGATCGGATGATCTGAGGCATGCGACGTCGGGCGCGTACTGATGCCGGCGCGGCGCGCTCGAACCGAACGATGATGTCGGTAGGCGACACTCCGGCGCGGTCGCGCACCTGGGTTGCGGTCAATCCGTCGACGAAGTTGGGTCCGGTCCTCTTCGCGCCCCAGTACTGATGCATGAACTCGCGAACCGACGCGTGCGCCTCCGCCTCCGCGAGCACGTGCGACGCCATCGCGCGTACGTCCCACAGCGGGCAGTCGGTCGGCATCGACCACTCTTCGGGCGAGAGCACGCGCAGCAGTTCGATGAACCGCGCGTATTCGACCTCGGAGAGCGACATCGCTTCGTCGCGCTCGATCGGCGGGATGGCGGAGGCTGCAACGGCATTGTTCATCGACGCACCGCCTTCTTCGTGTGCGTGTTGGAGCGCTTCGGCGACTGCTTGCGCGACATCGTTAGTGATCGATCGCGCGCGAAATGCAGATACATGGTCACGATGTCATCGACGAGCTTCCGCCATCGATTCCCGCCCGGCTCGTTCGCCAGTTGCTGATTGACCAGGCCTCCACTTGTCGCCGTCCAGATGTCGAGGAGCTCAGGTTGGGTGATGCCTAGATCAGCCAGAGCGTTCCGCGCGATCTCGAGCACGGCTACTGCAGGCGCATACGCGCGCGTTGACGGCTCGAAGCCCGGAATCGTGCGCAGGAACAGCAGTTGCGACCGTTCGGCGTCCTCCAACGCAAAGTCGACGAACTCGTGCGCGGCGCGTCGAAAACGATCTTCCGCGCTCCCGTCAGTGGTGCTGAGGGCTTGCATCCGCTCGAGCAACGCCTCGTTCGCGACCTCGAACATTGCGTCGTAAATCGCATGCTTCGAGTCGAAGTACGAGTAGAGCGATTGCGCCCGCATGCCGACGCGCTCACCGAGGTCGCGCAGCGACAGCTCGCTCAGGCCCCGCTCGTGCACCAGGTCCCACGCCGCGTCGACGATCTCAGCGACCGTCGCCTCCCGTCGCTCCGCCCGGCGGTCGCGTCGTATCGACGGCTGTTCGACTTCCCTGTCGCCGGTCGGGTTACCTGACATTGTTCAAATGATCGCATGCCGTTCGGGTTCTGTCAACCCACGTAACCTGACCGCATGCGGGTCGCCGAGATCATGAGCACACCGGTCGTCACTGCGGAGCCGTCCGAATCCGTAGCCGACGCCGCGCGCCGGATGCGCGAGGAGCGAGTGGGTTCGGTCGTCGTCGTCGAAGGCGAACGCGCGGTCGGCATCCTCACCGAGCGCGACCTCGTGCGCCTGGCGTCAGCGGGCGCCGATCCCGCCCACGACACGATCGCCCAGTGGATGACCGCGGATCCGGATTGCGTGGCGCCCGAGGTGGACGCCGCTGCCGCGTTCGCCAGCCTCGCGGAACACGGCTACCGGCACATTCCCGTGGTCGACGCCGACCGGCTCGTCGGTCTGGTGTCGATGCGGGACCTCATGCGCGTCGCGCAGATCCAGCCGGCTGGCACCCTCGCGCACGACGTACCACGGGGTCTCGAAGGAGTCGTCGTCGCGGAGACTTCCATCGGCGACGTGCGCGGTCTCGAAGGCTTCTACCACTACCGCCAGTACAACGCGGTCGAACTTGCAGAGAAGCGGTCGCTCGAGGACGTCTGGTACTTGCTCTTCGAGGGCGAGCTGCCGACACCGGAACAAGCCGCCGCGTTCCGGGCCGACGTCGCGCCACTGCGAACGATCCCGTCGGCAGTCAAGGACGTACTGCCCGACATCGCGGGGGCGGCGCACGACGCACCGCCACTCGACCTGCTGCGCACGACGGTGTCGTTGATGGGAGCATCGCTCGGCTTCCGGCCGTCTCTCGACGTGGGACCCGCCGAGTTGCGCGCCCAGGCGCTGCGCGTCTGCGCGGTCGTTCCGACCCTCCTCACCGCGCTCTATCGGCTCCAGCACGGCTGGGACATCGTTGACCCTGATCCGGATCTCGTCTACGCCGCCAACTACCTCTACATGATGAAAGGGGAGGTTCCCTCCGCCGAGCACGCACGGGCCGTCGAGCAGTACCTCATTTCGACGGTCGATCACGGCTTCAACGCGTCGACGTTCACGGCACGCGTCATCACGTCGACCGGTGCGGATCTCGCCGCAGCGGTTGTCGGTGCGATCGGGGCGCTGTCCGGTCCGCTCCACGGTGGCGCGCCGAGCCGCGCACTCGACATGCTCGATGCGATCGGCATCATCGATCGCGCCGACGCCTGGATCCGCGACGCGATCGAGCGCGGCGACCGGCTCATGGGCTTCGGACACCGTGTCTACAAGACCGACGACCCTCGGTCGGTACTGCTC
>JBKPCV010000152.1:0-9609 GCA_046727575.1 Actinomycetota bacterium
ACCCGGAGCCGCTCGACACGGCCACGTACTTCGACCTCACCCAGATGGACATGGTGAGCGAGCTGCGCAAGCAGACCATCCTCACGCTCGAGGCGATGGGCATCCCAGTCGAGTACAGCTTCCACGAGCTGGGGCCGAGCCAGCACGAGATCGATCTCCGCTACACCGACGCGCTCACGATGGCCGACAACGTCATGACGTTCCGACTCGTCGTGAAGCAGGTCGCGGCGGATCTCGGTGTGCACGCCACGTTCATGCCCAAACCGATCGTGGGCGCGTTCGGCTCCGGGATGCACACGCACTTGTCGTTGTTCGAGGGAGACGTCAACGCGTTCCACGACGCGGGAGACGAGTACGGTTTGTCGGAGGTTGGCAAGAACTTCATCGCCGGACTGTTGGTTCACGCGCGTGAGATCACCGCGATCACGAACCAGACCGTGAACTCCTACAAGCGACTGGTGGAGGGGTACGAAGCGCCGGTACACGTGTCGTGGGCGCGGAACAACGAGTCGGCGCTCGTGCGGGTCCCGGTGCCCAAGAAGGGCAAGGAGAGCTCGACCCGGATCGAATTCCGATCTCCTGACCCGGCGACCAACCCGTACCTGGCGTTCTCGGTGATGCTCGCCGCCGGTCTGCGCGGCATCGAGAAGCACTACCAGCTACCGCCAGAAGCCACGAACAACATCTACGAGATGACACCCGAGGAACGTCTCGCCGAAGGAATCGGGTCGCTGCCCCAGAGTTTGGCCGAGGCGATCGCGGTGATGGAAGACTCCGAGCTCGTGGCGGAAGCCTTGGGTGAGCACGTGTTCGACTACTTCATCCGCAACAAGCGGCGCGAATGGAGCGACTACAAGCTGCAGGTCACGCCGTGGGAGCTCGAACGGTACTTGGGGACCCTTTGATGGCGGCCGACCCGCTCCTCGTCTTTCCGGACCCGCCCCCTCCGCTTCTCGCCCAGACGCTCGACCTCGCCGGTCATCCGTGGAAGGCCGTCGCCAACGCGTCGATCGCGACCCAATCGGAGCCGGCAGACGGCTGGGGCGGGGCGGTGGTATGCGCCGAAGACGACCCCGAGGGCGCGTTCGGCATCTGTCGGGCGCTCCGCAAGCGCGACAGCTCGCTGGAACCGGTACTGCTGCTGGTATCCGGAGCGCAGCTCGCCGACCTCGAGATGCGCGAAGACCTCTTCGACGACTTCTGCCTCTCCCCCTTTCACCAGAAGGAGCTCGAGGCGCGCCTCCGTCATCTGTTCTGGCGCACCGGTCGCGGTGCGCGGCCCGAGATCGTCGAGTACGGGGACCTCGTGCTCAACCTCGAGACGTATCAGGCCGTGCTCGAGTCGAGGCCGCTCGACCTCACCTACATGGAGTACGAGCTCCTGAAGTTCTTCTCCACGCACCCCGGCAAGGTGTTCACACGCGAACAGTTGCTGTCGCGGGTGTGGGGGTACGAGTACTACGGCGGCGCCCGGACGGTCGACGTGCACGTGCGGCGCTTACGGGCCAAGCTCGGTGAGGGGCACGCAAGCCTCATCCAAACCGTGCGCTCCGTCGGTTACCGCTTCGGTACTCCGAGGTGGAGTCCCACATAATTCGCTCGCTCGCTGCGGCGCAGGATACCTGCGCCGCGGGCGCTCGCCCGCTGGCGAGTTCCTCACTCGCTCCGCTCGCTCGTCACCGCGAACGCTACGGGTTTCTGCGAAGCTGAGTCGATGCCTCGCAAGCGCGCAGACGTGCTCGAGGGGGTGCGCGAGATCTGCCTCTCGTTTCCGGAGGTCACGGAGCGGCTGAGCCACGGCGCGCCGACGTTCTTCGTGCGCGGCAAGACGACGTTCGTGAACGCGTGGGTCGATGGTCACCACGACCACACGTTTCCGCACTTGTGGTGCGCGGCGCCGCCGGGTGTGCAAGAAGCACTCGTCGCCACCGACCCGGAGCGTTTCTTCCGACCGCCGTACGTGGGTCACCGCGGGTGGCTCGGCGTACGGCTCGACGGCGACGTCGACTACGACGAGATCGCGGACCTCTGTGAGGACGCGTACCGCGCGGTCGCGTCCAAGCGACTCGTCGCGCAGCTCGACGCCACCGACGACGACGAGTAGTTCAACCTCGAGGGAGCCGATACACGTGTCTCCTCCACCGCACTTGTCGGCGGTCCTGTACGCGTTGCCGTGTCGGTCAGGCACGACGAACTGGCATCATGGTCGACACCTCACCACGAGTGCGCATGAAGTCGGCAACGAGCCGCGCGACGAGTTCCGGCTTCTCGTACGGCACGATGTGTGACGCAGCCGGTATCACCGCGAGCTGACCGGCCGGGAGCGACTCATAGAGCGACCACGTGTGCGCAGACAGAACGGCGTCGTCGTCGCCGACCAGTACCAGCGCCGGCATCGGGATGCGCGCGAGATCACCGGTCGTCATCGTCGGCTCGTGCCTGAGCATGGCGGCCTCTCTGGCGACTACAACCGGGAAGTGATCGGCGCCATCGGGTGAGCGCTCGGCGTATTCCGGCAGGAGGAGGCCACGAGCTCCGAATCGGGACCGAGGTCGTCGAACACGCCCGGCACGACACCATCGAAGTGGTAGTTGGTACCGATCAGAACAAGCGACCGCACGAAATCTGGTCGTGACCGCGCGACGAGCAACGCGATGATGCCCCCGTCGCTGTAGCCCACGAGATGCGCCGCCTCGCTACACCGACGAGTTCGATCCAGGTCGGGTGGCCGTTGACTGCGACGTACTCGCCCATGAGCAACCTCCGCTCCGCACCCTGCCCGTTCTCCGGCGAGTGCGTCGGCTTATTCGGGCGCGGCGGACGCTTCGGGTGCAGGGCCGCGACGATCGGCGTCTTCGACCATGACCCAGCCGAACAGGACGCTCCAGATCGCGCCGGCGAACATGATCAGCACCGGGAAGACGAGCAGCATGATCGCCGCGATGATGATCCCGCCGGTCATGGTCGGAGCCTAATGCGACCGCTCTATGCTCACCCCGGACGAGCCGTCGCTCGAGAGGGGTGGACGCATGGAGCGTTTCGTGGTGATCTCGGCGGACTGTCACGCAGTCGGTCGGCCCGACGACTTCCTCCCCTACCTGGAGTCGAAATACCACGACGCGTACACCGCGACGTTGGACCGTCGCGAGGAATTCGCGGACGGGCGCAGCAAGGCATCGGAGGACGGCGGGCTGCTCTTCTCGCGCGAAACGCTCGACGAGTACCAGAGCCACGAGGAGACGGGCGACGTGGCGGGCGGTACGAGCGGGCAATGGGACTCTGACCGCCGCGTCCAGGAGCTCGAAGCCGACGGTGTCGTCGGCGAGGTCGTGTTCCCGAACGGCGGTCCCTTCGTGACCGGTCGTGGCATGGAACCCTTTCCGCGCGAGCTCCGCACGTCCGGGCTGCGCGCGTACAACCGGTGGCTCGCTGACTTCTGTGCGGACGCGAAGGGGCGCCGTGCGGGCATCGCGCAGCTGTCGATCGACGACGTCGATCTCGCTGTCGACGAGATCGAGACGGCCGCGGCGTCCAGTCTCAAGGGTGTGTCGGTGCCGATCCTGTTCGATCGCGACGACGCCCCGCCGCTATACCACGAGCGCTACCGCCGGATGTGGGCCGCGTGCGCGGCCAACAACATGCCGGTGCACGTGCACGGCGGTCCGGGGCCGGACTACGGCGACGGGATCGACGTCCTCACCGGGATCATGCTCTACGTCACCGAGGTGCCGATGTGGCCGCGTCGCGTCCTGTGGTTCCTGCTGTGGAACGGAACACTCGAACGGCACCCCGAGCTGAAACTCGTCTTCACCGAAGGCACGTCCGATTGGGTTCCGGCCGCAGTGAGTTACCTCGACTACCTCTACGAGTCGAAGGACTTCGCGCACATCCGTCAGGTCCTGCCGCAGCCGCCGAGCGAGTACTGGAAGCAACAGTGCTACGTGGGTGCGTCCTCGGTGTCACGCGCCGAGACGGACATGCGCTACGAGATCGGGGTGGCCAACATGATGTTCGGCTCCGACTACCCCCACGTCGAAGGCACGTGGCCACGCACCTACGAGTGGGTCCGCGCCACGCTCGGCGGCATCCCCGAGGACGAGCAGCGGCTGATTCTCGGCGCGAACGCAGCGCGGCTCTACGACTTCGACCTGTCGCAGCTCGAACCCATCGCCCAACGGGTCGGCATCCCGGTCGCCGACCTGGTCACGCGCGCCGACACACCAGCACTCGCACACACGCAGGTCGACCGACCAGGCGCAATGTTGGACCACGTTTGAGGGTGTCAGCGGCGTAACCGTCGCGCCACACGGGTGTCCCGCGCCGGGAAGCGCTCGGGACGCGTTCCTTCGTGTGCGCTGACCGCGTTCCAGGTAGCCGCGGCGACCGCGGCGAACACGGCGTCCGACGCGCGCGAGAGCGGCTCGCGCGCGTCGTCCACGATCTCGACGTCGATGTGTGGTGTGTCCTTCGCTCGGATCACGCCGAACGATCGAATCGTGAGGTCGCGCACTTCGCCGGTCTCGGGATCGACCGCGATGCCTTCCGTGAGGACCCATCCGAGCCCCATGTGCGCAGCACCAATTGCGTAGGACCGGAGCACCACCTCATCGAGGGGATCCCCGGCCGCGACGCCTACGACGACCCGCGTGACAGTGCCCGCGTCGTCGAGCTCGACGCGCGCCCCGGCGAGTGCGCCGCTCGTGGCGCGCGCGCAGCTATCGAGGAGCACGCGCGCGGCTCGCTCGTCGCACAGCAGAGTCGCGCGGTCAATCCCGCTCTCCGAGACCGCACCTTCGACGAGCACGACGCGCTCGGCAAAGCCGACGGCGCGCAGGTGCCCCGCCGTGGGCGGTCCGGGGACGCGCCGCTCGTTCCACTTGCCCACCTCCGCGATGTCGTACGGCCAGTCGAGCGACGCCCGAAATGGCTCCGCCGGGCCGGCGACGTCGCCGTCGATCGTCACCGTGCGTCCGTCGAGGCGCGCCCGGGCCGCGATCGGCGGCCGCTTGGGACCCAGCCGCACGGCGTCCTCACGTGAGAAGACCACGCGCACGGTGCGACCGGTCCGATCCGCCAGCTCGCGCGCGGTGATCGGAGCCACCGACGTCTCTTTCCCCCCGAACGCACCGCCGTTGGCGAGCGCAGACACGGGCGTTCCGCCGGGCTCGCACCAGGACGCATCGGTCTCCAGATAGGCCGGCTCGACCCACCCGGTGGCGAGCCGCACCCCCGGCGCGCAGGACACGGGGAGCGGCAGCGGCCAGCCGAGCTCGAGGGTCGTTCGCCGGCCCTGAACCTGTGCCGCGAGGCCACGCGCTTCGTGCAGCGACTCGGCCACCACCCAACTCGAGCCCGCGGCCTCGATCGCCGGCGCATCGGAGCCGGGTGGTCGGGGGACCGCAACCAGCGCGTCGCGCGGCGCGCGGTCGTCCGCGAAGCCCCCTTCGCCCAACGGGATGCGCTCTCCTACCCGTTGCGCGACGCCACCCTCGAGCGCCGCGCGCCGCGCCGCGGCGTCGAGTCCGCGTCGGGACGCTCGGGGCCGCCGCTCGATCGCCTCGTAGACGGTCTGCCAGCCCGTGCACCGGCACAGGTGCGCGGCCAGGGCCCGGTCGAGGTCGACACGGCCGACCCGCTCCTTCCGGCCGATCGCCGCCGCCCGCACGACGATCCCCGGCGTGCAGAACCCGCATTGTGAGCCGCCCGCGGCCGTAAAGCCGGATGCAAGCGCGTCGCGCTCGTGGGGCTCGAGACCTTCGACCGTCGTGACCGACCGACCCGCGACTCGTACCGCCGCGGTGACGCAGGCGACACGCGGATCTCCGTCCACCAGGACGGTGCAACACCCACACTGACCCTGCGGGGCGCAGCCGTCCTTGACCGACACGATCCCCAATCGCTCCCGCAGGACCGTGAGCAGCGACTCCCCGGGCGCGACGTCGATCTCGATCGGTTCGCCGTTGCACGTGAACGCGAGCCGATCCCAAGTCCCGCTCACAAACAGGCAGGATAGGAGTCGTGGTCGATTCCTCCGCCGTGACGCGCCGTTCCTTCCTCGGGGGTGGCCTCGCCGCGGTCGGCGGGCTCGCGGTGGCGACGAGCACGCGTGCATGGGCGGCGTCGAACCGCACGCGCGTCGTGGCGATCCCGTTCTCGTCCGACCTGCACGCCTCGCCGGATCCGCAGAGGTTCAGTCTGGTGCTGCAGCAGGGGACGAGCGACGGCGTGAAGTACGTGGCCGGCCCGCGCGTGGACGTGCGGTTCCTGGCCCCAGAAGCGACCGGGTGGACGCCGTACGAACCGCTCCAGCTCGATCAGGCCGGGTTGCCAAAAGGACGTGGCGTCTACCACACCAACGCCACGTTCGTGCAGCCAGGGATCTGGAAAGGGCAGGCGAGATTCAGCGGCAGGACGACAAAGTTCTCGATGCAGCTCCCCAACGCTGCGGTCGCTCCGGTGCCGGGGCAGGCCGCGCCGCGCGCGGCGTCACCCACCAAGGCCGATCCACTCGGCGTGAAGCCGATCTGCACGAGAGTCCCCGAGTGCCCGCTGCATGACGTGTCGCTCACTCAAGTGGTCGGCGCGGGCAAGCCGGTCGCGGTGCTCTTCGCCACACCTGCACTCTGTACGTCGCAGTACTGCGGGCCCGTGCTCGACGAGCTGCTCACGGTTCGCCAACCCTATGCGGATCGCATCACGTTCGTGCACGTCGACATCTACAAGAACCTGCGCGGCACACAAGAGTCCCCGACGGTGAAGGCGTGGCACCTTCCAAGCGAACCGTGGCTCTTCACCATCGATCCCGCGGGCACGATCGTGCACCGCATCGACACGGCGTTCGGACGAGACGAGATGCAGCAGGCGCTCGACGACCTGCTGGTAGCTCCCTAGCCGGGTTCGCTACGAGCGGCGCTTCTTCGTACCGCCGGACCGCTTCGACGCGGTCGCCTTCTTGGCGGTGGTGCGCTTCTTTGTTGCACCCTTCTTCGCGGTCGTGCGCTTCTTCACCGCGGCGCGCCCCTTGGCGACCCGCTTCTTGACGGCGGCGCGGTCCTTGGCCACGCGCTTCTTCACGGCTGCACGCCCCTTCGAGACCCGCTTCTTCACCGCAGCGCGGTCCTTGGCCACGCGCTTCTTCACCGCTGCACGCCCCTTCGAGACCCCCTTCTTCACCGCAGCGCGGTCCTTGGCCACGCGCTTCTTGATCGCCGCGCGCTGCTTGGTCACCCGCTTCTTCGTCACTCGCTTCTTGGCGGGCTTGCGCACAGTGGTCTTCTTCTTGCTTGCGCGCTTCGTCGCCGGCTTGCGGGTCGAGGGGGCTGGGGCGGGCTCGGACTCCGGCGCGTCCGGCATCGAAGTCGCGAGCGGGGGCGCGGTCGGGACGCCGGGCGCGGGCTCGTCGGATCGGGGTGGAGTGAAGGTTTCAGGGCTCGAAGTGGAGGGCCAATTGGGTGTCATCGGGCGCTCCTCTCGGCCGGCTCCGATCGAACCGGTGAGGTCTTCGGGATCAGGAGAACGATTGGCCGCAGCCGCAACTCCGCGTTGCGTTCGGGTTCTGAATGGAGAAACCAGCGCCTTGGAGCCCGTCCTTGTAGTCCAGCGAGGCGCCGCCGAGGTGTTGCGCGCTTGCGGGGTCGATGACGACCGTGACACCACGGTGCTGGGCCTGCACGTCGTCAGCTGCGACATCGCTGTCGAAGTACATCTCGTAGCTGAGGCCCGAGCAGCCACCGGGCCGCACGGCGACTCGGAGGACGAGCTCCGGATTGCCTTCGGTCTCGATGAGGCTCTTCACCTTGTCGGCCGCGGAGTCCGTCAGCGTGAAGAGGGTGCTGGCGTCCTGGACGGTGAACATCGACACGAAGTACTCCTCGCTATTGGTCGTTCTCAGGATAACCCACCCCAACTACCACATGACAAGGGTGCGGGTCGTACAACGTCGCGAACTCTTCTACTCTTCCCTCGCCGGCCGCCGAGACAACCCCCTCGCACAGCCCTCGGTGCAGATTGCACACGAGCTCGGGATAGGCCTCGGCCAGCTCGCGAAACGGACAGTGCAGGAAGTCGATGCGCGTGCTGCCTTCGTGCTCGCCGTCGGCCGGCTCCAGCGCCGGCTCGAAGCCGAGCCGCGCGAGCTCCGACTCCAGGGCTCGCAGACAGCTTCGTGCTCGAGTGCGCCGTCCGGAATCGGCTCCCCACACGCGACCGGTGTCGGCAGCGTCTTCGGCGTCCGCGCCGACGCGCTCGGCGAGTGCGGCGAGCAAGCCGGAGAGCAGCGCGTGCGCCGGCGGATCGAATCCGAGTGCGGGCGCTCCCGCGGCGAGGAAGTAGAGGTGCTGCGGCCGGCCGACAGTGCCGCGGCGGACCGGTTCCACGTCGACGAGCCCTGCCTCGCGCAGCCGCTCGAGGTGGAGCCGCACCGTGTTGGGATGGAGGCCGAGTCGATCGGCGAGGTCATGGGCCGACAGCGCGGTGGTGGTACGCGTGAGCTCGCGGTACATCGCGAAGCGCGTCTCGTCACCGAGCGCCTTGAGCACCGCGAGTTGATCGGCCTGACGGGACATTGCGCTTGACGGTACCCGCGCCGGGGCATATTTTCAAGGTCGACCCTGTAGAAATCGAGGAGCATCCCGATTCACGCCCCCAACCCCGATGATCCCGGTGCGCCGGTCCACGAGCCGGTCGCCGGACCCCCACCCGAGCCGGACGACGTCCGGCGCATGCTCGCGGGCGTGATCGACCCCGAGCTCCACGCCGACATCGTCGAGCTCGGGATGGTCGACGACATCCGGGTCGCGAGCGACGGAGCCGTCACCGTGAAGGTCGCCCTCACGACGGCCGGCTGTCCCCTGCGTACACAGATCAAGCAGGACGTCGAATCGAAGGTGCGGGGACTGCCCGGGGTCACACGGGTGGCCGTCGAGTACGGCGAGATGAACGCCGAGCAGAAGCGTGCGGCGATGCAGCGCGCCCGCTGGAACGCGCGCGAGCAGGCGGCACCGAACGAGGTTTCGTCCACTACGAGAGTGCTCGCGATTGCGAGCGGGAAGGGTGGCGTGGGGAAGTCGTCGGTCACGGTCAACCTGGCGACGGCACTGGCGGCGCGTGGCCTCACCGTCGGGGTGCTCGACGCCGATATCTGGGGCTTCAGCGTGCCGCGCATGCTCGGTGTCGACGGTCGGCTCGGCGGAACCGAGGGCAAGATCACGCCGCACTCGGTCTCGGTGCCCAACCCGAACGGCGGCGACGCGGGCCAGCTGAAGGTCGTGTCGATGGGCTTCCTGGTCGACGACGAGGGCACCGCGCTGATGTGGCGCGGTCTCATCCTCACCAAGGCGCTCGAACAGTTCCTCACCGACGTGCGGTGGGGTGACATGGATTATCTGGTCATCGACATGCCGCCGGGCACCGGAGACATCCAGATGGGCCTCGCCCGTATGCTCCCGCAGGCCGAGATGCTCGTCGTGACGACGCCGGCGCGCGCTGCCAACAAGGTTGCGGCGCGCGTTGCCGACATGGCCCGTCGCTCCTACATGAAGGTCGCCGGTGTCGTCGAGAACATGAGCGAGCTCGTGCTGCCCGATGGGACGCGGCACGCGGTGTTCGGCC
>JBKPCV010000153.1:0-10226 GCA_046727575.1 Actinomycetota bacterium
GCAGGAGCGCGAGCAGGACACCATACGTGTCGCCGCGTCGGAGACGGTCGACGAACTCGTCGCGACCCGACCGAATGCGTCCAGATCGTTGGGCGGCGGTCACCCATCGATGCTGGCACGACGGATCGGCGGTTTCGGTGATACTCGGCGTCGTTTTCGCGGTTGCTGTTACCGTCGCCGATCGCGTCGGACGATCCGAGGGGCAACGATGCAGCACGTGGTGACGGGGCTGACCGCTGACGGTCGCTCAACCGTGATCCGACGACAGGACTTGTCGGAACCGGCTGACGATCAGGTCGTGGTCGAGACGATCGAGAGTACGAGCGAGCTGCCGCCCCGACTTCCCGAGATGCTCGTCCCGCAAGCGCCTGCGGCCGACATCGGAGTCGAGCAGGTTGGTACCAAGTGGCTCATCGTGAAGTGGCCGCCCAACGTCGAGGCCTACTTCCACCGGAGCGACACGCTCGACTACGACGTCGTGCTCAGCGGACAGGTGACCTTGTTGCTCGAGGACGGCGAAGTCGAGCTCAATGCCGGCGACAGCGTGGTGATCCCCGGGGTGATGCACGGCTGGCGTTCCGGTCCCGAGGGCTGCGTGTCCTCCGTCGTGCTCGTTGCGCTCAGGAACGCTGATCCGCGCGAGTGAGTCGTAGCCGGATCGCTCGGCGGCGTCGAGCACCGCGGGGCGTGGCGCTGCACCGCCTTCTGCGCGACGATCCTGGCTCGCGCCAGCAATTCTTCGCGCTGACGAAAGACGGATGAGGGGGAGGTTTCGGATGCGAAGGTTGGCATTTCGTCCGGCGTTCACGTTCCGTGGACGAAAGTTCAAGGGCCTCCGAGGGTGGGCCGGAAAGCCGCTGCACCCGCCGCTGACGGACGTCCCGATCGGTGCCTACCTCATCGCAGCTGTGCTCGACGTCATCTCGATCGTCGCCCAGGACGAGACGTGGGCGCGCGACTTCTACCGCGCCGCGACGTTCGTGTTCGTCGGCGGCGCCGCGGTCTCGCTGTTCACCGTGCTGACCGGATACTGGGACTGGTTGCGGTCGTCCGAGTCCGGCACCCAGGTGCGCCGAGAGGCGAACGCGCACGCACTCATCATGCTGACTGTGACGGCGCTCGTCCTGGTGAACCTTGCGCTGCGGATCTTCGCGTACCCGGATGACCGCTACAGCGGCGTTGTCGTTGTCGCGTTGTCGGTGGCCGCGGCACTCTTGGTCTCCGTTGGCGCAATGATCGGCGGGTCGTTGGTCTACGACTACGGCTTCAACGTCGAGACCGCAGGTGACCACCCTGCATATCACCGCTCGGAGGCCGACGTGCTGCCCGGTGGTCGTGTGGTCGGCGCATCGCAGGACGCGGAGGCGGCGCGAACGTCGGAGGACGCCGCTCCTTAGCGCGGCCTTACGTGGTCGGGATGCCGGGATTTGAACCCGGGACCTCAGCGTCCCGAACGCTGCGCGCTAACCAAACTGCGCCACATCCCGAAGGAGCGAGCAGTCTACTGCTCGCTCCTTCGGGCGTTGCCGGTGAGCTCCTGCGCCGACCGGACGAGGGGGTCGATGGTCCGTCGCAACGTGGCCGGGTCGATCGGTTTCACCAGCTCGGCGTCGGCGTCACCGCGCTTCGCGAGGAAACGGTCCGCCTCTCGGTCGAGGAGCAGGAGGATCGACACGTCGGGCAGTCGGCCGGCGGCTGCCTCGAGGCGCAGATCGATCGCCACTGCAATCCCACCCATGTTGGCGATCTGCATGTCGAGCACCGCGACCTCGGGTTCGTACTCGCGGACCGCGTCACGGACATCCTGGCCGCGCGTCACTTCGATGACTCGTTGTCCGGGCGCGAGGCACGACATCTTCACGAGGTTGCGGATCCACTGCGCGTCAGCTGCCACCAGGACCGTGCTCATCGGTCCGTCACGCTAGTGCGGGACCGTTGGCCCGACCCGACCTCCGCGACGTCATGGAACGAGGTGTCGACCGACGGCGCGCAGTGCGCCGAAGTCGTACACGTCGCGGTCGAGCTCGGGCACGTGCGCGACCGCGGCGTCTCCGATGCGGTCTTCGAGCCCGGCCAGCGCCTCACGCTCGCGCTGGGCTACCTGCTCGAGGTCGGCGAGGTTCGCGTACCGTGCGGCGAGACGAGCCGCCGCCTCTCCGCGGGCACCAGTCGAGGCCGCTCCGAGCGCGAGCGCGCGCATCCGGAGTCCCTCGGGCGACTCGTCGATGTAGTGCGGGTGGACACGGTTGACGATCAAGCCCTCGACGACCATCCCGTGCTCGGTGAGCTTGTCGGCGAAGTATTCACCTTCCTCGACCGCGTCGCGGCGAGGCGTGATCACGAGCACGAACGCCGTGTCCGGCGCGCCGAGCAATGTCATGACCTGGTTGGCGCGGTCGCGAAAGCCGGCCTCCATCCCTTCGAACGCCCGGAAGAACGCAAGGACGTCGTCGATGACCTCTCGACCCACGATTCGGGCGACCGTGCGCACGAACGCATGTGCCGCCGCGCTGGTGACGCGGAACGTCGTGCGCGTCGGCACCATGAGGAACCGGAAGATGCGGTTGTCGAGGAGCCGGGTGAGCCGCCGCGGCGCGTCGAGGAAGTCGAGCGCGTGGCGCGTCGGTGGCGTATCGACCACGATGAGCTCGAACGTCCCGGCGGAGTGCAGCTCGTACAGCTTCTCCATCGCCATGTACTCCTGCGTACCCGAGAGCGCGCCGGCGATGTTCCGGTAGAACGCGTTCCCGAGGATGCGTTGGGCCTGCTCGTCGTCGGACGAGTACTGCGCGACCAGATGATCGAACGTCGACTTCGTATCGAGCATGAGCGCATGGAGCCGGCCGCGCACGGCACGGTCACCGTCGTCGCGCCAGAGCGACCTCGGGATCTCGTGCGGAGTGTTGGACAGGTGCTCGAGCCCGAGCGTGTTCGCCAACCGCTTGGCAGGATCAATCGTGACGACCACCGCGTCACGCCCGCGGCGCGCGCCTTCGATCGCGAGGGTGGCCGCGGTCGTGGTCTTGCCGACGCCGCCGGTGCCGCAGCACACGACCACGTGACGGTTGTCTACGAGGTCGGCGAACGTCATCCTGGTGCGAGCTCGATCGCCTCGACCCCGAGGGTGAGCGCATCGGCCAGGGCGTCGACTTCGTCGGGTCCGATGTCCGCGGTGAAGAGGAACGGCAGCTCGATCTGCGGCAGCGGTAGTCGATTCGTCAAGCGCGCGCGCTGCTCCTGTTGTCGTCGTCGCAGGTCGACGCGGAAGGCGGTCGCGGCGGCGAGCGCCAGAGTTTCGGTATCGGTGATCTCGATGTCGGCGCGCGCGGCGTCGTCGCGGACCGCAGTGACGCTCGCGTCTGCCCGCCCGGTGTCGAGCCCGTCGAGGGCCGGAACACAAGCGTTCACGACGATCGGACCGAGCGCGACGCCCGCGCGGTCTTCGATCGCGTAGGCCGTGTCGACGAGCTCGTTGACCGGCGTCTCCTCGGCGACCGTCACGAGCACGACCTGACAGCGCGCCGGATCCATGAGCAGCTCCACGACGTCGGCGGCCTGCTTGTTCACCGGTCCGACCTTGACCGCGTCGAGCAGGCCGTGCGCCGACAGAAGGAACTGCACCGCGTGACCGGCCGCCGGCGCGTCGAGGACGATCAGGTCGGCGACGCCGGCACGCTCGAGCTGCTTCACTTTCCCGAGGACGAGGATGTCCTTCATGCCCGGCACTGCCGTGGCGACGATCTCCAGCGCGCCCGAATTGCTGAGGCGTCGCCCGATCCGGCGCAGGCCGTGCTCGTGCAGGTACTCGACGAGCGCGTCGTCGGGGGTCAGCGTGCGCGCCCGGACCCCCGGACGGAGCTCCACGTCCTCGTAGGTGAGCGGCGGTCGTCCGAGCGACGCCGCCAGCCCCGATTTGCCCTCGACCTCGACGATGAGCACCCTCATGCCGGTGCGCGCGGCGGCGACAGCGAGCGCGGCGGATACGGTCGTCTTCCCCACGCCGCCCTTCCCAGCGACGATGACGACTCCGGAGGCCGCGCAAAAGCGCTCGAAGTCCATGCCTCACGATGCTACGGGAGCCTTCCTCCGGCCCTCTTTCCGCCGTTTCGTCGCGTGCATGGCACTCGTGCTTGCGGCGTGCCTCGGCGCGGCTGACCTGTTCGCCTCACCAGCCGGCGCCGCCGCGTCGACCGGGCGCGGCGGGATCGACGTGGTGCAGGTCGAGGGATACTTCGACACACCGAACGAGTCGCTCGTCCGGAACTCGATCGCCGATGCCAACGACCGCGGCTCGACGCTTCTCATCCTGCAGCTGAAGTCGTCGGGCGCGATCGACGCCGGCGTCCGGAGCATTGTGCGAGCGCTCGACCGTTCGGCCGTGCCCGTCGCAGTCTGGGTCGGACCGTCCGGCGCCGACGCCAAAGGAGCCGCGACCGTGCTGCTCGAAGCGGCGCACCTCGCGTACATCTCACCCGGCTCGGGCGCGGGACCGGGCCACCCCCTGCAGCTCGACGACCCGGGCGCGAGCACACGCGCGGAGGTCGCCGACCAGCTCGCCGCGCTCGCCGAGCGGCGGGGACGGAATCCGAGCGGCGCGCGCCAGCTCGCCGGCCGCAGGCTCGGCGCAACTGAAGCGAAGAACGCCGGGGCCACCGACGGTGTGCGGCCGACGATCGGCGAGCTCATCGTGCGTCTCGACGGCAAGTCGGTGAAGACCGCCCTGGGCACGCGCACGTTGTCGACCGCCCGGGTGATCGGCAGTGGTCGCGACCGCCGACGGCAGCCCAACCAGGAGGTCCGGTTCCACCGTCTCGACCTCGGAGGACAAATCGTCCACCGGCTCATCAGCCCGTCGATCGCATACTTCCTGCTGGTTGCCGGGCTCGCGCTCCTCGTGTTCGAGTTCTATACCGCCGGGATCGGCCTCGCGGGCCTCGTCGGGGCGCTCTGCGTCGTCGGCGCGTTGGGCGGGTTCTCGCACCTGCCCCTCCGCTGGTGGGCCTTCGCGCTGCTCCTGTTCGCGACGTTCGGCTTCGCCGTCGACGTCCAGGTCGGGTCAGTCGGTATCTGGACGGCCATCGGCACCGTCGCCCTCGTTCTCGGATCACTGTTCTTGTACGGGGGCTCGACACAGCTGCGACCAGCGTGGTGGGTGTTGCTCATTGTGTGCACCGGAATGGTGCTGTTCATGGTGGGCGGCATGACCGCGATGATCCGGTCGCGGTTTTCCACACCCACCGTCGGCCGCGAAGGAATGGTCGGGGAGGTCGGCACCGCCGAGGTCGACATCGATCCGGACGGTGTCGTGCTCATCCGAGGCGCGCGATGGCGGGCACGGACCAATCGGGCGACGCCACTGGCGGCCGGTGACCCCGTCCGGGTCCTCGCGGTCGAGGGACTCGTACTCGAGGTCGAGCCCCCCGAGGGTGGAGCCCGGGACCCGCACGACCGCGCGCGCCGCTCGAAACCGGCCCGAGGATGACCGGCGCGTCGTCCCCAGCGGTCTTGTCCGACCGCAGGGCGCGGAGTAGGTTCCGCGCCGCGAGCGCGCCGGGTGGGGGCGGCTCTGGGCGGGAGCGATCCGCTCCGTGCCCGAGACGGGGAGAGGGGGAATCCGGGTGGCCGTCCGCACACTCGACACGTGGCGCGAACGGGCAGCCTGCCGGGGTCCGGAGACTGCGCTGTTCTTTCCGCCGACGACCAGCGAACGTCGCGACGAACGCGAGGCCCGCGAACGTCGCGCCAAGGCGATCTGTTTCGTGTGTCCGGTACAGCGCGAGTGCCTCGAATACGCGCTCGGCGTCGGCGAGATGCACGGCATCTGGGGTGGCCTGAACGAAGCCGAGCGACGCGGGCTCCTCGACACCAACTACAGCTGACGCGCCTCCTCCACCGAACTTGCGTCAATAGTCCGCGTTATACGCGATTTATTGACGCAAGTTCGTGGCGGAAGGGCCGGCGATGCGCACGTCACCGCGACGACGCGTGACGCCTTCGCGGTCGAAGTGCTCGAGCAGCGGGACGACGTACTTGCGCGTGCTGTGGAGAAGGTCGCGCGCGTCCCCGATGGTGACCGTGCCGTGCGAGTCGAGCCAAGTGCACACCAACTCTCGCGCTCGGTCGACGGCCGACGTCGTGAAGACGATTCCAGCGATGTCGGTGAGCACGCCGGCACGCACCAACGCGCGCGCAAGTCGCACATCGTCTGGGTCCGGCGGCGAGAACGGCGTCGCGTCGAGCGCGGCGACGAGAGCACGAGCAGCCGGCGACTCCTCGGCACCCAGAGTGCCGGCCCGGCGAACGATGCCGCGGTCGATGACGAGGCGGGCGTCACCGTCGAGGACGGCGCGCAGCACGTCGACGTCGACGCCGAGCCCACTCGCCAGCGTGGCGAGGTCGACGCCGAGGTCGCGGTCGCGGACCCGCTCCGCGACGCGGGCACGGATGCCCTCGACTCGGCGCGCTTCCAGGAGCCAGTCCCCGACGCGGACGCCGGCACCGGAGGCGACGATCGCGTCGACGAGCGCGTCCGCGTCGCGTTCCCGAACGCCGGCGAGGCGAGGCACGTCGGCGACGGCGAGGCGTTCCCTGCCGGACACCAGCCGTGTTTCCATCGGCAACTGGAGCCGCGCGACAGCGTCCCGGGCACTGGTGGGTGGATCGACGTCGAGGATCTCGGCTCCTGCAACTGTGAGCTCACGCCCGGGATCGCGCAGCACGAGGCGGTCGCCAGGCGCCAGCGCAACCGGGACGGTGAACCGCAGGCGCGCATGGTCCCCGAGGTCGTCCAGCGTGTGGAACGTCACCTCCTGTTCGCCGGAGCCGACGTGCGCTTGGAGCCGGGCGCGTCGTTTCAGCGGTTCCTGCGTGGCTCGTGTGAGGATCACGTCGGCGACGGTCGCCGACATCCAGAGTCCGGGTCGCACGAGCGCGTCGCCGCGAAGCAGGTCGGCAGGCTCGACGCCCGCGAGGTTGAGGGCGACTCGTGTCCCCGGCGGCGTCCGGTCGACGCGACGATGCGCGGTCTCGATGCCGCGCACGCGCACGCGTCTCCCGTCGCGTGCGATCTCGAGTGCGTCGTCGATCGCGACGGTTCCGCCCGCGAGCGTCCCGGTGACGACGAGCCCGGCGCCGCGCGCGGCAAAGACCCGGTCGACCCACAGCCGCGGACGTCCGACGTCAGCCGCCGGCGGAGTGGCCTGGAGCATGTCGTCGAGCGCGACGCGTACATCGTCGAGACCGAGACCGGACACCGAGTCGCACGCGACGATCGCCGCACCCCGCAACGTCGACCGTGCGAGACGCTCGTGTGCGATTGTGCGCACCTCGTCGAGACGCCGGCCTTCGACGGCACCGGCATTCGTAACGGCAACCACGCCGTGCTCCACGCCGAGCATCTCGAGAAGGATCAGATGCTCCTCGCTCTGCGGCATCCAGCCCTCGCGCGCCGAGACGACGAACAGCACCTGCTCGACCGCACCAACACCGGCGAGCATGTTCTTGAGGAACTTGACGTGCCCGGGCACGTCGACGAATCCGATCTGGGTGCCGGACGGCAGCGTGGTGAACGCGAAGCCGAGGTCGATCGTAAGCCCGCGTTTCTTCTCCTCCGTGAGCCGATCGGGATCTGTTCCGGTGAGCGCGCGTACGAGCGTCGACTTGCCGTGGTCGACGTGACCTGCGGTGGCGACTACGCGCATGACGCGCGCAGCGCGTGCACCAGCAACTGGTCCTCAGCGGGCTCGACGGTGCGGAGGTCGCACACAATCCGGCCCTCGTCGATACGCGCGACGACATCGTGCTCTCGGAGGCGCGCGTGCGTCGCGTCAGCGTCGAGCACCTCGATCGCAAGCCCGACCGACGGGATTGTCAGCCCGGGCAGCGAGCCTCCGCCGGCGACGGACTCGGCGTCGACCACTTTGGAACCGGGAAGCGCGTCGGCCAAGGCCTCGGCCCGGCGGCGCAGCTCGTCGAGCGGAGTCGTGGCCAACCGCCACAACGGCAAGGAATCTGCGTTGCCTGACAGGTAGGCAGCGGCCACTACTTGGAGGAGCGCCAGCGTGAGCTTGTCGGCGCGCATCGCGCGCGCGAGGGGATGCTTCGCGATGGTCGCGACTGCGCCCGCCTTGCCGACGACGATCCCGGCCTGCGGGCCGCCGAGCAACTTGTCACCGGAGAACGTCACGAGCGTTGCGCCCGCGTCGATGGCCTGCCGAACCCCAGGCTCGTCCCGCAACCACGATGGTGTGTGTCGCAACCATGGCGTGCTGTCGTCGAGGAGACCCGAGCCCGCGTCCACCATCACTGGCACACCCAACGTCGCGAGCTCCGCCACTGGCGTCGACTCGACAAAGCCGACCATGCGGTAGTTGGAGGCGTGTACTTTCAGCATGAGCGCGGTATCCGCGGTGAGTGCGCGCTGGTAGTCGACCAGCCGCGTGCGGTTCGTCGTCCCGACCTCGACGAGATGGCACCCCGATTCCGCCATGATCTCGGGTACGCGGAACCCGCCACCGATCTCGACCAGCTCACCGCGCGACACGATCACTGCACGGCCACGGGCCAACGCAGCGAGCGACAGCAGCACCGCGGCGGCGTTGTTGTTGATCACGATGCCC
Source organism: Actinomycetota bacterium (assembly GCA_046727575.1). Classification (GTDB taxonomy): domain Bacteria; phylum Actinomycetota; class Acidimicrobiia; order IMCC26256; family DASPTH01; genus DASPTH01. Next base: position 8,619 of record JBKPCV010000153.1, read on the forward strand.
GCTTCTGCTCCGCAGGCGCGGGCGAGCAACGCTCCGGCGTGCTCATGGCGAGAGCCACGGACCCCGCTGTCCATCCGGTACTCGAGGTTCGAGTATCCCGTTGCCACGTCGGACGCGTCGCGGACCGCGCTCGCCGCGAGTGGCGCTCGGCCGAGGTTGGTGTGGAGGAGCACGCCGGTGGCATTGACGACGCGCCGCAGTTGTGCCGACCGCCGGCGTGCCACGCGCTGCTCGGCGTCCGCGAGCACGCCGTCGAATGTGACGGTGCCGCCTCGTCCGACCTCGTCGCGTGCTGCGTCGACCGCCTCGCGTGCGCAATCGGCGAGCAGCGGGTGCGGCAGCCCAGCCAGCCGAACGACGATGCGTTCGACGGCGGGGAGTGCGCTGCGCGGGTCCGTCGCCATGGCACCGGCAGCGTAGGGCGACGCGCCGGTCGCGCTGCTGCGCCGACCCCAGGCGGGGACCGAGAGCGGCCCAGAGCGTCAGAGACCCCCACCTACAATATGAAGGTGCAAGGCTCTGGTCGGGACGACACACCCCACTCCCGAGGGGGTTGAGATGCCCGATCTCACCCCCGGTGTCCCGAGTGCGCTGTCGCCCCTGGTGCGCCGCATCGTGGCGCCGAATCCCGGCCCGTTCACCGGACCGGGCACCAACACCTACCTCGTCGGCATCGACGAAGTGGCGGTGATCGACCCCGGGCCCGACGACCAGAGGCACATCGACGCCATCGTCGGCGCGTCGATGCGGGAACGCGTGCGGTGGGTGGTGCTCACGCACACGCACCCCGATCACGCCACCGGCACGGCGCGCCTCGTGAAGGCCACGGGCGCCGAAGTCCTCGCCTTCGGGAAGCGCATCGACAAGGACTGTTCGGTCGTTCCGGACACGGTCATCGGTGAGGGCGACACGATCGAGGGCACCGAGTTCGGGCTCGAAGTCCTGCACACCCCCGGTCACGCGCCGAACCACCTCTGCTTCGTGCTCGAGGAGGAGCGGGTGCTCTTTACCGGGGACAACGTGCTCGACGGCATGTTCTCGGTGATCAACCCGGCGCGCGGGGGCGACATGGTCGCCTATCTCGCCACGCTCGAACGCCTCGAGAAGCTGCGAGTTGCACGGCTCTGCCCTGGTCACGGAGATGTGATCGAGGAACCGCGAGCGCGCATCCAGGAGTACCGCACGCACCGGGTCGAGCGCGAGCGGCAGGTGCTCCGCGTGCTGAAGACGGGTCCGGCACGCGTCACCGACATCGTCACCTCGCTCTACGGAGACCAGGAACTTCACCCGAAGCTGGTGGAGGCGGCGGGCTGGCAGGTCCACGCGCACCTGCTGAAGCTCAAGGCCGAAGGCAAGGTCACGGGCACCTCGGTGAAGTCAGCCTGGAAGCTCGCCTGACCATCGGGTCAGCCGGCCGACTCGGCCGCTTCGGCCGCTTCGTTTCGAAGAAGTCGTCAGGCGACATGCATACTGCAGCGCGTCGACTTCGACACGAAAGGGCGGACCTTGACCACTCATCTGACACGCGGCCGCCGCGTGCGCCTCGCGGCCGCGCTCGCATCGCTGCTCGCGCTCCCGACGGCCCTCGTTGCCGGTGCGTCCGGCGCC
>JBKPCV010000154.1:0-27617 GCA_046727575.1 Actinomycetota bacterium
TCCCGAGAAGCGCGCGGTGGCCGAGAAGTGTGGGGCCGACGCGTCCGTCGACTACCACGAAGAAGGCCTGTCGGGCCGGGTGAAGGAGCTCACCGGCGGTGCAGGCGTCGACGTGGTGTTCGATCCGGTGGGCGGCGCCGACTTCCGCGAGTACCTGCGCTGCCTCGCGTGGAACGGCCGCTACCTCGTCGTCGGGTTCGCGGGAGGCGAGATCCCGAGCATCGGGCTCAACCTCGTCCTCCTCAAGTCGATCTCGGTCGTCGGTGTCGCGTACGGCGCGTCGGCACGGCTCGACCCCGACGCCAACGCGAACAACCTCCAACAGCACTTCCGCTGGTACGACGAGGGCCAGCTGAAGCCGGCGGTCGGACATCGCTTCCCACTGGAGCACGGCGCCGACGCGCTGCGAGTTGTCAGCCACCGCGGCGCACTCGGCAAAGTGGTCATCGAGATCGAGGGGTGAAGCTCTTCGGTGAGAAGGCGAGCGGAAAGGAGCGGCCGCTGGTCGTCGCTGCCACCGGCGTCTGCGTCGCGCGCCCTATCCGCGCGGCCTCTCCTCACCGCCCGGGCACGGTGCCGCCGTCGACCGTGTAGAGCTGCCCGGTGATCCACGCGCCCTGGTTCGAGCACAGGTAGAGCACCATCCACGCGATGTCGTCGCCGGTGCCCGCACGGCGCAGCGGCACTTGGCGTTCGATGAGGTTGTCCCACGCCTCGCCGCGCCCGACGTCGTCCATGCGGAACGTGTCGATGATCCCCGGGCACACCGCGTTCACCCTGACCCCGGCCGGGCCGAGTTCTGCGGACATCGCGCACGTCAGCGCGTGGATCGCCGCCTTCGACGCCGAATACGCAGCGGTGTTCGCCGCCAACAACTTCCCGGCGATCGACGAGATGTTGACGATGCTGCCGCCCTCGCCCTGCTCGAGCAGCTGTCGGCCGAACGCCCGGCTCATGTAGAAAGTGCCATGCAAGTTCACGTCGATCACGTGGCGCCAGACGTCGATGTCGAGGTCGACGACCGGCACACGATCGGCGCCGCGCGCCGCACCCGCGTTGTTGACGATGATGTCGACGCGCCCCAGCTCGTCGAGCGTCCGCTGCATCAACGCGTCGACTGCGGTCGGTTCGGTGACGTCGCTGACGAGCGGAACGGCCCGCCTGCCGAGCGCCCGCACCTCGTCGGCCACCGAGTCGACGTCACGCCAACCGGCCTCCCGCTCGTCCTCCGGGTAGCGCTCCGGAGGACGACCCGTCCCGGTGAGCACCACGTCGCAACCCGCACGGGCAAGCTCGAGGGCGATCGGACGGCCGATCGAGCGCATACGGCCCGCCCCTGTCACGACGGCGACCTTGCCCGTCAGGCCTGTGAGCGCTGGATCACCCATCCGTCACACCTCGTTCGCGAGCTCGGCCGGTGTCCGATAATGGACCTCAGCCATCGTCATGACCGTCCGCAGCGTTCCGTGGAGGACCCGTGCTGAGCAAGTTCGACGACTACCCGATCCACCAGACGTCGCAGCCGATCGCGGTGCCCGCGACCGGTGACCGCAACGCCTACGACCGCTACTGGTTCAACGGCTACCAGGACGACGGCGAGTTCTACTTCGGGATCGGCGCCGCGCTGTACCCCAATCTCGGCATCCTCGATTGCGGGCTCAGCATCGTCCGCGACGGCGAGCAGCACGCGTTCCACGCGTCCCGCCGCGCCCCGGACGAGCCGACCGATCTGCAGATCGGACCGTTCAACATCGAGATCATCGAACCCATGCGGCGTCTGCGCGTGGTGGTCGACGACAACGACACCGGCATTGCCGCGGAGCTCGCGTTCACCGCGCGTACCGCGTCGATCGAAGAAGGTCGACAGCTGCGGCACAGTGGTCGCCGTCTCGTGATGGACGTCACGCGCTTCGCGCAGTTCGGGAAGTGGGACGGTGAGATCCGCTACGACGGCAGGACCGTCAACATCGACCCCGCTCGCGTGTACGGCACCAAGGACCGCAGCTGGGGCGTGCGGCCGGTCGGCCCGCCCGACCCCGGCCTCGCGCCGGCGTCGCCAGGGTCACGGCAGACGTTCTTCCTCTGGGCACCGATCCACTGGGACGACCGCTGCACCCACTACGGGGTGTTCGAGGACGGCAACGGGAACCGCTGGCACACCGACGGCGCAGTGGTGCCGGTGTACGACAACGCCGACGACATCCCCGGGACGGAGGATCCCGACGCCGAGCTGTTGGCCGACGTCGACCACGACATCGACTACCTGCCCGGCACGCGCCGCGCTGGGCACGCGCGTATCGGCCTGGTGCACGCCAACGGCGAGCGCGAGAGCATCGACCTCGAGCCGCTGATCTGCTTCCGGATGAAGGGCATCGGCTACATGCACCCCGAGTGGGGCCATGGCATGTGGAAGGGGGAGTTGGCGACCGGTGGTGAGTCGTGGAAGACCGACGACCTCGACCCGATGGCGTTCGAGAACCAGCACATCCAGCAGGTGGTCCGAGCGACACAGGGCGACGCCGTCGGCGTCGGCGTACTCGAGCAGATCTGCTTCGGGCCGCACGCGCGGTATGGGTTCAAGGACGTGCTCGACCCCGCGTGACATTCACACCCGCCTTGCGTCAGTAGCCGACCCATGGGAACGGTTGTTGACGGAGGTTCGACGGGGGAGGAGACGCAAGTGACCGACGACGAGAGGGTCCGGCTCGAGTACGACGGACCGATCGCGGTGATCACCAACAACAACCCGGACAAGCGCAACGCGTTCGACGACGAGATGGACATGCGACTCTGGGAGATCCTGGCCGAGCTCCGTGGCCGACCAGAGGTGCGCGCGGTGATCTGGCGTGGTGAGGGGAAGGCGTTCTCCGCGGGCCGCGACGTTGCTGCCATCGGCGGCGGCCAGGTCGAGCTGTCGCACCATGAGCTCATGCGGCGAGGCCACCGCGGGATCCAGCAGGTGTTCGACCTCGACCCGCCGATCATCGTGGCGGTCCAGGGATGGGCGATCGGTGCCTCGTTCCAGCGCGCGCTGCTCTGTGACATTCGCGTCGCGGCCGAGGACGCGCGGTTCATGCTTCCCGAGGTCACGTACAGCGTCATTCCCGACACGGGAGGCGTCGGCCGCCTGTTCCAGATCTGCGGTCCCGGTGTCGTGAGCGACTTGGTGCTCACCGGCAGGCCCATGGACGCGGCGGAGGCATACGCCCACGGCGTCGTGTCGCGCGTCGTGCCCAACGACGCGCTCGACGACACCGTGTGGGAGATGGCGCGCAAGATCGCGTCGGCGCCAATGGTGACGGTCAAGATGGCGCGACGCGTGATCCAGCACCTGTCCGAACCCGAGATCCGTTCGTCGATGGCCGAGGAGCTGATCGGCCAGACGTTCATCAACAAGTCCGACGACTACGCGGAGGCGCGTGCGGCGCGAGCCGAGGGACGCGAACCGCGCTTCACGGGGAGCTGACACATGCCCGACTATCCCGGCCTGCCCGCGCCGCCGCCGCTCGGTGAGAGCGCGCTTCCCGCCGGCACCTTCGAGGGCTCTTGCGTGCTCGTCACCGGTGGCGGGACGGGTCTCGGCAAGGCCATCGCGGCGGAGTTCGCGCGGCTCGGCGCGAGCATCGTGATCGGGAGCCGCAAGGCCGAGCATCTCGAAGCCGGCAAGGCAGCGATGGAGGAGCTCGGTGCGCCCGCGGTGGCCGTCATGTGCGACATCCGATACCCCGAGCAGATCGTGGCGATGTTCGACGCCGCTGAGTCGGCGTTCCGCCTGCCCGACGTGTTGATCAACAACGCGGCCGCGAACTTTCCCGTGCCGTCGGAGGAGATGTCGCCGAACGCGTGGCGCAGCGTGATCGACATCACCTTGAACGGCACGTTTCTCGTCACGCGCGAGTTCGGTCGACGTCACATCGCCGCGAACGCTCCCGGGTCGATCGTGAACGTCGGCGCGTCGTACGCGTGGACCGGCGGCCCCGGTTGGGTGCACAGCGCGGCGGCCAAGGCGGGCGTCAAGAGCCTCGTGGAGTCGCTGTCGGTCGAGTGGGGGCCCTACGGCATCCAGGTCAACGGCCTCGTTCCCGGCCTCTTCCCGCACGAGGACATGACCGCTGACATCCGCGGCAATCTCGACCGCGCTGCCGAGCAGGACCGACGCCAGCCGGCCCTCCGCGTCGGCGAGCTGCAGGAGCTGGGCTGGGCGGCGACATTCCTCGCCTCGCCGTATGCCCGCTTCATCTCGGGCTGCACGCTGGTCGTCGACGGCGCGAACTGGCAGCGCCGCAGCCTCACCAACCCGCCCGTCGAGACTGTGCGCGACCAGATGGGCCGCGGTCCGTTCGAACCGTAGGCGCCTCGAAGGCGAGATGGCATGACGAAACTGGCAGTGATCTCCGTCGACGGCCACGTGACGTCGTCGCGCGCGGGCTTCCGCGACTACGTGGAGGCGAAGTATCACGACGCGTTCGACGCCTGGGCCGCGTCGATGGAGGGCATGCCGGACGCCGGCAACAAGAACCCGCGGCTCCCCGACGAGTCCCAGTGGGACAGCGCCCTCCGCCTCGAGCATCTCGACGCGCAGGGCGTCGCCGCCGAGGTGTTGTTCCCGAACGGGTTGCCGTTCGTGAACGTGCCGTTCCAGGATGCCGTCGTCTCGGACGACGCCGAGCTCGCACGTGAAGGCCGTCGCGCGTACAACCGGTGGCTTGCCGACTTCTGTGCGGAGGTCCGGGGGCGTCGCGCCGGCCAGGCGGTGATCGGGTTCGACGACCTCGACGAGACGATCGCGGAGGTGCACTGGGCGAAGGATCACGGCCTCGGTGGCATTGCCATGCCGGCGCTCCAGCCGGGCGGTACGTACTTCTTCGACGAGAAGCTCGACCCCGTCTGGGCAACCATCCAGGACGTCGACCTCATCGTCTCCCAGCACGGCGGGGTCGGTCTCCCGCGCGACTATCCGCCGGGCTTCGCCGCGATCATGGCGATCGCACTCGAGCAGTCGTTCTTCTCCGGCCGCTCCATGTGGCAGCTCATGATCGGCGGCGTCTTCGAGCGGTTCCCGCGGCTGCGCTACGCGTTGGTGGAGACCATGGTCGATTGGGTGCCCGGCACGCTGCGGTTCATGGACGGCCTCGCACGCAGGAGCGACTGGATGGACTTCGCTCACATGATGGGCCGCGAGCCCACGATGAAGCGCCTCCCGAGCGAGTACTGGGCGACGAACTGCTTCGCAGGATCGTCACCACCGGCGCGCATCGAATACGAAATGCGGTACGAGCTCGGCGTCGACACCATGATGTTCGGTGTCGACTATCCGCACTTCGAGAGCATCTGGCCGGTCACGAAGGAGACCGTGCAGGGCACGCTCGGTTGGCTCCACGTGCCCGAGCACGAGGCGCGCAAGATCCTGATGGAGAACCCGGCGCGTGCGTTCGGGTTCGACCTCGACGCGCTGGCGCCGACGATCGAACGCGTCGGCTTCGACGTCGACGACCTCCTCGATCCGTCGAATGTCGACCCCGGCGGCGGTGGAATCGGCTTGCACCGACCCGGTCACGCCCCGCTCGCCGCCAGCAGGCCCTGAGCAGCCCGGTCCCGCGAGTCGAAGCTCAGCGGCGGCTGCCTGTCCGCTGAGCTTCTAGTCCTTCAGCTCGATGATGACCTCGCGGTAGGGCTGCTCGCCGACGTTGATCGCGGTCTCGACGCCACCGCGCTCGACGTAGACCACCGCGCCCTGCTCGACGTCGGCCTCGAGGTACTCGTGGAACGCGCCTTGCGTGTCGGGCTCCGGCTCGGCGGCGATCTTGTCGCCCTCGAGCAGCACGAGCAGGTAGTCGAGGTCGTGCCGATGCACGGCCGACGACTCGCCTGGAGCGAGGCGCATCTCCCACACTCGCACCCGGTCGTTCTCGAACACGACCTCGGTGCCGATCGGCCCGAGCACTCGCTCTTCGGTCATGGCGCCACCCCCCGCATCGTGCCGAGGACTTCCTGTCCCAGGCGTTCGATCTGCTCTCTCGCGTCGCGCGGACTCACGCCCGGCACGTGCACGCGCAGGTTCAGCGCGTCGGCGCCCGCGCGTCCCATCACGTCGATCAGGCGTTCGGCCACGGCTTCGCCGTCGGATGCCGTGACGAGCTCATCGGAGCCCCAGTGTTGCATCGCCGCCCGCGACGAGTACCCGCGGTACACCTGGAGTTGATCGTCGACTCGATCGCGCGGCGGGTCGCCGACCCACGCCCGACGGATCAGCACGCATGCGCCGGTGCCACCAGCGGCGTGGTACGCATCCGTGAGCTCGCGGCAACGCTCGGGCGTCGACAGGGAGTCGAACACCACGCCGACGCCGAGTGCGGCGGCGCGTCGGACCGCGGTGAAGCCCATCGCCGCGCTGACGATCGGCACGGGATGCTCCGTGCACGCCTTGACCGCTGGATCGCCGGCGAGCGGCCCGGGGTTCGTGCCGTCGAGCAGGGCACTGAGCTCCGCGAGCGCCTCCGCAAACCGTGAGGTGAGGTTCTCCATGGACAGATGCATGACGTCAAAGTCGTCTTGCAACGCACCCGACGCCACGCCGATGCCGACGCGTCCCGGAAAGCGGGCGGCCAGCCAGGCGGTCTCCTCGGCGACGAGCGCGGTCGGCCGGAGCGGCAGCAGTAACGGGCACGGCGCGGCCCAACCGGCTTCCATTGTCTGGAGGCACCATCCGGCGGCCTGTAACGGGTTCGGGAGGTAGCCCGCGAAACCTCCGTGGTGCTCGCTCGTCATCACCCCGTCGAATCCGTGCTCGGCCGCGGACGCGGCCTGCCCGCACAACTCCTCGACGATCGCGGTCGCGGGGAGATCAAGGTGGGGGTAGAGCCGCAGGGAGATCGATCCCGGCGCGAACGGGTCCAAGGACCCGGAGGCTAACGCCGGCGCCCGGGTGGAGTCTCAGCTCGCCAGGACGCGCTTGCCCGGCGGGTACTTCACGGGCAGATGCTTGATCCCGCCGATGAAGTTCGAACGCAGCCGGTCGGGCTCCCCTGCGAGCTGCATGTCGGGGAGCCGCTTCGCGATCTCCTCGAAGATCAGACGCAGCTCCATGCGCGCGAGGTTGGCACCGAGGCAGAAGTGGTTGCCGCCGCCACCGAAGGCGATCTGAGGGTTCGGATCACGCGAGACGTCGAAGGTGTAGGGCTCGTCGAACACATCCTCGTCACGGTTCGCCGAGACGTACCACATGACGACCGCGTCGCCTTCCTTGATCGACGTGTCCCGGATCTCGGTGTCGGCCGTTGCGGTCCGCTTGAAGTGCAGGACGGGCGACGCCCACCGCAGGATCTCCTCGATCGCAACCTCCATACGACCTTCAGGATCCTGCTTCAGGTACTCGAACTGATCCGGGTTCTTCAGGAGCGCGTACATACCGTGCGCGGTGGCGTTGCGAGTGGTCTCGTTGCCCGCGACGGACAGAAGCAGCATGAACATGTCGAACTCGAGCTCGCTCAGCTTGTCGCCGTCGATCTCGGCGTTGAGCAGCTTGGTGACGACGTCGTCGCGCGGATCGTCGCGGCGCTTCTCGGCAAGACTGTTCGAATAGGCGAACAACTCGGCCATCGCGGTGCCGCTGACCTCGCTCATGAACTCGGGATCGCCCGCGCCGATCATGCGGTTCGACCACTCGAAGAGCTTCACCCGATCCTCTTGTGGAACGCCCATGATCTCCGCGATCGCCTGGAGCGGCAGCTCCGACGCGATGTCGGTCACGAAGTCGGCTTCGCCCCGCTCGATCACCTGGTCGATGATGTGCGCGGCGCGGGTCCGGAGCGCCTGCTCGAGCAAGCCGATCATGCGCGGCGTGAAGCCCTTGTTGACCAGCAGCCGGTAGCGCGTGTGCTTCGGCGGGTCCATCTCGAGCATGATCACGCCGCGCGCGTTGCCGCCGTACGCCTCGGGATCGTCGGGGTCGAGGCCCATGTCGAGCGCGCGGCGCCGCGAGTAGATTTGGGTGCCCTCGCGCTCTGACGAGAAGAGCGCGGAGTCGCGGTTCACCGTCACGACGTCTTCGTGCTTCACGACGTTCCAGAAGCCCGCGTCGTCGCCGTCGTCGTACCAGTACACGGGAGCCTCGGCGCGCAGTCGCCGGAACCACTCGTGGTGCTTCTGCTCGACGAAGGCGTCCGGGTTCAGCAGGTCGATGTCGCTGAGGTCGGTGCCGGTGACCGCCATGGCTTCCTCCAGTCGCTGCGCCGACGAGCCGCCCGCGCTCAGGCCGCCAATCTAATCGAAGACGTTAACGTCGACTGGCGAAGCGAACGTCCGCGCCGCAGGTACGTACACCTGGGTCGCTCACCGCGGACCGGGATACCCGGTCCGCTACGGTTCGCTCCTCACATGGGTCGCTCACCGCGGACCGGGATACCCGGTCCGCTACGGTTCGCTCCTCACATGGGTCGCTCACCGCGGACCGGGATACCCGGTCCGCTACGGTTCGCTCCTTCGGCGCAGCGAGCGAGCGTGAGCCGGCCCGGCCGACGGCCGAGAGCGGGAGAAAATGACGCAGACCGTCCTCGGCCACTCCGTGCTCCGGTCGGAGGACCCGCAGCTCCTGACGGGTGGCGCCCGGTTCATGGCCGATCTCGACGTTGACGGTGCCCTGCACGCCGTCTTCGTGCGCTCGCACGTCGCCCACGGGGTGCTCCGGGCCGTCGACATCGGAGCCGCCGTCGACAGCCCTGGCGTGCACTCCGCCTGGACGGCCGCCGACCTCGGCCTGCCCGACCAGCGCGCGTTCTCCGGCGAGGCCGGGCTGAGCCGCCCGCTGCTTGCGCGCGAGCGGGTGCGGTTCGTCGGCGAAGCGGTCGCGGTGGTGGTCGCCGAGACCCAGTCACAGGCGCTCGACGCAGCCGAGGTGGTCGCCGTCGACATCGATGCGCTTCCCGCGGTCGTCGGGGTGGCGAGTGCGGCGTCGAGCGACGCGCCGATTCTGTTCCCCGCGCACGGTTCCAATGTCGTGGGCTCGCGGCAGGAGCCGTCGGACGACCACTTCTTCGCCGAGGCCGACGTGGTCGTCCGGGTCCGAGTGACCCATCAGCGGGTTGCGCCGGTCACGATGGAGCCGAACGGTTGCATTGCACTGCCCGAGCCCGACGGATCGCTCACGGTCTGGGCGTCGACCCAGTCGGTGTTCGGCGTCCAGGGCGAAGTCGCGCACACGGTCGGGCTCGACGCCGCCAAAGTCCGGGTACGCGCGCCCTGGATCGGCGGGGGCTTCGGCGCGAAGGGCGGCGTGTACCCGGAGCAGCTCGTCGTCGCCGCGCTCGCGCACCGGCTCGGGCGCGCCGTGCGCTGGACCGAGACGCGGCACGAGAACCTTCTCGGGATGACGCACGGACGCGGCCAGGTTCACGACGTGGAGCTCGGCGCGACGCGCGACGGCCGATTCACCGCGCTGCGCGTGCGCGGTTGGGCCGACGTCGGCGCGTACCCCATCCGCGGGATGTTCATCCCGATGGTGACGCGCATGATGTCGTCGGGTGTGTACGCGATCCCGAAGATCGACTTCGGCGTTGTGCCCGTGGTGACGAATACCACGCCGACCGGGCCGTACCGCGGCGCGGGACGGCCCGAGGCCGCGGCGTTGGTGGAGCGCGCCGTCGACACGATGGCACGCGAGCTCGGCGCCGATCCGGTGGTGTTGCGTCGGCGCAATTTCCCATCGGCGTCCGCGTTCCCGTTCAAGACGGCAGCGGGGACCACGTACGACAGTGGCGAGTACGAACGTGCGCTCGACGACGCGTTGCGCATCGCGGGTTACGCGGACCTCCGCGCCGAGCAGCAGCGCCGGCTCGGCGACGTACGCGACGCGCTGCTCGGCATCGGCATCGCGTGCTACGTCGAGACGTCGGGCCACGGCGGGGAGTTCGGCGCCGTTGCGATCGACGACGACGGGATGGCCACCGTGACCACGGGGAGCGTCCCGCACGGACAGGGGCACGAAACGACCTGGGCACAGATCGCGGCGGCCACGCTGGGAGTCCCGCACGAGACCGTCCGTGTCGTGCACTCCGACACCGCGCGGGTCGACCACGGCGTCGGGACATTCGGATCACGTTCGACGCAACTTGCCGGTTCGGCAGTACGAGAAGCGGCCGGCGTCGTCCTCGATCAAGCCCGCGCGCTCGCCGCGGACCTGCTCGAGGCGTCACCCGACGACGTCGTCGTGCTCGACGACGGGAGGCTCGGCGTAGCCGGCGTTCCTGCGAGCGGACTCACGTGGCGCGAGGTCGCATCCGAAGCGCACCGCCGAGACACGCGCCTCCACCACGAGCTCGACTTCGAGTCGCGCGGTTCGTTCCCGTTCGGCTGCCACGTCGCTGTTGTCGAGGTCGACCGGGAGACCGGCGGGGTCTCGCTGCGCGATCTCGTCGCGGTCGACGACTGTGGCACGGTCATCAACCCGCTGCTGGCCGAGGGCCAGGTTCACGGCGGCCTCGCGCAGGGCGTCGCGCAGATCCTGTACGAAGCCGTGCGCTACGACGACGAGGGCAATCCGCTCACCGCGTCGCTGGTCGACTACCTCGTGCCCGCAGCGTCCGACCTTCCAAGGTTTCGAACCGCGCACACGGTCACGCCGAGCCCGAACAACCCGCTCGGCGCGAAGGGGATCGGCGAGTCGGGCACGACGGGCTCCATCTCGGCGGTGTGGAACGCGGTGGTCGACGCACTCGCGCCGTTCGGCGTCGTGCAGATCGACCCACCGTGCACTCCTGAAGTGGTCTGGCGGGCGATGCACGCACCCAGGCGCGCGGGCGCGCCCTATCCTCCCGTGCATCGCTGACATCGCCACCAACTTGGGATCCGAAGGCGACGGGTGTGTCGAACCAGATCGGCATTACGGGAACGGGCAAGCACGCGTACCTCAACGGCGGGAAGCGGTATCTCACCGCGAAGTACCCCGACAAGCTGCAGCCCTTCATCGACGCGTCGAAGTCGGTGTTGCAATTCGACGCCGTGCCCGCGCCGGACCAAGTCGGTCCGTATCCGTGCGACAGCTGCCCGAGCACCGGAGGCGGACAGACACCCGCCGCCGCCGGCTGACCGCGCCAGCACACACCGCTGGATGGGCGACAAGGGCGCCTTGGTAGCCTGACGTTCGTCCGTCTGCGGCCACTCGCGCCGCGCAGTTCAGCTCGTGGAGGTCGAGTGAGTCGCGGTTCGGAGCGCATGGTCGACGACGACCGAGCGCTGCGCCGTGCGGGATGGCGCCTCCTCCGCGAAACGCTCCGCGTGCAGTGGTTCTGGGTGCTCATGGGCGTGGTCGCGGCGCTCATGTGGACGCTCGCGAAGCTCGCGGTGCCACTGCTCGTGGCCGCGGCCGTCGACGAGGGCATCGTACCGAACGACGGCGGCGCGATCGCGAAGTACGCGATCCTGATCGTGGCCGCTGGAGTCGTCCAAGGCGCAGGTATGGGGTTGCGCCGCTACACCGCGTTCCGCATGTCGTACCGCGTCGAGACCGACCTGCGTGCGCGTCTCTTCGCGCACTTGCAGCTCTTGCACTTCGCGTTTCACGACGAAGCCCAGACCGGTCAGCTCATGGCGCGTGCCAACACGGACCTGTACCAGATCACACAGTGGCTCACCCTCGGACCAATCAGCCTGTCGAGTGTCTTCATCCTGATCGGCGTCGTTGTGGTGATGACGCTTGCGAGCCCGGTGCTCGCCTTGCTCGCGCTCGGGGCGCTTCCGCTGTTGAACATCCTCGCCGTACGGTTCTCGCGTCGCTTGGCACCGATCGGTATGGAGCAGCAGGAAAAGCTCGGCGACCTCTCCGGCGTCGTGGCGGAGACCGTGGGTGGGATCCGAGCGGTGAAGGGCTTCGGCGCCGAGCGTCTCCAAGCGCGCCGGCTCGAGACCGAAGCGGAAGCCGTGCGCGACCGGTCGCTCGCGGCGGCGCGCCTGCGGGCGAGCTTCCTTCCGGCCCTCGACTTCCTTCCCGCACTGTCGCTCGCCGTGATCCTCTGGTACGGCGGGCATCAGGTCCTCGACGGCAACCTCGCGGTCGGCGACATCATCGCCTTCAACCTCTACATCGTGATGCTGATCTTTCCGCTGCGGTTGGCCGGTCAGCTCGTCGCCCAGGCTGCGCGCGCGACGGCCGCCGCGGGCCGGGTATCCGAAGTGCTCGCGACCGACCCCCAGATCACGTCGCCGCCACGCGGGCGCCGCCTTCCTCCTGACGGTCGCGGCGAGCTGAGGTTCGCGGGCGTGCGGTTCCGCTACGGCGACGGCCCACTGGTGCTCGACGGGTTCGACCTCACGTTGCATCCCGGCGAAGCGGTCGCACTCGTGGGGCCCACCGCGAGCGGGAAGACGACGGTGGCGCGCCTCATCCCGCGGTTCTACGACGTGGATGAGGGGCGGGTTTTGCTCGACGGCGTCGACGTGCGCGAGCTGCAGCTCGACCAGGTACGACGCGCCGTCGGCATCGTCTTCGAGGAGACCTTCCTGTTCTCCGACACCGTCCGCAACAACATCGCGTTCGCAGATCCCGACGCGCTGCTTGATCAGGTCCGCCGGGCCGCGGGACTTGCGGGCGCCCGCGACTTCATCGACGCGCTCCCGGACGGATACGACACGGTGATCGGTGAATTCGGCTACTCGCTGTCGGGAGGGCAGCGCCAGCGGATTGCGATCGCGCGGGCCGTGCTCGCCGACCCGCGGGTACTGATCCTCGACGACGCCACCTCGTCCGTCGACCCCACGAAGGAACATGAGATCCGAGCGGCGCTGCGCGAGGTCATGGCCGGCCGGACGACCATCATCATCGCCCACCGTCCTGCGACGATCGCGCTCGCTGACCGCGTCGTGCTGCTCGACGGAGGTCGCGTGGTCGAGCACGGTGTACACAACGAGTTACTCGAGCGATCGGCGCTGTACCGAACGGTGCTGGCGCAGGCGGCGGGCGCGGTCGGGAGCGCAGCGGTCGGTGCAGCGCCGGAACCGACGAGCGGCAGGCCAGCCTGATGGCGTGGAACGAGGCTGCGGTCTCCGACGAGGAGAAGCTGCGGCGGGGCGAGGGTCAGCAGATCGTGCGCCGCGTGATCCGCATGCTGCGCCCGTGGTGGCGTCGCGTCGCGCTCGCGCTCCTGTGCGTCGCGGGGCAGGTCGCGTGTCTCCTCGCGGGCCCAGCGCTCGTCCGTCACGGCATCGACGCCGGTATCAACGCCGGCGACGCCGGCGTCATCAACCTCTCTGCGGGTCTCTATGTCGCGGTCGCGATCGCCGCGCTCGTCTTGGGGCGGCTCGCGATCATTCTTGCCGCGCAGGTCGGCGAGACGTTCCTCCGCGACTTGCGCGTGCGCGTGTTCCGGCACCTGCTCGACCTGGGCCTCGACTACTTCGAGCGTGAGCAGACGGGTCGGCTCGTGGCGAGGATGACCTCCGACATGGACGCACTCCAAGAGCTCGTACAGGTGGCCGCCACGTCGATGCTGATGAACGCGCTCCTCTTCGTCGGCGCCGTCCTCGTGATCTTTGTGATGAGCTGGCAACTGGCGTTGTGCACGCTCGTCGTCGTGCCGCCGGCTGTTTACGCGACCCGGTGGTTCCGGCGCGAGTCCAACCGGGCGTACCTGGAAGTGCGAGAACGCATCGGCACCAACCTTGCGACGCTCCAGGAGGGGCTGGCGGGCGTGCGCGTCGTGCAGGCCTTCGCCCGCGAGCGGGCGTTCGCCGGTCGGTTCGAGACGACGAACGAGGCGCAGTATCAGGCGAACATGGAGACGATCCGCATCTCCACTCGCTATTTCCCCTTCATGGAAGGGCTCGGCATCGCCGCCACGGCGGCCATCGTCGGCATCGGCGGCTACTTCGCCAGCGAAGGGATCGTGAGTGTCGGCACGGTCGCCGCGTTCGTGCTCTATCTGAACAACCTGTTCGAGCCCGTGCAGCAGCTGAGCCAGCAGTACAACATCGTCCAGTCGTCAGGCGCGGCGTTGAAGAAGCTGTTCGGGTTGCTCGACGTCGAGCCGTCGATCACCGAGCGCGTCGATGCGGTCGACCTGCCCCAAAGCGGTGCCATCGAGGTGGCGCACGTGTCGTTCGCGTATGGAACCAACCCGGACGTTCTCCACGACGTGAGCCTGACGATCGGACGCGGCGAGAGATTGGCGCTCGTCGGTCCCACCGGCGCCGGGAAGTCCACGCTTGCGAAGCTCATCGTGCGGTTCTACGACCCCCGCGTCGGTTCGATCTTCATGGGTGGTGTCGACGTGCGCGACGCCACGCTGCGGTCGCTGCGCGATCGGATCGTGGTGGTGCCACAGGAGGGCTTCCTGTTCTCCGGCACCGTGCGCGACAACGTGCGCCTCGGCCGCCCCGATGCGACCGATGCAGAGGTCGAGGCCGCCATCGATGCTCTCGGCGTACACGACCGGTTCAGCGCGCTCCCCGATGGGCTCGACACGGAGGTGCGCGAGCGTGGTTCGAGGCTCTCCGCCGGTGAGCGCCAGCTGGTGTCGTTGGCGCGGGCGGCCCTCGCGGACCCGGCGGTGCTCGTGCTCGACGAGGCGACCTCGAACCTCGACCCCGGCACCGAGCGCGTCGTCGAGCGGGCGCTCGAGCGTGTCACGCGCGACCGCACCGTCGTGGTCGTCGCGCACCGCCTCTCCACCGCGGCACGAGCCGACCGCGTGGGCGTCGTCGACAACGGTGTGCTCGCGGAACTCGGCTCCCACGAGGAGCTCATCCGCCGCGAAGGACGCTACGCCGCGCTGCACGCGTCGTGGACCGCCGCCGCCGGCCGCGCTGCGATCTAACTGATCAGGACGACGAGAGCAGCTGGGACGCGTGCACCGGCGTGAGGTTCTTCTGCCGGAGCCCGTCCAGGATCGCCGGCATCGCCGCGATCGTGCCGGGGTGGCCGAAGTGCATGCTGACGATCGAACCCGCGCGCACCGCGTCGGCGGTGCGACGCACGATCACATCCGGTCCGGGATCCCGATAGTCGAGGGTATCGAGGTCGAAGCCGAGCACGGTGCGATAACCGGCCTCCCCCGCCATGTCGAGGACGACGTCGGGAGGTGAGGCGGTACCGTCGTCGGTGCCCGATGGGCGGAAGAACGCACCTGGCGAGCCCGCGAGACGAGTGAGCACGTCGCGGCAACGGATGATCTCGTCGCGCATCCCCTCAGCAGACAACGACAAGAAGGAGGGGTGTGTGTACGTGTGGTTGGCGAGCTCGTGGCCGGCGTCCGTGAGCTTCACGGCCCACGTCGGATTCGCCTCGAGCCAGTTGCCCACGACGAAGCACGTGACGACCACGCCACGCGCCGTGAAGATGTCGAGCAGTTGCTGCGCGAGGCCGAGGTCGCCGTTGGTGTGGAACGTGAGCGCCACGCGATTGTGGGCGCTCGGCCCGCTCTTGACGAACGTCGCGCGGGGCGGCGTGGTGGTCGGAGCGCTCGACGGTGACCCGCGTGGCGCGGTCGTGGTTGAGCGGCTCGACTGATCGCTGCTCCCGCCACCGGAGCACGCGACGGTCGCAACACCCGCGGCCGCCGCGAAGAGGAACGTGCGCCGGTCCACCGCCGGGAAGCTACGCCATGTCGGAGCGGATCAGGCGGCAGGTGCGGGATCGACGTCGGTGAGCTCGATGACGTTCCCGGCGGGATCCTGGATGAACGCCGCACGCACGGGTCGTCCGAAGTCGGTGCGCGCGTTCGGGCCCATCAAGAAGGGGATCTGCTTCTCCTCGAGCGCTGACATCGTCGCGTCGAACGCGTCGGACGGCACGAGCAGCGCGAAGTGCGGGAGCCCGCGCCCCCGATCGGGCATGGTGTCGACAACGCCGATGTGCAGCTGGGCGCTCCCCACCTGCAACCACGCGCCCGGCCCGAACTCCTCGGGCCGCGGCAGCGCCTCGAAGCCGAGGACCTCCCGGTAGAACGTCACCGCAGCGTCCAGGTCGTCGACCATCACGGTCACATGGCTGTATCCGGCAACGGTCGTGGTGTTCGTCGCACTCACAGCGGCACTCCTTCTTCTTCCCGCTCTTGGCCTTCGGCCGGGCCGCTCGGGCCACGGCTCACTGCGGCGCAGGGTACCTGCGCCGCGGCCGTTCGCCTCCGGCGCTCGAGTCTCCGTTCGAGGGTATCGCCGGTTCAGAGCTTGGCGGCGTGCTGCTCGGCAAGCTCCACGCACATCTCGATCCGTCGGCGCATGGGACCGAGGTCGCCGGCTCGCTCGCCTTGTGCGCCTGCCTCGGCGCGCACCATGACACCTTGAAGGATGCACGCCAGCTTCCAATGGGAGAACGCGATGTAGTACTCGATCTGTGACAGGTCCCTTCCCGACTCGCGCTCGTACCGCTCCGCGACCTCGTCGCGTGACGGGAATCCCGGCGCGACGGTCGGGGAGTACGAGTCGGCGATGACGTCGTCGTTCGCTTGCGGCGACGTCGCGAGCAGGTAGCCGATGTCCGCGAGCGGATCGCCGAGCGTGCAGAGCTCCCAGTCGAGTACCGCCAGCACCGTGCCGTGCTCGTCGATGATGCAGTTGCCGAGGCGCAGGTCGCCGTGCACGATCCGCGTCTCTCGCTGCTCCGGGATGCGCTCGGACAAGATGTCGTAGACGCGGTCGATGCCCGGCAGGTCTGAGGTCTGCGTTTGCTCGTACTGGCGGTGCCAGCGGCGTAGCTGACGACCGATGTAGTCGTCTCGGCGGGCGAGGTCGCCGAGACCGACTGCGTCGACGTCGACCGCGTGCAGGGCGACGTGCGCATCGACCACCGAGTCGCTGGCGTGACGCCGAGCGGCTTCGTCGAGCGCGCGGATCGCGGTCCCCACGTCGTTGAGCACGATGCCCTCGACGAACTCCATGACATAGAAGGGTGCGCCGATCACCGAGTCGTCGGTGCAATTCCCGAGCGCTTCGGGCACCGGAACGTCGGTCGGTCCGAGCGCGTGGATGATGCGGTATTCGCGACCGACGTCGTGCGCGGTCGCGAGGACGCTGTGCAGCGGTGGACGGCGGATGATGCAGTCGCGGTCAACCGCGTCGGTGATGCGAACCGTGATGTTCGACCGGCCGCCCGTGATCTGCTCGGCGGTGAGCGGTGGCTGGAACTGTGGGACGTTGGCGGTGAACCACGGGCCGAGTCGCTCGAGGTCGATCCCCGCAGGCGCGTGCGCGGCCACGGGACTACCGCCCGGTGAAGTTGGGCGGTCGTCGATCCGCCATGGCCGCGACACCTTCACGGAAGTCGTCCGTCTTGCGGAGCATCTGCTGTGCGTCGTGCTCGCGCGCGGTGGCCTCCTGCACCCGCTCCGCGAGACGGCCGCGCATGGTCTCACGAATCGTGAGCACGGCGAGCGGCCCGGCCGCCGCGATCTCGGAGGCGAACTCGTGGGCGGCGGCGCGGAGGTCTTCCGGACTGCTGAGCCGATCGCACAGCCCGATCGCCAGCGCTTCCGCTCCCTTCACCTGCCCGCCGGTGTAGAGAAGCTCGAGCGCGCGCTGCTGGCCCACGACCGCGGGCAGCGTGACGGTGAGCCCGAAGCCGTGATGGAAGCCGAGCTTGGCGAAGTTGCAGCTGAACCGCGAGTCGAGCGTCGCCACCCGGAAGTCGGCCGCGAGCGCGAGCCCGAGCCCGCCGCCCACTGCCGCCCCGTTGACCGCAGCGACGATCGGCTTCTTCGCCGAGAACAGCTCGACCGCCTGTGCGTAGAGGTCTGCCGTCTGGTCGACGAGGTCCGACTGTGGTCCAAGATCGGCTCCGGCGCAGAAGTTCTTGCCCTCCGCACAGAGCACGATCGCCCGGCAGGCGGCGTCGTCGTCGAGCGCGAAAGTGACGTCGACCAGCTCGCGGATGAGGGCAACGTCGAAAAAGTTGTTGGGCGGGCGATGCATCTCGACCGTTGCCACGAAGTTGTCGACGGAAACGGTCACGTCCTTCGCCATGGCGCTCGGACGCTACTCGTCGTAGCGCGCGATGTCACACGGCGCATGCCTGCGCACTCCGGGAGCTTGGCCGACGGCTACCGCACGGCTCACACACACCTGATCTTCTGACAGTTCTATTGGTGACGTGGGCCGAACCCCCCGGTCCCGTCAGTGTGGACGGCTTCGAATCAGGAAGGATCGAAGGATGAAGATGAAGCGACTCGTGGCGACGGTTGCGATGGCCGGCGCCATCACGGCGGGCACCGCGGGACTCGCCTACGCGCAGGACGGCTCGGGCGGCTCGGGATCGGGGCAACCGTCGGCGACCACGCCCCGGCGTCAGAGGCTGCGGCTGGCTGTACGCCGCCACGCGGGCAAGATCGTGTCCGACACGCTCGGCGTGACGACCGACGAGCTCCGCGCCGCGCTGCGCGGGGGTCAGACCATCGACGCGTACGCGCGGTCACTCGGCAAGGACCCCCAGTCGGTCAAGGACGCCCTCGTCCAGGCTGCGAACCAGGCGCTCGACCGCGCGACGACGAACGGCCGGATCGACTCGGCCCGGGCAGCAGAGCTCGAGGGCAAGGTTCCGGCGAGAGTCGACAAGCTGATGGAGCACCAGTTCGGGCAGGGGCGAGCGGCGTAACCAGAGCGCGCCGCGCGACGAGCCCGGGCCGCCACCGACGCACAGGGCCTCGGCTCGCGCCGTGCCCGCCGGCGCGTCAGCCGGCGGGCACGTTCGCGCCCGGGCGGGCTGCTAAGTTACTGGCCGGTAACTTACGCCGTGTCAGGAGCGCCGCATGCCCGCCTTCTCTCTCGACCTCGACGAGGACCAGCTTCAGATCCAGAAGTGGGTCCACGACTTCGCCGAGAACGTCGTCCGCCCCGCCGCCCATGAATGGGACGAGCGTGAGGAGACGCCGTGGCCGATCATCGAGGAGGCGGCGAAGATCGGTCTCTACTCCGCCGAGTTCGGCGCCAACGCGCTCGCCGATCGCACTGGGCTCATGTGGCCGATCGTCAGCGAGGAGATGTGCTGGGGCGATGCTGGCATCACGCTCGCGATCTTCGGATCGACGCTCGCCGTCTCCGGCATTGTGGCGAACGGCACGCCGGAACAGATCGGTGAGTGGGTGCCGCAGTGCTACGGCACTCCCGAGAAGATCCAACTCGGTGCCTTCGCGGTGAGCGAGCCCGACGCCGGCAGCGACGTCAGCTCACTCCGCACCCGCGCGGTCTACGACGCGGCGAAGGACGAGTGGGTGCTGAACGGCACCAAGACCTGGATCACCAATGGCGGCATCGCCGACGTACACGTGATCGTCGCGTCGGTCGAGCCGGAGCTCCGCGCCCGCGGGCACGCGAGCTTCGTGGTGCCGCCCGGCACTGCGGGTCTCCGCATGGGTCAGAAGTTCAAGAAGCACGGGATCCGCGCCAGTCACACCGCGGAGGTCGTGCTCGAGGACGTGCGGGTGCCCGGTCGCTGCCTTCTCGGCGGCAAGGAGAAGCTCGACGAACGGCTTGCACGCGCCCAGGAAGGCGGGAGCAGCCGGGTGCAGGCCGCGATGGCCACGTTCGAGGCGACGCGCCCGCTGGTGGGTGCGCAGGCCATTGGCATCGCGCGCGCCGCGTACGAGTTCGCGCTCGACTACGCGAAGGAGCGCGTGCAGTTCGACCGGCCGATCATCGAGAACCAAGCCATCGCGTTCAAGCTCGCCGACATGAAGACCGAGATCGACGCGTCCAGGCTGCTCGTCTGGCGCGCGTCCTGGATGGCGCACAACGGCAAGAGCTTCGAGAACGGCGAAGGTTCGATGAGCAAGCTGAAGGCCGGCGAGACTGCAGTGCGCGTCACCGAGGAAGCCATCCAGATCCTCGGCGGGTACGGCTACGTACGGGACTATCCCGTCGAGCGCTGGCACCGCGACGCGAAGATCTACACGATCTTCGAAGGCACCAGCGAGATCCAGCGGCTGGTCATCGCCCGCGCCATCAGCGGCATGCATATTCGCTGATTCGGTCGGTCCAGCGGCGGGAAGAGCAGCGCCTTGCCGCATCGCTCGAGTCGCGCTCGCCGTCCCATGCGGGGGCGCCCGGTCGCCGAGGTGCTCACCGCCTGGCGTGAGGTGAACGATCCGATCTGGGCCGAGACGTCGCGCCGTGACTAGGGACTCGTATCGCTCGGATTACAGGCGATCCGATCGCCGCAATCAACGTGGCTCGTCTGCGCGTCGGCGACGTCGAGGTTCTGGGCCTTTTGGGGGTCGACGTCGCGGGCTTGCGGTCGGACCTGTTTCGACTGCGCGATCGGCAGTCGCGCGGCTGTTTTAGGACGCGAGATCGTAGAGGAGGCGGTAGAACGCGATGCGGTCTTGGTCGCGGGTGATGGCGTAGGTCGCGAGGAAGAGGTCTTCCCACCCTGGCCCGAAGTTCCAGGTGACACTCCAGGTCGCGACGGCGAGGTCCCACCAGCGGTCGGCGACGGCGAGTTCGCCGAGGTCGACGAAGCCGGTGACCGCGTCGGCGCTGACGAGAATGTTGGGTGGGCAGTAGTCGCCGTGACAGACCACGAGGTCTTCGTCGTCGGGCCGCCGACGTTCGAGTTCTGCCAACGCCGCGTGTTCGGTGAGATGCTCGTGGCCATCGTTGAAGTCGCGTGTCGCGACGACGAGCCCGGCTTCGACTCTGGTGTGTACGTGGGCCATCGCGGTGGCGAGGCGGAAGTCGAACGGGCACTGGTCGATGGGGGTGTCGTGGAACTGCCGCAAGCCGCGGGCGAGGAGCTGGACGAGTTGCGCGGGGTTGGTGTCGTGTTGCGCGTCGGTCACTGCTCGGCCGGGAAGCGCGTGGGTGATCTGCCAGTCGAGCGGCCCGTCGTTGCCGGCGTCGACAACCGTGGCGACAGGCAGGAATGTGGCGGCCCAGCGCGTGCGGGCGGTCTCGTCGGTCAGGCGCGGATGTCGCGTGGCGTACGCGATCTTCGCGTAACGGCTGCCGCGCCGCGGATGTTCGACGCGCCAGGTTGCGACATCGTCGTCGCAGTGCTGGATGAGCGTCCACGACCACGTCGCGTACTGCTCGGCCAGGCCGGTGGGGATCTCCATCACGCGTCCTCACTGCGTGCCGCGCGTTCTTGGGGCTCCGGTGAGCGCGGTGGTGGGAGGCGTCCGGCGGCTTCCTCGGCCGCCGCGGCGGCGAAGGCGCCGAGGCGTTCGAGCATGCTGACCCAACGCGATGGGGCAATGCGACGGAAGTAGTCGCCGTAGTAGGGGTAGCAGCAGACCGGGCACTGCCTGCGTGGCCTTGCGGCCGGCCGCGTCATCTTGAAGTGCGAGCCGTCGGAGCACCTCGCGTAGCTGCTCGTGGGGAACGTGGTGGCTACAGCGCAGCACGCGAAGCGCACCACTGGCGGCGTCGAGCGGGTCCAGGTAGGCGGCGACCTTGGCGCTGGCGACGTCATGACCGGAGTCGGTGTGCCAGCCGGCTTGGCCGAACAACAAGCTGTGGTGTGCAAACCCGAACAGCGTGGGCGCGCCCAGGAGTTGTTCGACGGTTCCGGCGAAGCGTTGCGCGAACTCCAGACTGCGCGGCGTCTGCTCCGAGGTCGCGGGAACGTATTGCCCTTCGATGCCGCCACCGGGGCTGCGGTGCCGATACCAGTGTCCGGTCGCGTCGCGGATCGCAGTGGTCCGCCTCGGCGCGGAGCTGTGCGACCTCGACGACCGTCAATGCGTCACGCAGCACGACGAAACCGAACGCGCGTAGCAAAGAATGCAGCGCGAGCAGATCGAGCGTCACGGTGTACCTCCTCGTGTCTCAGACGTCGCTTCATGGGGGACGTCTGAGCAAGGAGGGCCACGAGCCCGACACTCAACCGAGCAGAGTGCGCGTCACCAATCCACGAGTGGAGAGTACAACCGCCGCACCGTGCGCTGCGCGCCATCTTGTGCGCGCCGGCCACGTTGCTATGCGGGCCCGGTGGCCTCGAGGTCGGTGCGGCGGATAATGCCGACGAGGTGGCCGTCGGGATCGGTGACGATCACTTCGGTCACGGCACGGTTGCGCATCCGCTCCAAGAGGTCGTGCGGGTCTTCATCGACTCGCACCGTCGCGGGTCCCTCTTGCATGACCTGATCCACGAGCTGGCCGGTGTCGGCGATGACCTTCGATCGTCGGATGCGTCCGAGCACGACGCGCGCGACATTGAGGACCACGATGAGCTCCGGAGCAGTGGTCGCCGTGCGCGCGAGTGCGGTGCCGAGCAGCTCTTGGGGTTCGGCGGTGCCCACGTCCGTGGTCACGAACGGTGGAAGCGTGTCTCGGCCGTCATGGCCCTCGGTCG
Organism: Actinomycetota bacterium; assembly: GCA_046727575.1. Lineage (GTDB taxonomy): Bacteria > Actinomycetota > Acidimicrobiia > IMCC26256 > DASPTH01 > DASPTH01. The sequence continues at coordinate 22,271 of JBKPCV010000154.1, forward strand.
GCAAGCCGGCAGCGGTCCAGTCGGCTTTGCCGGCGACGTAGTCGTAGACGGCACTGAATCCGAGTTCTTCGAGCCGCCACGCGGCTCTCGGGCTCATGTCTCAGAGCGAGTCGTGGCAATACACGATGACCGGACGCGAGGCGTCGAGTTCCCGCGGGGCGCGACGCCCGAGCTCGCGCAATGGCAGGTTGAGGGCTCCGGGGAGATGCCGCGCTTCATACTCGTCGTGGGCGAGGACGTCGACGAGTTGGGCGCCGTCGGCGACGAGGTGCTGGACCCTTGCTCGTGCGATCGGAGTTGGCACAGACACTCCTCTTCTGGCCTGTCTCATAGGTCAGTCACTGGTCGAGTGGCGCTCGGCGGCCGCCCTAGCGACCTTTGGTTCTGGCCCAAGCGCTCGTTGTCGAGTAGCCGACGATCAGAACTCACATCAAGCGGAGCCTGATGAAGCTCGGGCGCCGGGATCGCATCCAGATCGTGATCTTCGCTCACGAAAGCGGCGTCAACCAGCCAGGCTCACCATTCAATCTGGGGCTGACGTGATCCTCACCCTGGGGCCAAGACCTCCCTCCGACGTCGCGCTGTGCAGATGAGCTCTTTATGACCTTCAGTGAGCAAGTCCGCCAGACTTTTGAGCGGCTGCTACGGGCAATCCGTTGCGCCGCCACTCCGGAAATCCTTCTTGAAGTCGTCGAGCGCGATATCCGCGCCAGGGACATCGACCTCTGGACCGGCTGAATCCAGGCGGGCTGCCCCGTGCGGGCTGGCAGAAGCTGCTCGAAGACAGTGGGTTCGTCGACCTTGCGATCGGTCCACCGGTCGACACGTTTGCCGGCGCTGCCGGTGAGGACAAGGCCCACGCGTACGAAGTGTTCGGGTACGTGTTCTGCGGGCAAACTCGAGTAGCGCGTATATTCGCCGCGGGTCAGGTCTTGGTTGCGACTCCCTCGAACATGTAGCCGAGCGGCTTCGGGCCGCGCATGTAGTAGTTCTCGATCGTGCTCACCTGCAGGCCTGCACTTCGCACCAAGTCGTCGATCTGGCGGTTCAGGTGGCATCCGCCGAACAGCCGGCGTTGGATCGGGTTGAGTCGATCCTGCCACTTGGCGACGGTCGCGTCCGGTGACCGGCCGTGTTCGAGGAAATGCAGTGTGCCGCCTGGGCGCAGGACTCGACGGATCTCGACGAGCGCGCGGTCGACGTCGGGGATCGTGCACAACGTCCAGGTGCTCAGTACATGGTCGACGCTCTCGTCGTCCAAGGGGAGCTGCGCGCCGTCCAGACCGACGTACTCGACCGGAATAGGGCTGGCGGCGACTCTGTCTGCCGCCAACGTGCGTCCGACTGTGGCGGGGTCGACCGCCCGGACCCGTTCCACGGCCGTCGGGTAGAGGGGCATGTTGAGGCCGGAGCCGAATCCCACTTCCAAGACCTCGCCTTCGAGTCCGAGTGTCACCCGTTCACGGAGTCGGGTGCACTCACGGGTGCCGAGCGCGACGTTGACGATGCGCGGAAGCACCTGGTCGCCATAGAGCCCGATGTCAGAACCTCCCCTTGACGAATGCGCACTTGCCAGCTTGTATACGCGTGTGTAAACACTAGGCCGTATACGCGTACGTGGCAACTGAGGAGCGAGGGTGCGACCACATTCTGATGTGAAGCGCGGCGGCGCTCGCGAGCAGACGTCGCCGCCGCGGCTCGGCCGTGCGGAGCGGCGCGAGCAGATCGTGGTTGCTGCAACGCGCGCGTTCGGTCGCGCCGGCTTTGCTGGCACGAGCCTGGATGATGTTGCACGCGAAGCGGGGATCACTCGCGTCATCGTCTATCGACACTTCGAGTCCAAGGCCGACCTTTACCGGGCGGTACTGGACCGTGTTTGCACGCGGCTGCTCGCCGCATGCGGTGATCACGGGTTCACTGACGAGGCGGTCGACGGGCTGGTAACGGTCGCGTCCGAGGATCCCGAGGGATTTCGGCTGCTCTTCCAGCATGCAGCACGAGAGCCCGAGTTCCACAGGGAGACGAGCGAGCTGCGTGCGGGCATGACCGCGATCGCACGCACCGAGCTCACGGGACGCGTGTCGGATCCGGCGTGGGCGAGCTGGGCTGCACAACTCAGTCCGACAGTGGCGATCGAGGGAATCATCGCCTGGCTCGACGCGGGGAGTCCCGATCCAAGCCAGGCAGCCGCCCGTGTACGCCACGCGATCGACGCCGTGATCCACGCAGCACAAGTGCGGGTCGCTTCGTCCGCGTGAGGGGAGTCGACATGCCAGAGGCCCCAGCAAGCATCGCCAAGTTGACGAGGTTCTACGGGGAGATGTCACCGTCGGTCGAGACGGTGAAGGAATCTCTCGCCGCCGCCGGTGTGGACCCCGAGCATCCCCGCGCCAGCGACCTGTATGGGCGCGACATCGACTGCCACAACCTCGGAATGCACCGCATGCTCGAAGTACTGGCGGACGTTGTGGCGGAGTACGCCGCGCCCACGTCCGAGGACCTGGTGCTCGACCTCGGCTGTGGGATCGGTGGGCCGGGCCGATTTCTCGTCGATCGCTTCGGGTGCTCAGTCGTCGGCGTCGATCTGTTGCCTCTTCGAGTGGCGGTCGCCCAAGCGCTCGCCGAGATGACCGGGACGGATGAGCGGGTTACCTATCGCGTGGCGGATGCAACCGACCTCGATCTCGCCGAAAAGTCGTTTGCACAGGTCTGGATGCTCGACGTGAGCATGCACATCCGAGACAAGCGCGCGCTCTTCGTCGAGATCGCGCGTGTCCTGCAACCGGACGGGCTCATGGTGATGCACGAACAGCCCGGCCCGCTCCCGCCCGCGATGCGGCCCGTCATACGCCAAGCGCCCTACATCGCACCCCCGCTACCCCAGCTCATTCGCTACGTCGAGAATGCTGGGCTGCGCATGTTGACATGGCGCGATACGACGAACGTCGTCCTCGACTACTTCCTGAACATGCGTGACTTGCTGCTCCGCGCCTCGGAACCGGTCGATTCACGGCGCGAGACCGGCGTCCCGATCCTCGACGGCTACATCGAGACGCTCGCCCACCTGGGTGGACGCACCGGCGTTCTCATCGCGAGGCGCGTGTGACGACGAGCCAACCGGTCAGGTACGACGAAAACATCGCCCGCGCGTACCTCGCCATGCTCAGCGACACCGTTGCCGATCCCGGCAGCGCGGCCCTGCTCGATCTCCTCGGTGACGCGTCGGGAACCTCGGGTTCTGGATCTGCCTTGCGGAGAGGGACGAGTCGCGCGTGAGCTTGCACGTCGGGGCGCGGAGGTGATTGCCGCCGATGTGTCGGCCGCGATGTTGGCTCGCGCTCGCGCGTTCGAACCCGCGGAGCCGCTCGGGATCACCTACGTCGAGGCAAGCGGCACTGACGCCGGGTGGCCAGCGACCGAAGCTCCACCCACGGATCCCCGCCACACGGTCGGCACGATCCACCGCATGTTCGGTAGCTACTTCAACGCGTTCGCGCGCTGGGGATTCGAGCTCGAGCAGGTGGCCGGACCCGAACCCGCACCGGACTGGCGGCTGCCCGAAGCGGAGCCATTGCCAGTGTTCCTGGTGGCGCGTTACCGCAGGCCCGCATGAGCCGAAGTCGCGGCATGGTGTCCCTCTTCCTGGTCGCGGGCAGCATGACGCTTGGATACGGGTCGATCTACACGCTCCTCGCCGATCTGCGCGACCGCTTCGGGTTCTCGGAGACCCAGCTCGGTGTCATCGTGGCTGCCGGGTTCTTCGCGGGTTTCTGTTCGCAGCTGTTCCTGTCGCGTTTCGGCGATCGCGGGCACATCGTCGTCATGGTGCGAGGCGGCGTCCTGGTTGCCGCGCTCGCAATGCTCGGGAGCGCGATCGCAACCCAGTTCTGGGCCTTCGTCCTCGCGCGACTCCTCCTCGGACTCGGGAGCGGCGCGGTGAGTCCCGCGATTCGCCGAATCGTGGTCACACGCGACCCGGAGCACGTCGGAAACAACCTCGGGCATCTCTCGTCTGTCGAAGTCACCGGATTCGTCCTCGGCCCCCTGCTCGCTGCGGCGGCAGCCGAACTGCTCGGCATCCGGGCTCCCTTCCTCTTCCTCGCAGCGCTGTTGCTCGTCGTGCTCGCCCTGACCGCTCGTATCGACCTGACTGCCGGGCCTCTCAGCGACGAGCACCAAGTGATCAGAGGATTGCTTGCGTCCAGTGCGTTGAAGGCCACGCTCGCGACCTGCGTCGCGTTCTACGTGACCGTCGGAATGTTCGAAGCGGTATGGGCTGTCCTGCTCCACGACCAGGGCGCGGAGACCTGGCTCATCGGTCTCACGCTCTCGCTGTTCACGGTGCCGATGATCTTCCTCGCCCCGATCGGAGGACGCACCGCGCAACGTCGCGGACCGCTGCGCGTGGTAACCGTCAGTCTCGCGATCGCGACCCTCTGCACGTTCTCGTACGGCGTCTTGCCGAGCCTGTGGATGCTGCTCGGCATCTCGATGATCCACGCAGTCGCCGATTCGTTCACCATGCCCGGCAACCAGGTCGCGGTAGCGATCGCGAGCCCACCGGAGCAGATGTCGTCTGCGCAGGGCTTGCTCGGCGCGACCGGGCTCGTCACCGCGGGACTGACTGGACTCGTCGCCGGGTGGATCTACGAGGAGTCGGGCCGCCTCGCGGTGTCGGCGACCGCGGCAGCGGTCATGGTCGTCTTTCTCGTCGCAGCACGCGTCCTTGGTACAGGCTGGCGTCAGCGCGAACGCGCAGCAGCCGTCTCCGGTCCGATCAGCTGAGCCCGAGCAGACTCGAGAGAGGCGAACTCGTCCAGTGGCGGCAATCGTGCCGAGAGTCTTCGCCTACCGGCCAGTGGTCAGTTTCATTCATCGGATCGGATCGTTTGCCAGGCTTGCATCGTGACCCGCAGAATGACAGCAGTCATCGCGAGGCCGATGAGTGGATCTGCGACATCGGATCGCCCAGCGACCGCGCCGCTGACACGATCACGCCGAGACCTACGAACCCGTCGACGCGCGCATGGTGACCATCCGCGATGAGAGCCTGACTGTCGAGCCTCGCACCACCGCGCAGGCGAATCCGGGCGGCGACCTCGTTGCCGACGAATCCGACTAGCCCTGCAAGAGCGAGCGCGACGAGGTGATCGGGCGGGCGCGGGTTCAAGAGACGGTCGACGGCCTCCGCGGAAGCGACGCATGCCCGAACGAAGACGGTGAGCACGACGGCGTAGCCGGCCCACCGTTCAGCGCGTCGACTGACCGCGAAGAACGCGGTGCCGAGCGGTACCGCAGTCAGCGCGTGCCCGACGTCGTGGATCAAGTCCGCGAGGAGCGCAACCGA
>JBKPCV010000155.1:0-5207 GCA_046727575.1 Actinomycetota bacterium
GTCGCATCGGCCCAGTCAGACCAGTCCTCCGCCGGACCCCAGTCGGCGATCAGCTCCAGCGACCGCTCACCTTCGTCGAGCGGATGCTCGGCCCAGGTGCGCGCGTCGTTCTCACTCCCGAGCCTCAGAAGGTGCCGGTGCAACGCCTCGCGCAACAGCTCGGACCGGTCGAGCCCAAGGCGCTCGGCCCACCGTTGCGCCTCCGCCGCCTCCTCGTCGTCCACCCGGAAGCTGAGCATCGTTGTCATACAAGCATGCTATCTCGTATGACGCGCCGACAGCTCATGGCCATCGGACACGGCGGCGTCGAACCCTCTGGTGCGGCACTCCTACTCGTCGCGTGCGCCGACGTCGGTGGCCCCATCACGCTCATCACGGGCGGCCCACTCGAGCAGCTCGTCGATCCCGAAGACCGAGTGGTCGATGCCTGCGTGGAGGTCGCCGACTTCGGCGAAACGCCGGGGAACGGTGGCCATCGTGCAGTCGTTCGGTTCGATGACGTCGACTTCGTCCCAGTTAAGCGGCGTGGAGACCGTGGCACGGGGCAGACCGCGCACCGAATACGCGGCGGCCATCGTGTGGTCACGAGCGTTCTGGTTGTAATCGACGAACAACGCAGTGGGGTCACGATCCTTGCGCCACCACGTCGTCGTCACATCGTGCGGGGAGCGTCGTTCGACCTCGCGGGCAAACGCCAGCGCCGCCCGACGTACGTCGGCGAACCCGAACGACGGCTCGATGCGAACATAGATGTGCATCCCCCGGCCGCCGGAGGTCTTCGGCCAGCCCACAGCGCCGAGCTCGTCGAGCACCTCGTGCACGACATGCGCGACACGACGGACGGCGGCGATCGGGCAATCGGGCATCGGGTCGAGATCGATGCGCCACTCGTCCGGTCTTTCGACGTCCGCTCGCCGTGAGTTCCACGGATGGAACTCGACGGTAGACATCTGCACCGCCCAGATCACCTGCGCAAGCTCGGTCACGCACAGCTCGTCGGCATGCCGTCCATAGCGCGGGAAGTTGACGCGCACGGTCTCCAGCCACGGCGGCGCCCCGTCTGGAACGCGCTTTTGATGCACCCGGGGAGCGCTCACCCCAGTCGGGAAGCGATGCATCATGCATGGTCGCTCCCGCAAGGCGTTGACGATCCCCGATCCGACCGACAGGTAGTACTCGACCAAGTCGATCTTCGTCGCGCCCGTTGCGGGGAAGTACACACGATCCGGGTTCGAGATCCGCACGGTGCGCTCACCCACCCGCACCTCGGTCGCCGGAGCCTTCGCCACCGACGCGACGGTACCGCTGAGCCTTCAGAATCGCATGGTGCACGCCCCACCCCGCGGCGTGGGTGCGACTGTTCGTGCCGCGGAGTTCGGTCAGGTCGTGACGGCGGTCCGGCCGATGGCGTGCAGCATGCTGATGTACGCCTCGGGCAGGGCTTCGTCAGGGACTGGTTCCCACACGGCGGTGTCGCTGCTGCCGAGGAGTCCTCCCGATGAGCTCGCTGGTCATCACGTCTCGCACCAGATCGCGTCGAACGATCGTCGCGACGCACGGACGAACTCGACGCGATCATCCGGTTCCGCGGTGAGCACCTCGTTCTCGTACCAGCCCCGGTATCCCGCCGCGTCGAACGCGGCGATCAGGTCGTGGAGCGGGATCTCGCCCTCGGCAAACGGCGCCCGCGCGTACCCGCGATCGTCGAGCGCCTCGCTCGAGATGTTCGTGCGGGACCGTACCCACATCCTCGACCCGGCCCGCCGAGCGCGACGGCGGCATCGAGCGTCTCGAGTTCCGCGTCGATTGATCCGGTATCGGCACCTGCGACCGCAGGACCCATCGCGATGCACTCGACGCCCGGAGACCCGCGTCCGCGAGTAACCGGATCGCGCCACCGACACCGAGGCGCTGCAGTTCGGTGACCTCGACGCTCATGCCGTCGACTTGCGCGGGCGGCGAGATCTACGTCCGTTGCAAGGTCCCCACCGCGCAGCACCCTCGAGACCACGCCGAAGCGCCGCGTGACCGGGACGGGCTGTCGCAATCGGCCATCGATGTCAGGAGCGCAGCATGCGGGCGAAACGGCGGACGTCCTCGACGAACAGCTCGGGTTGCTCGCAGGCTGCGAAGTGGCCTCCGGCGGGCTGCGGGCTCCAGTGCACGAGATTGGCGTCGCGCTCGATGAACCGTTTGGGTACGTAGAACACTTCGCCGGGGAACAGCCCCACACCGGTGGGCACTGGGACCAGCGGCGTGCGTCCCGCCACGAGTTCGACGGGGTCCCGCGCCGTGAACCAATAGAAGCGCTTGGCCGACGCCCAGGTCTCCGTGACCCAGTAGAGCATGACATTGGTGACGAGCTCCTCGCGAGTGAACACGCTCTCGACGTCGCCGTTCGTCTCGCCGTAGCGGCGCCGCCCGTCGATGATCTCGACCGCCATTGCCAGCGGGCTGTCGGTACCGGCATAGGCATCGGTCTGCGGTGCGAAGAGGTTGCGGTCCGGGCGGACGATCGGTCGCCCCGGACGCGGACCCTGCCTCCACTCCCGCTCGTACCACGCCCGCTCGTCGGGCTCGAGATCGTCGAGCTCGAAGCCCTCGAAGCGGTTGCGCAACGCGGGTGCGAAGTTGGGCAACGTGACGTACACGCCTCGGAGGTCGTCGGGAAACAGGTGACCCAACATGATCGAGATCACCGCGCCCCAGTCGCCGCCCGCGGTCACGAACCGGCCGAGGCCCAACACCTCACGGACCAAACGCACCCACAAGCCGGCGGTAGCCTTGGCGCTGATGCCACCACGGCGCATGGGAGTGGAGAACCCGTACCCGGGGATCGACGGCACGATCATGTCGAAGGCGTCGGCGGGATCGCCGCCGTGGGCGGCAGGGTCCGACAGGGGACCGATCACCTTGCGGTAGTCCCACCAACTCCACGGCCAGCCGTGCGTGAGCACGAGCGGCACAGGATCAGGTCCCGACCCGGGCACATGGACGTAGTGCAGGACCTGACCGTCGAGCTCCACCCGGTAGTTGGGTAGGGCGTTGATCTCGGCTTCGACCGTCCGCCAGTCGTACTCGTCCAGCCACCACCCGACGAACTGCTCCAGATACGAGCGGTTGACCCCGAACCGCCACGACTCGTTGTCGGGATCGTCGGGCCAGCGAATCCGCCGCAAGCGGTTGTCGAGATCGTCGAGGACGTCCTGCGCGACCTCGAGCCGGAAGGGCTCGGGTACCGCACCGGCGGTCACGAGAGCAGCTCGAGGGCGTTGTCGCGCATGATGCGACGCACGCTCGCAGCGTCGAGCTTCTCGAGTTGTGCGACGTAGTCGATGGGCTCGGGGATGCCCTCGAGGTGCGGCCAGTCCGACCCCAACAGGACGCGCCCGGCGCCGATGGCGTCGACCAGGCCAGGGATGTCGTCCTCGGGAAACGGCGACACCAAGATGTGCTCCTTGAAGATGTCCGAAGGGAGATCCTCGACGGTCACGCCGAACGCCTAGACGTGGCAGCCGAGCAGCCCGCCGGCGTGGTCGAGCGTGTAGAGGCAGTAGTCGACCCACGCCGATCCCAGCTCGACCGACGCGACGCGGACATTGGGGAACCGTCCGAACAGGTTGCCGAGCACGAGGGCCAACGCCGTCTCGAGCATCGGACGGAGGTGGTTGATGGCGAGCGCCAGGATGTTCTCGTACGCGGCGTCACCCATTCCGTGGCGCTGCCACATCGCCGCGAACGAATGCTCGTACTCGTCGAGCATGGGGGCACGCGTGGTACGCGGCGACGATGCCAGCCTCGTTCAGGCGGGCCCAGAACGGGTCCCACGCCGGGTCGGCCGGGGACCGCCCGCCGGCGGGACCAGGCCGCCTCACCACCACTTGGGTTGTCGGCATTGAGGCCGTCGATGCCGACCCCGAGCGTCGGGAAGAACACCGCCCGCTCGAAACCCTGCGCGTCCATCACCGCCAGGCGCGCGTCACGATCGCGGTAGTGGTCCGGCAGCGGCTCCAACTCACCGTAGCGATCCATGGGATGCACGTTGCGGCTTTCACCGCTGTCGGCCAGCTCCTTCAGCCGCTGGTGGTAGGCGCCGGGCTTGCCGATCGGATTGAACGTCGGGTTGGGGATCGCAGCGGCCACCACGTTGCCGAAGACGATGCGGCGCTTCTTGCCCTCCGAGACCCAGCGCACGAAACGCTTGACCTCGTCATCGCCATGGCGCGTGAACGCGTCTTCGGGCTCGTAGTAGTGATTGTCGAAGTCGATGAGTTGATAGCCGAGAGAGTCCATGTCTCACCAGATGCGCCGCAGCTGCGCGCCCTCGCGGCGAACGCGAAGTTGCTCCCGCCGCTCGGCCGGCGTGAGGCGTGCAGTGTCCGGCGGGAGATGCTTCAGCACATCAGCAAAGGGGACCTTCGTCACTGTGGCCTCGGGGTACTCGTTCGCGCGGTAGAAGCGCGCCTGGAGGATGCCCCACGGGAAGTCGGCTTTGTCGAGCCAGTTGTGCACGCCTGGGTCCTGCTTCGACACGACGCCGCGGAACCAGCCGTCCCCGTCGACGTGGGCTTGCACGTCGTTGAGGCTCGATTGACGGTTCACCCAGTCGACGGTGGCGAACCGATCGTCGGCCACGAGGATCTGCCAGTAGTGACACTCCGTCGGTACCGGGAACTCGACGATCAGCGCCTCGCCGTCATTGATCTGATGAATTCCGTCGTAGTACGCCTGCTTGGTGGCGAGGCCACCCCCCTGTTGGATCCATTGAGACCGCAGCAGCACATTGATGCCGTGGTGCTCGAGGTAGTAGCGGACCAGGTGCATGTCGAACTGGATCATCCCTTCGATCCATTGCGGCATGTCGGAGAAGCGACGGGCGATCTCGGCTGGGGACATGTCCTCGCCCGCGTCGTCGAGCCGGTTGATCGCCACCCGGGCGTCGACCTCGTTGCTCCAGTCGCAGGCGCACTTGCGCATGAGCAGCCGCTTCGCGCCGCTATCGATCGACCACCAGTCGCCCGTGTACCCGTCGGGACGCTCCGCGCTGAGGATCACTCGGAACGACCCGTCCCCACCGATGGTCAACTCATCGAGGTCCCGTGTCGTCGGACCTGTTCGAGGCTCCGTGCCGGTGCGCGGCTGGGTAAAGCCGCCCATGCCCATCATTTCCTGCTGCTGCTGGGTGATCTCGACGAACCGCGTGGTCC
>JBKPCV010000156.1:0-10584 GCA_046727575.1 Actinomycetota bacterium
GCGCCGCGCGGCGTCTCGCGGCGCGTCCGAGACCGCAGTGGCATACCTTCTCCGCGCGCTCGCCGAGCCGCCTCCCGCCGCACAGCGTGCCGAGCTGCTGCTCGAACTCGGGTCTGCCGAGGCGCTCGTCAGCGGCGACGCTCCGCGCTGGACATCTGTTCTGGATTCCTGCGACACCACACGAGAGTTGGGTCATCGGAGATCAGCCGTACGTCTCGCTTCACTTCCTGGGAGCCGACCACTACGCGGCTCAACGTCCCTGAGAGTCAAGGGGCGTGCTCGCCGCGATGGGGCGCGACTTCGCAGGAGCGCGCCAAGACTTCATCCAGTCCGTCAAACAGGAGCAAAGTCCCGTCGTTCACAGCGTGCGCGAACCGTCCGTCGAGGCGCGTCCGCCGGGAGCGATGTTCGCGTTCTCGACGCTCAGGCCCGCGGATCGGCTTGCCACGCGGCGAGTACGGGCTCGATGCTCAGATCCATCAGGAAGAGGAGCTCATCGGTAGGGAGCAAGGTACGCATCGTGTCGATGACGGCGGCGCGGTCACCGGCCGCGATCGCGTCCGCATAGCGGCTGATCGCACTGATGAACACCTCGATGTACTGGCGCTGTGCGGTCAAGAGTTCCTTGCCGCCGGGGGGCCCGTGGCCGACGTGCAGCGTGGCGTCGGCGGGCAGCTGGTCGTCGAGCCGGTCGAGGGTGGCGAGCCACTGTTGAAAGTGCCCATCGGCGAGGTAGGCGTGCATGCGGTTATACGCGACATCGCCGGCAAACACGGTCGTGGGGTCGAGCCGCCACAGGCAGTCGACGGGCGACTCGCCCGGGCCAAGCTCTTCGACTTCGAGGGTCAGCCCGCCGATCTCTACGCGATCGCCGTTGGCGACCGTCTGGTTGGGAAAGATCCGCCTGGTGGGCCATTCGCCGCCCATCATTGGGCCCACGGTGGTGTCCTTGATCGCGTCATCACGGCGGATGACGTCGTCGACGGTCCGGGTGGAGATGATCGGTACGTCGCTGCCGTCGACGATCTGGGCGAGTCCCGCGTAATGGTCGGGGTGCGGATGTGTGACCACGACACCGGCGAGTGACCGGTCAGCGTCGTCCATGGCCTGGCGGATGAGCGCGGCGTCGGAGACGGTCAGCATCCCGTCGACGACGACCAAGCCCATCGGGCCGTGGATGATGAAGGCGTTGACGGCCATGATGCGCCCCTCGACGCGGTCGATGCGGTGGGGCACGGTCAGCTCCTTTGGTCGACGTCGGATTCGCCTCGCAAACGCTCGATGTCCGCAGCGTCGATAGCCGCCGTCCGCTGCGCGTTCTCGTGGTCGCCTGTCGCGTCGCCGGCATCGGTGAGGCCCCAACTTGGGTGGTCATCGACAGCTTTTGGATCCGACCGCTGAAATTGCTCCCTACCTTCTGGGCGCGGTTCTACGGCCAGCCCGAACTCGAACGTCAACTCGCCGCCGAGCGTCCCGCCGATGAGCGCCAACATCCCCACGGTGAGGGTCAGGACGAGCACCGCGACCGGAGTGTGGTGGGCGTCCGGATAGGCAGCGCGCCGGACGACAATGTCGCTGAGGCTCGCTGCTGCCATGGCAAGCATTGTGATCGCGTGTGCGTTTGCGACGTGACGCACCTCGGTCCGCTTGCGCGTGAGCTGCCGTCGATCCCACCAGCCAGTCAGGACCGCCAGCCCCAGGAACACCTGGCCGACCATCAGCACGAAGGTCCCGGCACGGTAGAGCTCCCGACCGATCCGGGCCATGCCCCAGGCGATCGACGCGACGTCGAAGACCACCGCTGCGACCGTGGTGCCGATGGCCACCGACGCCAGCGAGGGGTGCAGCGGCTTGCCGGACCATCCGCCCAGACCTCGGAAGGCACGGTTCCGGAGGCTGAGCCCATGCTTGAACGAGACGCTCCGCACGGTCTTCCTCCGTCCAGTACGATCCGATCACCAATAGGTTGACCCGATCAACACTAGAACCAAATTGTACGATGAGCAAGCCCAAACGTGCGTACACGTCAGTGGTCCGACGGGAACAAGCCGCTCGGACCCGCGCCCGGATCCTGGACGCGGCCGGCGTCCTGTTCGAAGCCCAGGGCTATGGCCGCACAACCATCCGAGGCATTGCCGAGCGCGCCGAGGTTGCGACCGACACGGTTTACGCGACCTTCGGAAGCAAGGGCCGCGTCTTGACCGCCCTCATCGACCACCGACTCGATCCCACTGGAGACGTGCGGAACGTGCTCGACACGCCCCAGGCGCAGGCGATCCGCACCGAGCCCGATCAGCGTCACCAGCTCCGCCTCTTCGCCCGCTGGGTCGCCGCCACGTTGGCACGGGTCCGACCCGTCTACGAGATCCTGCGCACCGCCTCCGCTGTCGAGCAAGAGATGATGGCGATCTACGAGGAGATGAACAATTACCGGCTACGGAACATGCGAACCATCGCCGAGTGGATCGCGACGCAGGGCGCGCTCCGCGTCGACGTCGAACGCGCGGCAGAGATCATGTGGGCGATTGCCAGCCCAGACGTCAGCACGATGCTCTGCGATTACCGGGGTTGGACAGAGCACGACTACGCCGACTGGCTCGAGGAATTTCTGGTGTGCTCCTTCCTGCCGGAGCAGGGCTGAGTGACGACCGGCCGCTGATCGGTAGCGGTCGACGGCCTCGAACTGCTACTGCTCCCACGCGCCCGAGTGGTTCGCTGCGTTGCAGCGACGGCATCGTCTCCACGGAGCGGGGCATGAGAGGATAGGAGCGTGCAGGCGCACGAGCGTGACTGCGACGAGATCACAGCACAATGGGAACGATCCGACGACGTCGGATCGGGCATGATGAATCTGTACCCCGCGGTGAAGGTCGGCGGAGGTGGATCGTGGAGGATGCGTTCGGTCTCGAGATTCCAGTGACTCTCGAAGAAGCATGTGACAACACGCGCGCCGCATTGCTCGTCTACGACATGCAGGTAGGCGTGCTCCGCCAGGTCCCCGAACGCGAGCAAGTAATCGAGGCGGTCAAGCGCGTTCTCCACGCGGCACGCGACGCAGGCGTACGGACCTTCTTCGTCCGTCACATGTCTCTCCCGAAGAACCTCGCTGGTGTCTTCCAGCTCCGCCAAGCGATGGCCTGGCAACGGGTGACGAAGGTTGACGACGTCGAGCCCTGGTTCACGCGCGACTCGCCTGGCTTCCCGATCACCCCCGAGCTGGAACCGCTGGCAACCGAAGCGGTCTTCGACAAGATCACCATGTCCGCCTTCGAGGGAACGCCATTGGACATCGCGCTGCGCGACTGTGGCCTGAGCGTCTTTGTCATTGTCGGCGTCGCCATGGAGGTCGGCATCGAGCCCACCGTTCGCCATGGAGCCGATCTGGGCTACATCCCCGTGGTCGTGACCGACGCGTGCGCAGCAGGCCACAAAGAAGCGGGGCAACGTGCCGTCGACGTCATCCGGTTTGTTGGCGACGCCTTCGTCACCGACACCGACACCATCTGCAAGATCTGGCACACGAGCGCTTGAAGAGTCCCCGATCACTGATCGAGTATTTGTGCGCGCTCACTGCAACGGGGTCGTGCGACCACCGACCTGGCTCCGCTAGCAGTGGTGCGGCGGAAGAATCGACACCTCTCTCGTGCCGGAAGTCGCGCGCGGACTCAGTCTGAGCGCAACAAGAGCCATTGCAGCGATCCCGACCGCGATGGCGAACATCGCGGCGCCGAGCCCGTTGGCTGTCGCAGTTCGGAGTTGCTCGCCAGTGAGCCCGCTGGTGCCCGAGTTGGCGATCAGGACGAGTACCGCAAGGCCGACGGCCGCGCCGACCGATGTGCTGGTTGAGGCGATGGCGGATGCGACTCCCTGCTCCTGGTCAGGCACTCCGGTACCGGCGGCGATGAACATCAGTGTGAACACGATGCCGTCGCCGACACTGATGGCGATCAGACCAGGGATCAGCGCGGTATAGGAGCCGTCCATCGACATGGCGAGGCCGAGCGCCGTTGCCCCCAGCGCTCCGATGACGAGCGCTGCGGCCATTGTGGATCGTAGGCCGAAGCGCGTGGCCAGGCGGCCCGCGACTGCCGAGCCGGTGACCACGACTGCCGTCGGCAGAAGAAATCCAGTCCCCGTCGCGAGGGGGTCGTAGCCATGGACGTCCTGCATATAGAGGGTGAGGAAGTAGAGCGCGGAGCCGAACGTTGCCCAGAACAGGAATGCGACTACTACCGCGACAGCGAGGTTGCGGTTCGCGAGCAGGCGCGGCGAGAGGAGAGGATCGCGACTATGTCGCTCGATCGTGGCGAACAGCGCTAAGAAGAGAAGGCCGGCTGCAGCGGCAACCAGCACGATCGGCGAACCCCAGCCGTCCGTTGGACCGTCGACGAGGGCGAACACCAAGAGTGTCAGGCCGAGCGTCGCACTGAGCGCTCCTTGAAGGTCGAGGTGGCGTTCCGGGTCACGCTCTCGGTCCGCTGGAATCACGTGTAGCGCCAGCGCGGCTGCGGCGCCGGCGAAGGCCACGGTGACGAGGAAGACCGCTCGCCAGCCGAACGCCCGGGTGAGCACTCCGCCGAGAAGGACGCCGAGGACCAGCCCGGCGGCGCCCGCTGCACCCCAGATCGCCACGGCGCGGTTGCGTTCTCGACCTTCCGTGAAAGTGGTGTTGACCAGTGAGAGCGTTGCCGGAAACACCAGCGCGCCCCCGAGTCCCTGCGAAGCCCGGCCGGCCAGGAGAACGGCGGGCGCCCCGGCGAGCGCACCGACAAGCGAACCGGTCGCATAGAGCGCGAGGCCGGTCACGAGGAGCCGCCGTCGGCCGAACAGGTCCGCAGCGCGACCACCAAGGAGCAGGAAACCTGCGGACGCAACCGCGTACGCGCTGATCACAGACTGCAGCTCCTGCTTGGAGAAGCCGAGGCTGCGCTTCATCTCGGGCAGAGCCACGACGACGATGTACTGATCGAGAGAGACGATCAGCATGGCGAACGCGAGGACCGTCAGCGTCTCGCGCTGTCGGTCGCTTCGGCGCCCGGCACCATCCGCCTCAGCTAGTCCCCGCATCGATCCTTCGTTCGTGCATCGGGCGAGGCACAAAGCGAGCTTGACCCGGCTGCGTAGTCCAACGCGGCGGCGAGCTTGCGTCGGGTCGACCGCGGGAAGGCACCGGGTGGCAGCCGCGCTGCCGTCGCGGCGACGAGCGGGCCGCCCCAGACGGCCAGTGTCGAGCCGAACGGGATGCCGTCACGGACCGTCGCGGTGAAGAAGGCGCACAACGCGCGGGCTCGTCGCCGCGGGTCGGGATACACGTGGCGGAACTTGGGGTAGTCGACGTGACCAGCAGCGATCGCCGCCGCGCCGCGTGGTCCTGTCCCCGCGCCAGGACGGAGACGACGCCTCCGGTTGGGTCGCTCACCCGGAGTTCCGTGTCGTGCTCGAGCTGTTCAGACATTCACCTGTTCGTCGGCGATGAGTGCGGCGAGCTCGGCGTCGGCTGCTGACTGTGCTTCGATGTGGACGGACGGGAGGATCCGGTCGAGCCAGCGGGGTATCCACCAGTTCGCGTCGCTAAGCAGTTCCACGGTTGCTGGTACGAGCACCATGCGGACGATGGTGGCGTCGATGAGGACTGCTGCCGCGAGGCCGAGGCCGATCTGTTTGACGAACACGTTGGGATCGAAGATGAATACGCCGAAGACGACGATCATGATCGCCGCGGCGGCGGTGAGCACCCCGCGATCGCCGAGTAGGTCGTAGGCCTTCGTCGACTCGGCCCCGGGCGTTTGATAGTTGGCCCGGTGCTCAGCCGGAAGCACGACGCCGCCGGTAACAGAAGTCTGCGAGTCGCACCATGGTGAGCCGCCTTTCACGTACCCGTTGCAATCCGGGCGCAGATCTCAACGCCTTAGACCGACGATGGGCTGAGAATTCATCGCGGGATCAACGACTGCGCAGAACCCGGACGAGGGAAGTCAGCGACGCGAGCGACGAGGTTCACGTGTGTGACGGGTAGTCAGTGCCGACCCTACGGGCCGACCGCGATGTCGTCGGGGCTGAACGGCTTCGGCTCCACGAGCACGAGCCAGTTGCCCGAGTTGTCGCGCAGTATCGCCTCGACGCCGTAGGGACGGTCAGCCGGTTCTTGTATGAAGGTCACGCCGTTGGCGGTGAGCTCTTGGTAGGTCCGGTGGCAGTCGTCGGTGGCAAGGCCGACGGCGCCGAGTGAGCCCTTGTCGAGCATGCGACGGAACGACGCGGCGTCGTCCTCGTCGAGCGGGGGCCCCGGACGCATGAGGGTGAGCTCCAGCTCGGGATGGTCGGGATGGCAGACGGTGACCCAGCGGTAGCCGTCGCCCATCGCCACGTCGACCGTTTCCTGGAAGCCGAGCTTGTCCGTGTAGAACGCCTTCGCTTCGTCTTGGTCGTTGACCCAGATCGTGGCGAGTGACACATGGGTGATCATGCGAACACGGTACGGGTCACTCGACGGCCACGCTTCTCCCAGATTGCTCAGCTCCGCCGCCCATCGGTCGGGGTACTCGCTCGGTGATTCGCCCACCAGCTCGCGAAACCGCGACGAGAACGATCCGAGGCTGGAAAGCCAACCAGCATGCAGACTTCGGTGACGGTGAGGTTCGCCGATCGCAACAGGTCCTTTGCCCGCTCGATTCGCCGCCGCGTCAGGTAGCGGACCGGGGCCTGGCCGGAGGTCTCGACGAAACACCGGGCGAAGTGGTACTTGCATACGTGGGCGGCCGTCGCCAACGCATCGAGGTCGAGCGGATCTGCAGAGCGCCGATCGGCGGCATCGCGTGCATCTCGGAGGTCACCATGCGACGCGCTACTTTCGAATGGCGAGATGATTCGGTCTGTCCGATTGGCTGACCTGAAGGACGCGAGGTGTCACACCGGTGAACCCGCTGATCTCGCGAGTGAAATGGGCTTGGTCGGCGTACCCCAGCCGGAAGGCGATTTCGACGAGGGAAGTCGGCCGCGCGCTGCGCAAGATCGCCACTGCTCGCTGGAAGCGGCGAAGCCGGTGAAAGTGCTTTGGTCCAAAACCGACCGACCGTCGGAATTGCGGAACGAACACGCGCCGGTCGAGTCCGAGCGTCGACAACACAGCTCCCGGCTCGGAACCGCGGGATAGGGCGTCGGAGGCGGCACTCACCGGCGGCGGCACCGTGCGGTCGCCGCACATCGCCGCCAGCGTCGCTTCCAAGCGATCGATGGCATCGCCAGCAGGCAGCGACGCGACCTCGTCCGCTACATCGTGGTGTCGGTCCAGACACGCGAACGGAACGGTTTCGTCGATCAGACGGTCGGCGGGTTCGCCCAGAAGAGCCTCTAACCCGCCGGGCTTCAGCGCGGCGCCGATCGTCTTCGAGGTCTGTCTGGGGTCGACGTCCACATGTGTCGTTCTCGGCCCCACGAGCATCCCGGCTCCCGAGTCAAGGTCAACCACCACCTGGGCCTGGCCCGTCGGGAAGAGGCGCTCAACGCCCGCTTCGGCGGACACGTTCGAGGCCCAGAAGAAGTCGACGATGTCGACCAACTCCCGACGTCGAGGAGGTTTCGCCACGGATGTCACAAGTGCTGATTGTAAGAGCGTCGACGGTGCAAGTGAGACGGTCGAGCGACCCGCCGGGGACCGCGGTTGCTCCTTACCTAGCGGTCCGCTTGGGCGTGGGACATCACGTTGACGACATTTCCGCTGGGGTCTTCGATGAAGAAGCGCTGTACACCCCACTCCTCGCGCGTCAGCGGGTGGACGACGTTCCATCCAGCCGCGGCCATCTGACGGTGGACCTCAGTAGCGTCATCGACCTCGATCGTGACATCAGGATTCACTGTGGCTGTCCGGTCCGCGCGCATGAGAGTCAACTCCGTGTTGGGCGATGCCCGTGACACCAGGATCGTGACCCAACCCAGGTCCATTGCGACCTCGAGCCCGAAGGCATCCCGGTAGAAGCCAGTGGTGTCCTGGTCGTCCGTCACCGTCAGGTCGGCGACAATGCGCCGAACCCGCGGATGGGCACCAAGGGCACCGGACTTCGAACTGCGATCCTCGCTGTACGCCGTCGCGATGCGTGCGCGCAGCTCAGCGTCGGTCAGTGACTCGATGTCCTGGCTCACGATCCAAAGGTGACCGTACGGGTCACGCACCCTTCCTTCCCGCTTGCCGTACGGGCGATCCTCGATCGGCACGATCACCGTGCCGCCACCGGCGACCATCGCGTCGCCGACTGCCGCTGCATCCTCGACAGTCAGGGTGAGCAACACCGGCGACCCGCCGATCTGCTCGGGCGCGAACAACCGATAGTCGTCGTACGCCTCGGTAAGGGTGATGACACTTCCGCCGATGTCCAGCGAAGCATGGGTGACGATGCCCGAGGGCAACACGAAGCGGGCTGTCTCCACAGCGGCGATGGCAGTTTGGTAATAGCGAACGGCGACATCGACGTCGGGAACGACCAGACGCGGGTGAATGGTGGCATCCATGTGGCCAGTCTCAACGCTTCCGACGGCCAGGGTCTTGAACATTCCGTCGTGCCGCCGCGTTTTGCACACCAACGCGGATGGTGGCCGATGATGCTGAACCGCTCCGCCGCACGAGGGCTTCCTCAAGGGCCGAGCAGACCGCTCCATCTCACCTCGGGAGACGGAACCTCGACGAACCGACCGTCTCGCTTCGGGAGGGGACGACGGCGGAGCGGGTGTGCCCCAGATCGCCGGAACGGTCCAGCATCGTCGGAACGTCCGCTGATTCCAAGGAGCTAGCTTGAAGATTCGACATGCAGGGAAGGGATTTCGACATCGACCACTTCCTTGCTCGACCGCTCACGGCGCGTCTCGCGACCGCGCGTCCGGCCGTAAGGCCGGTGTGGTACGTGTGGGAAGAGAGCCGGTTCTGGATCCTCACGGGACCATGGAGTCACGTCCCCGAAGAGGTCAGCACGAATGCAGAAGTCGCGCTCGTCATCGACACCTGTGACCTGGCGACAGGCGAGTGCCTTCAGGTCGTGGCCCGCGGCAGAGGCGAGCTCGGCCCCTTCGACCGCGTACGCGCGCAGCGGAAGCTCGAGCGTTACCTCGGTTCAGATCTCTCGAGTTGGGACCCTAAGTTCCGACGCTACCTCTCTCACGAACGAGACGCTCTCTGGCTCACAATCGCGCCACACTCGTTGACAGCCCGAGATCTTTCGTTCGTGCCAGCACCAGCCACAGGGTCGGTCTCGACTCAAGCGCGCCACTAGAGCGGTGCCGCGAGAGTGCCGGCTGCGGGTAATGCGTTGCGAATGCAAACGCCTCGCGCATCTTGTCCACCATCTACACGACACTCGGGCGGGACACCGGTTCGGATCGAGCAGATCTATGCCAGGACTAGCGAGTTGGCGGCGCCTTGCCTTGTGTCGACCCGCTTCCACCTGAACGGGCATCACGGTGGTATCGCGCGCGCCGACCGGTCAAGCTCTACGGCGTCGCATACGTAAGCGCGAGGCGACGAAGGAGCCTCGACCGGGTGATTCCGACCGGGCGCTTGGTGGCACTGCGTCAGGGTCGCCCCGCGTGGGGTGCGTCCACTGGTTGGGTCAGCACGATCCCGTCCGAGGCGCCGCCGACGCCGTAGCGGTTCGCCACGATGAACAGCGTCCGTCCATCGTCGCCCCCGAGCATGCACGCGAAGCAGCCGCGGTCGACGTTCACGGTGTCGAGGACTTCGCCACCTTCGGCGACCCGCGTACATCGCTGACCGGGAACGCTGGCATACCAGATCGCCCCGTCGGCGTCGGCGCAGACGCCATCCGGGGCGGACCCCGGTCCCAGGTCGGCCCACACCCGCCGGTCAGCGAGCTCACCCGAGCGTTTGATGGTCCACGCCGTCAGCCGGTCGGCGTGCGACTCTGCCACCACGAGGGTGTCGTCGCCGAGCACGACCATCCCATTCGGGAACCACACGTCATCGGCCACCTGATGACAGCTCCCGTCGGACAGCACGACGGCCACGATGCCCGGCTTTGGGTCCTCCCAAGGTGGCGCACCCGGCATGTCCACCCAGGCGCGACCGGCGGCATCGACCACGATTTCGTTGAAGGGCTGCCCCATGGCGCCGTAAGGCGCCTGCCGGTCACCAGCTACCACACCATTTGGCGTGGTGATCAGGAGCTGGCCGTCGGGTAGCCAGTCAATCGAGAACGGCAGACCCTCAACTCGTGTCACGACCGCGCGGTTCCCTGCACCGTCGAACGCCAGAACCTCGCCGGCGATCCAGTCGCACATCCAGAACCGGCCGTCGTGCCACCGCGGGGACTCACCCATCTGGATCCCTGTCGCGAAGAGCTCAGTCATCACCGTACAGACTGCCGCCGGCACGGATACTCATCGGTCGCGCTGACGAAGAAGGAGCGCGCGCGCCGCGCGAACGCGCGTCCCGAACGTCGCGTGGAACCGAGCATCCCTGAAGTGCCGGTCAAGTTCGTGACCATGCGAACGCAGATCTCGGGTTGATGCTGCCCGTCCCTGCTGCGTATACTTAACCCTGTCTCTTATACACATCTGACGCTGCCGACGATGCGTCTT
>JBKPCV010000157.1:0-12663 GCA_046727575.1 Actinomycetota bacterium
TGCGACTCCCGGCGCGCTGGCCGTGGGCGGATCAGTTCCACGCCGCGCTCATACGACTCCGCGCGGGCAACGACTGCGCGCAGCGCGGCGACGTGACCCTCGAAGGCGGCCCGGCCGGTATCGGTGAGGCGTACTTGTACCCTTCGGCGCCGGTTGCTGACGGGCCGCTCAATGATGTACCCCGCGTCTCCAGCGTGGCGAACTGCTTCGAGAGTGCGGAGTCGGAGAGTTCGAGCCGATCGCGCACGTAGGCGAAGTCGATCCAGTCGGCTGACGCCAGGAGCGCGACGATCGAGAGCCGGGTGCTCGGGTGGATCAGCTCATCGAAGCGCGCCTCGGGCGCCTGCGAAGCCTCCGACGTCACCGGCGCTCGCTTCGTTCGGCGCGGTGACGCACGGACGCCATGAGCCGCGGGCCGCCGATGAGGACGGCGATCGCGACGACGATGCTCGCGATCAGCGCCGGCTGCGGTGCGTCGAGGGCGGCGGCGGCGAGCGCGATGCCGACGGTGAACGCGACGAGTGTGACGAGGAAGCCGATGACGAGCGCGGGGACGTGCCGGCTGACGACATCGGCACGCACACTGAGCTGTCGCGAACCGTGGCGGCCGTCGATCACCCGCGCGGCCACCGCCGAGTGCGCCGCACCGAAACCCACTGTCGCGGCGACGGACAACCAGGGGTTGCCGGCGACCGTGACGAGCCCCAACCCGACCCAAGCAAGCGCCAGGCCCCACCAGTACCAGCCGGGGACGTCGATCTGGGCCACGATCTGCCGTCGGCGCAGGTCGACGTCGTCGAGCGCGCGGCCAGCGTCGGCGCAGTTGATGTGCTCGGCCATCCGATCTCCTCGACTTTCCTAGTAGGAAACCAACCGACAGTTTCCCACCAGGAAAGTCAAGGACGAGCATGCCGAATCAGACGCCGAGTTGGGTCGTTGAAACGCATGCAAGTGTCGCAAGCGCGTCGACGTCACATCGCTCGAGCGCTTCCACGTAGCGATCCACGACCGACCGTTCTCGCTCGTCCGCCGTCGGCGTTGCGTGCTCGATATCCCTCGACGCGAGCGTGCCGCGACCGCGCTCCAGTGCGCTGTTGACCGATGCCACACTCGTGTCCAGCAACTCGGCGATCTCTGTCGACGGGCACGCGAGCACCTCACGCAGGAGCAAGGCCGCCCGCTGGCGCGGTGGGAGGCAGTGCAACGCCAACACCAGCGCGAGTCGCACCGCTTCGCGCGCGACGGCGAGATCGGCCGGATCGCCTGTGTGTCGGAGAGAGCCCGTACCGGAACACATCTCGAGGTCTCTGTTGTGTTTTCCGATCCACGGGCCATCCAAGAGCGAGTACTCAGATGAAAGACCGATGGGCAGCGCACGGCATTGTGGGGCCTTGAGCATGTCGATGCACACGTTTGTGGCGATGCGGTAGAGCCAGGTACGCAGCGTCGAAAGACCTTCGAACCGGCCATGGCTTCGCCACGCTCGCACCATCGTCTCCTGCACCGCGTCCTCAGCCTCGCACCACGAGCCGAGGATCCTGCAGCAGTGCCGCGTCAGCTCAACCCGATAGCGCTCGAGCGTGTCAGCGAGCTCGGCCCGCGCGTGCAACCGCCCGGTCGAGTCCATGCCGACGGTCGGGCGTCGGATCATGCCCACCCGTGGTCTAGGCGGCGACGGTGCCGACAACGTCGTCGA
Source organism: Actinomycetota bacterium (assembly GCA_046727575.1). Classification (GTDB taxonomy): domain Bacteria; phylum Actinomycetota; class Acidimicrobiia; order IMCC26256; family DASPTH01; genus DASPTH01. The sequence continues at coordinate 1,697 of JBKPCV010000157.1, forward strand.
TGTCCATGGGAACCGAGCAGGCGGCCTGTACCCACGCGGTGAGCTGCAACTCGCTGGCACGCCGCAGATACGCGCGGGCGAGGATCGGATGTACCTGTCGGGCCTCGACGCGGAAATGACGAGCTTGGGCCAGCAAAGCAGCAACGGTGCCGTGCTGAGGGCAGAGGTTGTCGCACATGAAGCGGACGGTACGCACGGAGCACCGAGCCGGCATCGGGGAACTCCCCGAGCGCGATCCCTGAATCTTTGGCCGGCCACCCCCCACGGCAGTCCGAACAGAGACGTGACCGGCTGCCTTGATGCACACTGGACTGATGCTGTTGGAGCGCGAGCACGAGCTTGCGTCGCTCGAACACGCGTTGACCGAAGGGGAGCGAGCTCACGGCCAGGTCGTGCTCGTCGAAGCGCAGGCCGGGATCGGGAAGACGAGCTTGCTGCGCGCAACGTCGGAAACGGCAGCCGAACGGGGTTTCACATGCCTCCGTGCTCGCGCCAGCGTGCTCGAGAGCGACTTCGCGTACGGCTGTGTGCGCCAGCTCCTCGAACCGGTCGTCTGGCGCGCTTCCGATTCCGATCGTGATCGTCTGTTCGCCGGGACCGCGGCCCTCTCAGAACCGCTCTTCGCTCCGACCGGTGCTCTGCCGTCTGCGCCCAGCGCTGATACGGCCGTCTCGATGCTGCACGGTTTGTACTGGCTCCTGGCCAATCTCGCTGATGCCGCTCCGGTGCTGCTCCTTGTCGACGACCTGCACTGGGCCGACACGGAGTCGCTCCGCTTCCTGAATTACCTCGCCCCCAGGCTGGACGGCATCGCGCTCGCGGTGGTCGCGTCCGCTCGAGCAGGTGAGGAGACGCGAGCCGAGCTGACGCGTCTCGCCGCGGGACCCGAGACGACCGTGCTGCGGCCGGCCCCGCTGAGCGTCGACGCCGCGGCCACGCTCTGCGAGCGCCAACTCGGTGCGGCCGTGACACGCGAGTTCGCGACGGCGTGTTGGGAAGCGACCGGCGGCAACCCCTTCTTCTTGGAGGCTCTCCTTCACGAAGCACGCGAGCAGAAGGTCTCACCCGATTCGCATCGAGCCGCGTCGGTTCGGCGAATCGGCCCGGCCACGGTGGCACAAGCAGTGTTGTTGCGGCTCTCCGATGCTCCCGCCGCGACCAGTGCGTTGGTGCGCGCGGTCGCCGTTCTGGGCGACGGCGGAAGTCTGGACGAAGCCGCACACCTCGCTGGCCTTGCCGCCAACGACGCGGCCGCGGCGGCCGACCTGCTCGCGCGCCTCGAGATCCTGACTCCGGGTGAGCCGTTGGAGTTCACGCATCCGATTGTCCGGGAATCGGTTTACGCGGACATCGGTTTCCGGCAACGCGGCGAGGCGCACGCCCTCGCAGCCGAGGTGCTCGCCGCGCGCGGCGCCTCGGAGGAACGGATCGCGGCGCAGATCGTCGCGGCGGAACCGACCGGCGATGCCCAGCGCGTCGACCTCCTGCGCCGAGTGGCGCGGGACGCGCTCGGGCGTGGGGCGCCCGCGGCCGCTGTCGCATGGCTCGCGCGCGCGCTGGCGGAGCCACCTCCACCGGCGTTGTTGGGTGCGGTGCAGCTGGAGCTCGGTTCAGCGGAGCTCCGGGTTGCATCACCTGATGCGGGCGATCATCTCGCATCGGCGCTCGACGTGATCGACGAACCGAGGCTGATCGCCATGTCTGCTCGCCTCTTGGGCAATGCGACCACGTGGGTGGGGCGCGCTGATCGCGCGGTCGAGGCGCTCGAGTCGGCGATCGCGCGCGTCGAGCCGGTGGATCGTGAGCTGGCTCTGGTGCTCGAGGCCGACCTGGCAGCGCATGCGCAAGTGTCGGACTTCCGAGAGACCCGTGGTCCTGCCGCGATGCGGCTCGAACGACACGCGGCCGCGTCGGGTTCGTCGCCCGCCGAGCGCCTGGTGCTCGCGAGTCTCGCGTTCGAGCGCGCGCGTGGAAGCGAAACCGAACACGAGGCGGTCGCGCACCTCGAACAGGCCTTCGCGGAAGGGCGCTTGCTCGCCGAGCAGGAGCTCGATGTCCCTCCCACGATCTACGTGCTCCTCGTCGGATTGCTCGCGACCGACGCCCTCGATCTTGCCGATTCCGTGCTGGCGCGGATGCTCGACGACGCACGCCGACGAAGTTCGATCCCCGCGATCGCGTTCGTGCTGGCCTATCAAGCCGTTGTCGCGCTGCGGAGGGGCGCAGTCGCGCGGGCCGAGGCCGACGCTCGGACAGCACTCGATCTGCTCATGGCACACGACATTCCGCTCGGTGCGGCGCTCGCGCTCGGCGTGCTGATCGACGCACTGATCGAGGGAGGCGACGTCGAGGCTGCCGGCGATGCGCTCGCGGTGAGCGCGTTTGCGATCGGGATCGCACCGGGAATGCCGAGCAACTCCCTGCTCGAGGCACGAGGAATCCTCCGCCTCGCCGAGGGGCGCACGGCCGAGGGAGTCGACGATCTCTTCGAGTTCGGTCGTCGCGACGAGCTGTGGGGAGGAGCGAACCCGATCGCGAGTCGCTGGCGCTCGCGAGCCGCGCCCGCGCTCGCAACGCTGGGCGACACCGCGGGAGCACGCCAGCTCGCGCTCGACGACCTCGAGCGGGCACGACGGTGGGGCGCCTCGAGCGGTATCGGCATCGCGCTCCGCGCCAACGCCCTCGTGGGGGACGGCGAGAGCTCGCTCGTCGGATTCCGCGACGCGGCGGCTGTGTTGGCGAACTCACCGGCCAAGCTCGAGGAGGCTTACGCCCTCGCGGACCTGGGCAGTGCCCTCCGCCGGGTCAACCGCCGGAAGGAAGCGCGATCCACGCTGCACCAAGCGCTCCTTCTCGCCGAGCCCTGCGGCGCACGTGCGCTCGCTGATCGGGCGCGCGTGGATTTGCGCGCCGCCGGTGGGCGGTCGTCCGGGCAGCGCGAGGTCGGTGTGCAGCAATTGACCGCGTCCGAGCGACGAGTCGCCGAGCTCGCTGCGGAAGGACACAGCAACCCCGAGATCGCGCAGATGTTGTTCGTCACTCGCAAGACCGTCGAGACGCACCTCGGCAGCGTCTACCGCAAACTCGCCATCTCGGGTCGCGGCAAGTTGCGGCGGGCCCTGAACGACGACCAACCGGTGTCGAGCGGATGAACGCGCGCGGGGAGATCATTGAAGCGTGCGTGAGAATTATCTGACGCCTGCTCTTTGACAGCGGTTGGCGCGGTCGCTGTGTGGCGCTCTGCCGTCCGTCGAATCGGGAGAGACCGAGGTTCCCGTTGGACGGACTCTGGCGCATTGGATGCCAGCCGGTAGCGCAGATCATCAACCCGCTTTTCTTGGGGACTTTCTTCGGTGCGTTGGTGCTGTCTGGACTATCGGCCGCGCTCTACCTTCCGACGAGCGATCGGCGCTACCCGGCAGCTTGGCTGCATTCGTGCTGTACGTGTTCGTCGTCGTGAGCACGCTCGCAGTGAACGTGCCGCGCAATGACGGGATCAAGCGAGCGGGGGACCCGGACGAGATCGCCGATCTCGGAGCTGTCCGACAGCGTTTCGACGAGCGACCGTGGATGCGATGGAACGCGGCCCGCGCGGTCATGTCGCTGGCGGAGTTCGCTTGCCTGCTCCGGGCACTGGTGGAGTTCAGTCGCAGCACCTGACGCGCGCCGCAGCGATGCTCACCGGTCCACGAGTCAGCGGCGACAGACCACGCGCCAAAGGTTCAGGGACCAGGATCAGGGAGATGCCCGACGCCGCCGCAGCACGTCGGTCGTACCGTCACCTCGATGGACGATCAGCCCCACAACGGCGAAGCGGGTTTCTTGAGCGTGCAGCTCGAGGTGCACCTCGATGCGCAACCAGTGCATGGATCGCTGGTGACCGAATCGGGGGCGAGAGAGCCGTTCGTAGGTTGGCTCGGCTTCATCGGCGCGCTCACGCGCCTCCACGAAGAACAAGCGAAGGCTGTCGGGAAGGAGCCATCATGACCATCAACGCATCCGAGAAGCCCACACTGGTCCTGGGCGGTACCGGTAAGACAGGCCGCCGGGTAGTTGAGCGGCTCACGGCGCGGGGTGTGGCGACGCGAATCGGCGTGCCGACCGCGGAGGCGCGCTTTGATTGGGAAGACCGCTCGACATGGGAGCGGGCGTTGCGCGGTGTCGGCGCCGTGTACGTGATGTACTACCCGGACCTTGCAGTGGCCGGCGCGGTCGAGCAGGTCGGGGCGTTCGCCGAACTTGCCGTGGCGCGCGATGTCTCGAGGCTCGTGCTCGTGGCGGGCCGTGGACGTTCCTGAGCCGTTCATCGATGCCGACGACATTGCCGACGTCGCAGTCGCTGCGCTGACCGACGAACGGCACATCGGCGAGCTGTATGAGTTGACCGGCCCGCGCCTGCTCACGTTCGCGGCGGCAGTCGCGGAGATCGCCGAAGCAACGGGACGTGAGATCCGGTACGAGGCGGTGCCGATCGGGGATTTCGCCGCGGAGCCGGCCGAACAGGGCGTGCCTCAGGACGTCATCGACCTGCTGACCTACGTGTTCGGCACGGTGCTCGACGGCCGCAATGCACGTGTAGCGGACGGCGTCCGGCGCGCGCTCAACCGCGAGCCGCGAGATTTCGCGCTGTTCGCGCGCGACGCAGCCGCGATCGGCGTGTGGGAAGCGAGTGCGGAGCGGGTGGCGTCGTGATCGACGGTCGGCTGTTCGCGCTGACGATCGTCACCGCGCGCGAGGACCGCTTCATCTGAGACCGGGCGCGGAGCGGTGGAGCGATGTCAGTGAGCTATCGGCCGATCGAGGACCACGGGATCGTCGGTGATCTTCACACTTGCCCTTGTCGGCAAGGACGGTTCGATCGACCTCATGTCGTTCCCGCGGTTCGACTCGCCGACGGTGTTTGCGCGCTTGCTCGATCATGACCGCGGTGGGCACTACGCGATCCGGCCACGCCTCACACGCGGCGTCGAGAAGCAGCTGTACCTCCCTGACACCAATGTTCTGCTGACTCGCTTCTTGTCCGCAGACGGCGTGGCAGAGCTCTCGGATTTCATGCCGGTTGCGATCCCGGGGCACCCACACTCGACCACGCTCGTGCGGCGGGTGAAGACCGTGCGAGGCAGTGTCTGCTACGACGTGGAGTTCGCGCCCCGCTTCGACTACGGGCGGGCGGTCCACTCCGTCGAACAGCGCGACGACTCTCTGGTCTTCCACTCCTGTGGCGACGACGCGACTGCGCTCCGACTGAGCGGCGAGATGCCGCTCATTGTGGACGGTGCCGGCGCGGCGCGGCCTCGCTTCACGCTGGGTGCCGGTGACAGTGCCGCGTTCGTGATGGAGGCGGCACACACGCGGGCGTGCCCAGTGTCACGTCCGCGCCCGACTTCGTGCCCCGGGCCTTCAAATCGACCGTCAACTTCTTGCACGACTGGGTCGGGCGGGCTCAATACACGGGGAGGTGGCGCGAGATCGTGTTGCGATCGGCGCTGGCGCTCAAGCTCCTCGTGTCGCACACGCACGGCTCGCTGATCGCGGCACCGACTTTTGGCCTGCCCGAGCTGCTCGGCGGGGCACGGAACTCGGACTACCGATACACGTGGATCCGCGACGCCTCGTTCATGCTCTACGCGCTGATCCGGCTCGGCTACACGGAAGAGGCGGGTCAGTTCATCAGCTGGATCGAGGACCGCTGTCTGGACCTCGACCCCTGACGGCATGCTCCAGGTGGTGTACGGGCACGATGGCTGCAAGGTCCTCACCGAAACGATGCTCCGGCACCTCGACGGTATCGAGGTTCCCGGCCGGTGCGAGTCGGCAACGCCGCATACCCCCAGCTGCAGCTCGACAGCTACGGCGAATTGATGGACTTCATCTACCTCTACAACAAGTACGGGGAGCCCATCTCCTGTCAGCTCTGGGAGAACCTCCAGTGGCTCGTCGGGTGGATCGTCGAACACTGGCGTCTCCCCGATGAAGGGATCTGGGAAGTCCGCGGCGGTCGCCAAGAATTCCTGCACTCGCGACTCATGTGCTGGGTGGCGGTCGACCGCGCGATCCGGCTCGCCGAACGACGATCCTTCCCCTATCCCATCGACAAATGGCGTGCGACGCGAGACGAGATCTACCGCGACACCATGAGGACATTCTGGGACCCGACGAGGAACCTCCGTCCAGCACCGCGAGACGCACGCGGTCGACGCCTCGAGCCTCCTGATGCCGATGGTCGAATTTATCAGTCCGACCGATCCGCGCGAGAAAATGCTCGGCTACGCCAACAGGCGACCGATGACTCCCTCATCCTCGGCTCCTTGCCGCGCTGCCCATCGTGCTCCTCTGCGCGAACCCGGCGATCACGCCATCAAGGCCCCGCGTGAATTCGTGGTCGCCGGGGCGCTTTGCAAGGCGTCCCGCGAGGGCGCGCGTGGTCGGAAAGGTCTCCTCCGGCAGCGACGCGTGCAGCCGATGACCCTGCGCGCGCTGCTCGGCATCGCGCTTGCCGGAGACCCTCGCGGTCTCGAAGGCAACGAACCCGGTGGTGTACGCGAACAGCGCCAGGAACGCGCTCACGGCATCGGCGTCATCAAGATCGCCTTGACGCAGCAGGGCGAGCATGTCCTCTCGTAATCGCAGCGCGTTCGGCCCGTACATGGGGCGCGAGACCGTCAGCGCGATCAGCCCGGGCTGGGTGAGGAGGAGCCGGCGGTACGAACTCATCAGCGAGGCAAGCGCATTCCGCCAGCTGGTGCGCCGGCGGGGGCGCGTGACATCGCCGAGCAGATCGTCGAGGACGGCGTCGAGGATCGCGGCCTTGTCCGGGAAATAGGTGTAGAGCGCGTTCGGCATCACCCCGAGCCCATCGGCGAGCCGTCGCATCGTCAGTCTCGCGACGCCTTGCTGGGCGGCGATCCGACGAGCCACGCCCACCACCTGGTGCGAGGTCAGGCGAGGCGGTCGTCCGCTCCTGGGGGCCGATTCTTGATGCTTCATGGCGTCGAACACCGACTTTGTGTACATTGTACAGCAACGAGCTGACGACTCCCGGGGGAAGGCACATGGACAACCCAACTGCACATCTCGGCGTCTACGACACTCTCACGGATTCTGAAGTCGGACATCTCCTCGTCGAGCTCCACACCGGACGCTTCACCGGCACAAGCTTCGACGTCGTCGCCGTCGCGGAAGCGAACCAGCCGATCACCACGATGGGCGGCGTGCGCATCTCGCCGGACATGCTGCTCGACGATCTCGATCCCACGGGCAGCGACGTGCTGATCCTGCCGGGCGCGGAGATCTGGGACGCGGGCGGAGGAGAGGCATTTGCTGCGGCTGCCGCCCTCTTCCTCAATGCCGGGGTGCCCGTAGCAGCAATCTGCGGGGCGACGGCGGGCTTGGCGCGCGCTGGTTTGCTCGATGGACGTAACCACACCAGCTCCGCACGTGAGTATCTGGCGGCGACTGGATACGCAGGAGGCGACCATTACATCGACGAGCGCGCCGTGGTTGACGGCGACCTCATCACGGCCGGCCCGCAATCTCCGGTACAGTTCGCCCGCGCAACCATGGGGCGCCTCGGGTTGGCGTCCGAGCGCACGCTCGAGGCGTATGAGGCACTCTTCCATCGCGGCGATCAGGCGGCGTTTCCGGTGTTGATGGAAGGGCGGGGCTCTGAGTGAAGCCGCGTCGGGCGCATGATTCCCGTTCACGCAGCGATCGCGAACTGGCCAGCGGCGGGACAGTCATCCAGTGCGGGTGCAGCCGGTAGTAGACAACATCGTGGTCCCAGTCGAACGCGTCGTCGCCGTAGAAGGCCTTGAAGTACGCGAGCAGGTCTGGCCACTCCGCGGCCGGCTCGCCCTCCTCGGGGTTGAGGATCTCTACCGTGCCGTGCGTGAAGACGCCCAGGCCCTCGCCGCGAATATGCGCGACGCTGGCAGCAGGGCGCGCAGCGAGGTGGCGGGACTTCGCGGCGCTGCGCGCCGTGCCGAAGTGCCACTTGCCGTGCAGGAAATGCCCGTCCGCGCCACCCGCGGCTCGTCCTTCGCTGTCACGGTGGATAGGGCGAGCGTGCACATGCCGGTCAGGATCTGGGTGAGCTGCTCAGCGGTCAGTGTGCGCTCGGTGACGATCGAGCGGAGGTGAGCGGTGGAGTGGGACAGGGAGACGTCAAGCAGGGCCTGGAGTTCGTTGAGTTCTTCGAGGGTCTCACGCATCGGGCCAATGTAAGGCAGGCCGATCCCGGGCATCGGAGGTAAAGGCTCAGCCGCGCGCCCAGGGTTTCCAGCTGCACCGGCGCCGAGCCAGGATGTCACGTCCCTCGTCGCCAGCGACCGCCAGTCGCATCGCGAGCGCGGTCCGGGCGATGGATGTGTGTCTAACGTGCGGGTGATGGACGCGCTCCACGCGAGGGTCGTCGAGACCGCGGACGCGACGATCAGCGTGCGATGTGCAGGATCGGGGCCTGGCGTACTGCTGCTCCATGGCTTCCCGCAGACCATGTACATGTGGCGCGACATCGCGCCCCGTCTGGCCACCAGGTTCACGGTCATCTGCGCCGATCTGCGCGGTTACGGGGAAAGCAGCTGTCCGCCGTCCACGCGCGATCACGCGCCGTACTCGAAGCGCGCGATGGCGCAGGACATGGTCAGCGTTATGGAGCGGCTTGGTTTCGATCACTTCGCAATCGCCGGCCACGATCGCGGCGCACGCGTGGCCTACCGTGCCGCGCTGGATCACCCCAAGCGAATCGACAAGCTCGCCGTGCTCGATGCAGTCGCGATCGATGCAGCGTGGACCCGAGCAGACGATCGCTTGGCGCTCGCCTTCTGGCCATGGTCGCTGCTCGCACAGCCCGAACCACTCCCAGAGCGCCTGCTCGCCAGTGCTCCCGATGCGGTCCTGGACCACGCACTCAGCGCAGAGTGGGGTACGCCAGCCGAGACATTCACCGCTGAGGTCCGCGCCGCCTACCTCACAGCACTCAGCGATCCGGATCACGTTCACGCGATCTGCGAGGAATATCGCGCGGCGGCCACCATCGACCGCGAGCACGACGCTGCCGACCGCAAGGCTGGTCGACGCATCACCTGCCCGGTCCTCGCCCTCTGGAGTGCCAACGGACCCCTCGCAACCTGGTACGCCGCTGACGGTGGCCCACTATCGCTCTGGCGCGAACTGGCCAATGACGTAACCGGCCGACCGGTCGACGGCGGCCACTTCTTTCCCGAGGAGCACCCCCAAGCGACCGCGACAACGCTTGCCGCCTTCTTTCGCGGTTCCAATTGAGAGCACTTCTCTGTGCTCCAGAGGTGATGTAACCGTCCTTGGCGAGATCCTCGTCCCGCGGCGGTTCACGGAACGGTGGTGGTGGAGCCGGCTCGGCGCCGCGCGAAAGCGGCGGGGGAGTTGCGGGCCGCCTCGTTCGGCGCGCCATCAGTCGCCCATGTCGGCCGAGGCCCGTGCGATCGTGCCGGCGTGGCTGCACGACGGCGGCTATGACGAAGCCGTCGCGTTGGTCGGCGCTGACGACCCTGAACTCGCGATTCAGTAGCAAGGCGCCGTCGTGGCAGTCGTCATCGACGATCGACTGCTCCTTGAGGCCCTGGCGGGGGCGGCGCGACGCCGATTGCTGCAGAGCTCTCTGAGGGCGACGTGTTCACGACCTCGTGCTGGTACTGGCGGCTCGGACGTTCGGTGACCGCGGGTACCGGGACCGGGTCGTTGTCGGGACGCCTCGCGGCACCGAGCGCTGACGACCAGGAGCGGGTTCGGTGGGCGCTCCCGACTCCCCGATGAGATCGGTCTCTTGGCCTCTCGCACCGTCGTACCGGTGATGCTGGCGCTACGGGTTCGCCGTACGCTCAACATGATGAATGCAGAAGCCATTGCCGTGGTGCTTCTCACCCAAGCGTCGATACTGGTGACGACCGATGCTCCGGCCGGGCATCGCGTCACGCTGCCGGGTCCAAACTGATGCCGGGTCTCAACGGGCTGAGGGTGAGGCCAGGGTCGGGTCGAACGATGGCCGAACGATGTTGGATTCGAGGCTCAACCGGCTCAGTACTCGCCCTTGATCTCGAAGTACGAGCCCCGGATCGTCCCGGCCAGCTTCGACTTCTGTCGCGCGAACTTGAATGAGCCGAGCTCGGCGGGCACCTCCATCCCTTCGGAGAGTTTGAACCCGACCGCTCGCTTCTTCGGTTCGTCGAGCGAGTACAGGACGTTGATCGAGAGCCCGCTCGCGTAGAACACGTAGGTCCACCGGATGTTCTCGACCTGGAGGGTCGTCGCCTCGAGCGGAGGCGATGCGATGGCGATGTCGCGCTCCTCCTTGAGGATGCGGTGCACCCAGTCGATGGCCTTCTTCGCCTTGGCGTTGGCCGCCGGTTCGACCGTGAAGACGTGGTCGTACTTGTTCTTGAAGAAGCGAGCCTCGTGCGCCCGCAGGCCAGCGAGTGCGGTCGCCACCGGCGACGACTCCAGGCCGACGGTGGAGACGTTGACGAAGTCCACTGCGTAGGTCATGTCTGCTCCCGGCTAGGTCGCCGGAGGGCCCGTCGACGGGACCGCAAACTATCCCCGCCGACATGTGTGCTCTGCCGCGATGAGTCAGGGGTCGGCACGCGGTCTGCACTACTGATCGTCGCCGAGAGGAGACCGAAATGCCAAAGGTCATCGCCGACATCACAATGTCGCTGGACGGGTTCGTGACCGGGCCCGGCGCCGACGAACAGCACGGTCTCGGCGACGCGCCTGAGCTCCACACGTGGGTGACGGAGCAGGACGCGGTCGACACCGAGATCCTCGAACGGGCCACGGCGCAGAGCGGTGCCGTGGTCATGGGGCGGCGGCTGTTCGACATCGTCGACGGCCCTGGGGGTTGGAACGAGGACATGGGGTACGGCGCCGATCAGACCGGGACGCCACCCTTCTTCGTCGTCACCCACGCGCCACCGCAGGACGTTCGCCTC
>JBKPCV010000158.1:0-19140 GCA_046727575.1 Actinomycetota bacterium
GCGTCGCCGCTGACGAGCGCCTCGGCAGACCCGAGTTCGAGCAGCAGCTCGGCACGCTGTGCGGCGGGAGGCGGCTCGGCGAGCGCGCGGAGAAGGTATGCCACTGCGGTCTCGGACGCGCCGCGAGACGCCGCGCGGCGCGCGGCTTCGCGCAGCGTTGCCACGACCCCTGGATCCGCGGCCGAGGGAGTGAGCAGCAGGTGCGCGGCGACCCGTTCGGGCTCGGCCCCCGCGTCGTGGAGGAGACCGGCCGCGCGCGCATGTCCGATGCCTCGCTCATGAGGTGTGAGCGCCTCGTAGACGGCGGCGCGGAAGAGTGGGTGCACGAACCCGAACGGCGGCTGGGGGCGCAGGACGTCGACCCGTGCGAGCGCGCCCGCTGCCTCGGAAACAGCTTGTCCGTCCAGTTCCGCCAGGGCTGCCGCGTGGAGGGGATCGGCGTCGTCGCCCAGGATCGCGACAGCCTGTGCAAGTTTCCTTGATCCCGCCGCGAGGCGGGAAAGGCGAACCGTGACGGCGCGCAGGCCGGCGCGCGCCCCGAGCTCGCGCAGGCGAGGCACGTTCTGCTGGGTCGGAGCCAGGCCCTCGGCAGCGATGGCGTGCATCAGCTCGCGCAAGAGCAACGGATTGCCGCCCGTCTCCTCGTGGCAGGCAGCACAGAAGGCGTCGTCGGCATCCGACGAAGGGCCTGGCGCACGAACCGGGCAGCGGCCCGCGTGCTCAGAGGGGCCGGACGAATGACGGTGGCCAGCGGGTCGGAGACGATCTGGACGAGGAGGTTCGGATCCTCTCCCGGCTCGCCTGTCCGGAGGCTCACGACGATCGAGACGCCGAGTCCCTCCATCCGAGGCAGGACGTACGCCAGCCAGCGCAGCGAGGGCAGATCGCACCAGTGCAGGTCATCGACTGCGAGCAGGAGCGGCCGGCGGGCCGCGACGTTCGCCGTGAGCCAGTAGAGGCCGTGGAGTGTCGCCAGCGATGAGTCTGCAGCCGGCGGGGCCGCGAGCTGGGCAGGGTCGAAGAGCGGCATGGCGAGCACCGCCGCGCCGTCCAGTGCATCGGCTCGTTCCTCCGCTGGCAGGCGCGCGAGCAGAGGCTCGAAGAGTTGTCGGACCACACCATAGGAGAACGTGCGCTCGAGCTCGGACCCGCGGGCGGCCACAACCTGCATCCCGGCGGCCTGGCCCCTCGCTTTCGCTTCCACGAGCAGGGAGGTCTTGCCGATCCCGGGCGGCCCCTCAATGGTTAGGAGCCGGCCGACGCTGGGGGTGGTGCTGATCAAGTCCTCGACGGCTGCCAGCTCGGCGTCGCGCTCGAGGAGATCGGACTCAGCCGAGAGCGCGTGCTTTGACATGGGTTCGCAGCTGCTCTGAGTGGACTCCACCGGTTGAGTTCCGCCGAGCAGTGTGCGTCCGCGCTCTCAGGACCGCCCCCGGAACGCGGCAAAGAAAGGACACATCAAAGAAGACTAGGGAGTAGGGCTGGGGTAGTCCACGATGCGAAGCGGTCCTTCGGCCGAGCAGCGTCGAGAGGAGCGTGGGGTGATCGCGGCGATGTCTCCGGGCTCCGCAACCGGCGCTACACGCGCAGTATTGGGGCGGCGTCGACAGCGCGAGGCCTGCGCTCGAGAGCAACCCAACCGCGACCAAAGCATCGACATGCAACTCCGCGAGATGGGTGGGCGAGTCACGTACCCGGAGCAGCTCCAGGAGGACACTGGGCCGATCCTGCTCATCAACCAGTTCAACGTGGCGCCAGAAGACGCTGGCGGCGCCTGCGCGCCCATGGCCTGCGTCACGGCCGCGCTCCAGTCGCCGCCCTGCGCCACGAACTCGGTTTATCCGAGGCGATGCATCAGCACCACCCACGCGCGTGCGATTCGCACCGGATCCCAGCCGGTGGTGGTTGGCTTGGCGGAGAATCCGTGGCCCGGCAGCGACGGGATCACGAGATGGAACCCATCCGCCTCGTTGCCACCGTGTGACGTGGGATCGGTGAGCGGCTCGATGATCTTCAGCTGCTCGATGATCGAACCGGCCAACCGTGCGTGACGATGAGCGGGAGCGATCCCTCATGCTTTGAGCGGACGTGGGTACCCCATCCGGGAGTGCCTCGACGGCGACTCGGCCGTCGGTGTGGTAGGTGAGGCCGACCCCGAGCCCGTCGCGCAACACGGCCTTGTCCTCCGGGTCAGCCTCACGAAGACGTTGAGATGTCGCGCACAGCCTCGGCCGCGAGGTCAGTTCGGCAAGCCGTCGCGCTCTCGGATGAGCACGATCAGGCTGCCGAGCAACAGCGGCAGGATCGCAACGTGGTACACGACGTCGGGTAGATGACCGCCGCGCGCGGTGAAGTTGAGACCGACGACGAATCCCACGGTGGCGAATGCGATCGCGCCAAGCGCGAATGCTCTCGCGTGTTCGGGGAATCGCACGACGGCAACGGCGCCTCCCGCGAGGACGATGCCGATGATCGCTTCGGCGATACCGGCGTGCGTCGCGTCGAAGGGTTCGGAGCGCCCGTGCACGCTTCCCGAGAGGTGAAGCACCGAGGCGATACCGAGCGTCACCGCGATACCGGCCATCAGCATCGCGACACGGCGCAGCGTGATCGCGCGCCGCGCCGCGCCGTCATCGCGATTCAGACTCACATGGCTTGTCATGGTTGTTGCACCTCCGTAGTTCGATGGTGGTCACGTGGTCGCGACCGCTTGGAGGACGGGGAGCTTCGCGGCTCGCCGGGCGGGCCGGACGGCTGCCAGCACACCGGCGAGCGCGCCGACCACCAGCAGCACCAGCAAGCGTCCAACGGGAGCGGTGAACGCCGGCGCGACCAGATCGCCGGTGCCTTGCGACGCAGCTTCGACGAGAGCCCAGCCGAGGAACACGCCGACCGCGAGGCCGCCGAGGGTGCCGAAGGCGGCAATGATCGCGGACTCCCACCGGATCATCGATCGGAGTTGCGGGCGACTCTCGCCGATCGCGCGGAGCAGACCGAGCTCGCGTGTGCGTTCGTACACCGACAGCGACAGCGTGTTGGCGATGCCCATCAGCGCGATGACGATCGCGAGCGCCAGGAGCACGTAGACGATGCCGAGCATCGTGTCGACGAACGCCCCGAGCGAGTCGGCGTACTCGCCACGGTCCTGGACGTCGGGCGCGCCGTAGGGCCGAACGGCCTGTTCCACGGCGTGCCGTCCCGTCTCGAGCGGGACACCGTGGGCGAGCTTGATGAGCACGGCCGTGTCGAGGTTCTGGACCGCGTGTGGTGTCCAGGTGGCGCGCGGGATGATGTAGTTGCCGGTGATGTCGCGCGCGGTGTAGATCGCGCCGACCGTGAAACGGCTGTTGGCGCCGTCGGGGAACGTGACCGGAACCGTGGTGCCGCGGCTCCAGCCCTTGTCGTCGGCGACACGTTGCGAGACGGCGAATTGGCGGGGCCCGAGCGCGCCGAGCGACCCCTGGGTGACGTCGAGATCGAGGACGCCTGCGAGTCGAGTCGGCTCGGCGACGGTCACCGTCTTGGTCTCGGTGCCGACGAGTGCGCGGCCCCTGCCGAGACCGGTCGCGTTGCTGACCTCCGAGAGCCGATCGACGTCCCGCGCGAGCTGGGGACTCAGGCCGCTGCCGCCGAACAGGCCGGAGGAGATCACCAGATCGCCCCTGAACGACCGAGCGACGCTGTCGTCGATCGCCGTCTTGAGGGACGCGGCGAAGATCGTGAACAGCGTGACCACGCCTACTCCGACCATGAGCGCGGCCGCGGTGCCGGCGGTGCGCCGGGGATTGCGCATCGCGTTCTGGCGTCCCAGCGACCCGGTGACGCCGCGGAACCGGCGCGCCGGCAGGCCGATGAGCGCGCTCGCGGGTCCGGCAACGATCGGCCCGAGCACCACGACGCCGACGATCGTCAGCAGCGCGCCGAGACCAGCGACGGCCAGGGACGAGTCCCCGCCGAGCACGGCGGCGAGCACGACCGCGGCGCCCACGGCGGTGAGCGACGCGCCAACCAACGCGCGTCGAACGGAAGCGCTCGACGATTCCACCTCGATGTCGCGCATGGCGGCCAGTGGCGCGACGCGCGACGCCCGCACGGCCGGCGCCAGCCCGGCGACGAGCGTGACGACAGTTCCGACGACGATGGAGATCACGACGACCGACGCCTCGAGCACGAGACCGCCGGCCGGCAACGCGAACCCGAACGCGTTCAGAAGCGCCTTGAGCAGGCTCGCGATGCCGAGCCCGCCGAGTACTCCGGCCACGGACGCGACGACGCCGACGAAGAGTGCCTCTGCGATCACCGACGCGAGGATTTGACGCCTGCTGGCGCCGATCGCGCGCAACAACGCGGCTTCGCGAGTGCGTTGCGCGACGATGATCGAGAACGTGTTGTAGATGCTGAACGTCGCGACAACCAGCGCGATCGCCGCGAACACGGTGAGGAACCCCGTGAACAGATCCAGGAACGTCTGGTTGATGTCGTTCGTGTTCTCGGTGGTTCGTTGCGTTCCGGTGATCGCTTCGACGCCACTTGGTAGCGCTCTTTGCACACGATGCAACAGTTGGTCCTGTGAGACGCCGGGCTGGGCCTTCAATGAGATGCTCACGACCTGATCGGTGCGGTGCAGCAGGTGTTCCTGCGCGCTGCGGAGGGTGAACGCTGTGAAGGTGACCCGGCCGAGCCCGTCGGCGGAACCGAAGGTGGCGATGCCTACGATCTGCACCCTCACCGGATCGGGTGTCTGCACGGTGGTCGTGTCGCCGATGTGAAGATCGCCCTCATCGGCCGCGCCGCGATTGATCACGACCTCGTCATCCGCGCGGGGCGCGCGCCCCGCGACCAGGCGATAGGGGTTGAGGTCGCGGTCGCCGATCCAGTTGCCGGCCAACGTGGGGGGGCCGTTGCCGCCGACCTTGTCGCCGTTCTTGGCGAGCAGTTGGCCGTACCCCTCGACGTACGGGACCGCGGACGCGACGCCGTCGACCTGGCGGACGGTACCGATCAGCGACGCGTCGATCAGTCCGCGTTGACTGGCGGGCTCGCCCGGGTCGATGTCGAGTTTCGAGGCGTGACGGACAATGACGTCGGTGCCGGCGTTTGCGTTCGTGAAGAGCCGGTCGAAGTTCGCTCGCAATGTGTCGCCGAGGACGAGCGTGCCGCAGAGGAACGCAACGCCGAGGAACACCGCGACGAACGTCCCGACCATTCGCCGCTTGTGGGCGAGCAGGCCCTTGATCGTGACGGTAGGCATGGCTCAACCTCCCAGCACGCGCACGCGGTCCGGTACCGCTTCGGCCGTCGGGTCGAGGAGCTCACCAACGACGCGGCCGTCGGCAAGGAAGACGACCCGGTCCGCGTACGCGGCAGCGGAGGGGTCGTGCGTGACCATGACGATGGTTTGGTCGAGATCGTGCACTGCGCGTGACATGAACTCGAGGATCTCGGCGCTTGACCGCGAGTCGAGGTTGCCGGTGGGCTCGTCCGCGAACACGATCTCGGGCCGTGTTGCCAGTGCACGCGCCACCGCGACCCGTTGCTGCTGGCCACCCGAGAGCTCGCTCGGCCGGTGCCGGAGCCGATCGCGCAGCTGCACCGTGTCGATCACGGTGTCGAGCCAGGCCGGATCCGGCGCGCGCCCCGCGAGCCGGGTCGGTAGCGCGACGTTCTCGAACACATCGAGGGTCGGGATCAAGTTGTAGGCCTGGAACACGAAGCCGATGCGATCTCGACGCAACTCCGTGAGCCGCTTGTCGGAGAGGGCACCGACCTCGACGTCACCGAGGAACACCCTCCCCGCGGTGAGATCGTCAAGTCCGGCCAGGCAATGCAAGAGGGTCGACTTTCCGGACCCGGACGGCCCCATGATCGCCGTGAAGCGTCCACCCTCGAACGAGACATCCACTGCGTCGAGGGCCCGGACCGCCGTCTCGCCCTTCCCGTAGACCTTGGTTGCGGCCTCCGCGCGGGCCGCGACCGTAACGATCTGTTCGATGGTCGTGGAAATGGTCATGGTCTCCACCTCTTGTTCAGGGCCGGTGGGGATACCGACGCCACCCACAGATGATTCTAATAGAGAACGATTTGTTTCTGCAACGATTCTGATGTGGTACGATTTGGCATGAACACCGTTCGCCGAACGAGCCCGCGCATCGGCCCGTCTCCCGAGGGCCCGCCCGGCGGCAGCGCCGTCTTCCTGCTCACCAGCCTCGGCTTCGTAGGGAGCCGGGCCTTCCAAGACGCGTTGACCCCCCTCGGTCTCGATCCGCGCCAGTTCGGCGTTTTGAACCTCGTCGCCAACTCCGAGGGCATCTCGCAGCGCGGGATGACCGAGCCCCTCGGCATTCCAGCGAGCCGTCTCGTCGCGGTCGTCGATGAGCTCGAGGAACAGGGGCTGGTGGAACGGCGGCGCAACCCTGAGGACCGGCGCGCGTACGCCCTCTACCTCACGGCCAACGGCCGCACGACACTCGACCGCGCGCGCCAGGTCGCCATGGAGAACGAGCAGCGCTTCTGCGCCCCCCTCGAGCCCGCCGAACGCGAACAGCTGCTCGACTTCCTCCGCCGGCTGGCTGCCGGCCAAGGCTTGCGGAGCGGCGTCCACCCCGGACTGGCCGCGCCGGCGGGCGGCGACGAGGCGTGAAGCGCGGCCGCCGCAGCCGATCGCGAGGACGGAGCGGCGGCCGTTCATACGCCACCGACCAACGCGTCGGCATGCGCCTCGGCCGCCCTATCGAACGGCGGACTCCTCGCGCTGGGCTCCGAACAGGTTGTATGACCCGACGACGTCGAGGCGCTCGATCACCGGCGGTCCCGTCCACCCAGCTCTTGAGCTCCTCCTGGAACGGCACGTACTCGGGGATCGCCGGCCGGGTGTCCTCGCTGGTGCGACGCCACCATGGGGACATCCGCGTGCAGTCGCAACCCGGCGACACGCGCTTCCAGGTGTGGCTCCCGATCGATCAGCCGTCGAAGTCCTCCGTCGGCGCGGTCGGGACGCAGTTGTGAACGAGGAGGCGCGCCGGAATGTGGACCGCACAGAACGAGCCCGGGGCGCCAGCCCGATGGCCACTCAGCAGTCGACTGCGGCGCGGAGCGCTTGACACGCCTCGAGAAGCCGGACTGGTTCGAGCGTGCACATCCGATCGACGAGGTAGGTCTTTGGAACGACGCGAAGTCTGTCGAAGCTCGCCACGCACTCGACCGGGATTCCGTCGTCGGGTCCGAGCGGCAGCTCGGTCGGGATGCTCCGTATCGTGCGGGTAACGGGCGCGGCGAGAACGGTGTTGAGAACGGGGATCGCCGCAGAACGTGTCATGACAAGGAATGGCCGTCGGCCGACGTTCTCGATCTCGCCCCACCACACCTCGCCGCGGCGAGGATCGCTCACCATGGCTCCTCGAGGATGGCGTCTCTGAGGGACGCGATCGCCGCCTCTCGCTCTGGTTTTGTCGGTGGTACGCGCCGGTACCCCTCGTTGATGGCGTGATCGGTCAGACGTCGACGGTCGAGTTCGAGCACCACCTCGATCCCATATCGGACTGCGGCCGCTCGGCTCTCGTAGACGCCGCGGTCGACGAGGTCGTCGAGGAGGTCGAGCAACTCCTCGGGCAGTCGAACGGCAATCTGTTCCGTGGCCACGTCTCGAGAGTACCGGCAGGTATGCAGTTCGGTATGCGGTTCGGATACCGGCATCGCCGCAGGAGAGGCAGCGTTGTGTCGAATCGGTGACGCTCCGATCGTCGTGAAGATCGGCCGGGTCGATTTTCCGGACAACGGAATCATTCGAGGTCCGACCGAGTTGGAGACGTTCGATGAGCATCGAACAAGACACTGTTCCTCGGGAGTCTGCGTTCGAGCAAGAGCTCGATCGGGAGCAGTCCGCCACGAGCCCGGAGTACGAGCGCCGCTGGTGGACGCTCGGCGTGCTCTGCATCAGTCTCGTGATGATCGTGATGGCGAACGCCAGCCTCAACGTGGCGCTGCCCACGCTGGCGGACGATCTCCGTGCCAGCTCGAGCTCGCTGCAGTGGATCGTCGATGCGTACTCGCTGGTATTCGCCGGCCTGTTGCTGACGGCCGGCAGCCTGGGTGATCGCTACGGCCGACGGCTCGCGCTGAACGGCGGTCTCGTGGTCTTCGGCGGCGCGTCGTTGTTCGCGGTCTTGTCGAACTCGGCGAGCGCCGTGATCGCCGCCCGCGCCGTCATGGGCGTGGGCGCTGCGTTCGTGATGCCGGCGACGTTGTCGATCCTGGCGCACGTCTTCCCGCCGGCCGAGCGCCCGCGGGCGATCGCGATCTGGGCGGGCTTCGCCGGTGTGGGCGTTGCGATGGGTGGCGTCGTCAGCGGTGCGCTGCTCGAACACTTCTGGTGGGGTTCGGTCTTCCTCATCAACGTGTTCGTCGTTGCGGTCGCGCTGGTCGCAGGCTTCTTCCTGATCCCGCGGTCGCGCGAGAAGATCGGCGCGCCGCTCGACCCGCTCGGCGCGGTGCTGTCGATCGCCGGGCTGGCCACGTTGGTCTACGGCATCATCGAGGCGCCCGACAACGGCTGGGCGTCGACGCAGACGATCGTGACGTTCGCGATCGCCGTCGCGATCCTGGCGGGCTTCGTGGCGTGGGAATTCCGAGCCAAGGACCCGATGCTCGACCTGCGGTTCTTCAAGAACCCGCGCTTCACGGCCGCGACGACTGCAATCACGCTGGTGTTCTTCGCTGCATTCGGTTCCTACTTCCTCTTCACGCAGTACCTGCAGTTCGTGCACGGTTACGACCCGTTGAGCGCGGGGGTGCGCATCCTGCCGTGGGCGCTGGCTTACATGTTGTCGGCGACGCAGTCCGCGAAGCTGGTCGAGCGATTCGGGCAGCGCGCGGTTGTGAGCACCGGATTGGTGATCGCGGGTGGTGGTCTCGCGATCGTGGCGGCAACGAGCACGCTGACGAGCAGCTACTGGCTGTTCGCGCTCGGAATCATGGTGCAGGCCATCGGCATGGGCTTCACGACCGCGCCGTCCACCGGTGCGATCATGCGCTCGCTGCCGCTGCACAAGGCGGGCGTGGGCTCGGCGGTGAACGACACCACGCGTGAGCTCGGTGGTGCGCTCGGCGTGGCGGTCCTGGGCAGCCTGGTGGCGTCGCACTTCCGGTCGTCGTTCAGCGGCGCGGTTTCAGGGCTGCCCGCCAAGGCGACGCATTCGCTCGCCGAGGCGCTCCAGCATGCGCAAGTGGTCGGTGGTGTGCGGGGCGGCAACATCGCCACCACGGCACGCGACTCGTTCGTCAGCGCATTCGACTCGAGCTTGTGGATCGCAATGGTCGTCCTGGTCGTCGCGGCGGGGTTGGTGGCGTGGCTGCTGCGCCCGGCTGCGACCGAAGCGATCGACGCGGAGTTGGCCGTGGAAACGCAGGTGGCGGCCGAGGCGGCATGATGCAGCACGTGGGAGAGCTCGAGTACCCGGAGCGCGACGACATCCAGCTCGTCGGCTTGCTGCAGGCGCTGGGCGACCCCGTGCGGCTGCAGATCGTGCGGACGCTCGACCAGCGCGACGGTGCGATCGCATGTTGCGAGCTCGGGTTGCCCGTCAGCAAGTCGACCGGGAGCCATCACCTCAGGGTGCTGCGGGAGGCCGGCGTCGTGAAGGCCCAGGTCGACGGCACCCGCCGCTACTACACGCTCCGGCGCGACGACCTCGAAACCCGCTTCCCCGGCCTTCTCGACAGCATCCTCCACGCGGACGCGCGCGCTGCGGTGTAGGGCGCAGTTCACCGGGGCCGCTCGGCCAAACTGGTCACTGGTTGCCCGATTTCCTCCGTAGTGTCAGGGAAAACGAACCCGAACGGAATGGAGACGGTCATGCCCGAGCGAGACGGATACATCCCCGGCGTTCCCTGCTGGATCGACACGAGCCAACCCGATCCTGACGCCGCCCTCCCTTTCTACCGGGGTCTCTTCGGGTGGGAGTTCGAGGACGTCATGCCCGCAGGATCGGACGGCAAGTACTTCATCGGCCGCATTCGCGGCGGCGACGTGGCGGCGGTTGGGTCCATTCCGGATGGGGCGCCGCCGGTGGCGATGTGGAACACCTACGTCTGGGTCGACAGCGCTGACGAGGCGGCGACCATAGCCCGCGCTGCCGGCGGCGGAGTGGCGACGGAGCCCTTCGACGTCATGGACGCGGGCCGGATGGCTGTCCTCACCGACCCCGAAGGAGCCACGTTCAATGCATGGCAAGCGAAGAGTCACAAGGGCGCGCAGATCGTCAACGAGCAAGGTTCGTTGAACTTCAACGGCCTCGTCACGCGAGATCCCGAGGCTGCGAAGCCCTTCTATCGCGCGGTGTTCGGCTGGACGACGCTGGCGTTGCGCGCCGGGTTGATGTGGACGCTGCCCGGCTACGGCGATCACCTCGAGCAGAACAGCCCCGGCCTTCGCCAGCAGATGGCAGAAATGGGCGCGCCCGAGGGCTTCATCGACGTCGTCGCCGCGCTCAACCCGATCGCGGACGACGACTCCCAAACGCCAGCCCACTGGAGCGTCACCTTCGCCGTCGACGACGCCGACGCTGCATCGACGAAAGCGAGCGAGCTCGGCGGCGAGGTCGTCGCCGGACCAGTCGATGCCCCGTGGACGAGGATGGCGGTGATCAAGGACCCGCAAGGGGCGACATTCATCGTCAGCCAGTTCATCCCCGAGAACAGGGACCTCGTGGTGTAGGCGGTTCGAAGAGAACGATTGCCGCTTCTCTCGCGCCGAGGATGACACGACCCTGTACATCCGCGCCGGCGCCGATCAACTGGTTCCGGTCAACCCGACGAGGCGAGAGAAGTCATGAGCGACGCCGTCATCGACAAATGAGGAGATCAACGCCGCGGGAGACCCTCGGATGGCCTGCCTGGCGTTCAGACTTTGAGCTCTTCCTCGGCCAGGAGTGCGGCGAGCTCGGCGTCGACTGCCGCCTGCGCTTCGATGTGGACCGACGGGAGGATCCGGTCGAGCCAGCGCGGCATCCACCAGTTCGCGTCGCCGAGCAGTTCCATGGTCGCCGGTACGAGCACCATACGCACGATGGTGGCGTCGATCAGGACTGCGGCCGCGAGACCAAGCCCGATCTGCTTGATGAAAACGTTGGGATCAAAGATGAACACACCGAATACGAAGATCATGATCGCCGCCGCCGCGGTGATCACCCGTGCGGTTGCTGCGAGTCCGTCGGCGACTGCGGCGCGGTTGTCACCGGTCTGTAGGTACTCCTCGCGGATTCGGCTCAGGAGGAACACCTCGTAGTCCATCGAGAGGCCGAAGAGAATCGCGAAGTTGATCATCGGGACGAAGGCCGGGACTGGTGTCTCGGGGATGCCGAGGAGGTCACCAAACCACGTGCCGTCAACCGCGTAGGCCATCACGCCATATGCGGCTGCTATCGACAGCAGGTTCATGATGCCGGCCTTGAGCGCGACGACCGGCGAGCGGAACACGAGGGTCAGCAGCAGGAACGAAAGGAACACGACGGCGCCGATGAAGAGTGGCAGACGGTCACTGATGTAGTTGGCCTGGTCGATGGAGATTGCAGTGGAGCCGCCGACGAGTACCGCTGCGCCTGTGCCCTCGAGCGCAGCGGGGAGCACCGAGTCCCGGAGCCGGTTGACGAGATCGGCAGTGGCCTCGTCTTGGGGCTTGGTCGTCGGGAACGCGGTGATGATCGCGGTGTCGCCGGCACGGTTCTGCTGCGGAGAGGTCACCGATGCGACGCCGGGATCGTCCGAGACTGCATCGCTGATCGCTCCCAGCGCGCGGCTCGGATCTGCCGCACCATCGAGGTCGACGACGAGCAGTAGCGGGCCGTTGAACCCGGGACCGAACCCGGTCGTCAAGAGGTCGTAGGCCTGGCGGGAAGTTTCCGACTTCTGGTTGGTGCCCTCGTCGGGAAAGCCGAGCCGGAGGCCGAAGAGGGGCAACGTGATGACAACCAGGACCAGCACGGCGCAGATGAACGAGGTCCAGGGCCGACGCTGGACGACGCGGCTCCAGCGGTACCACCACGCGTGCTCGCCCTGGTGTGAGGCTCGACCGGTGAACGGCACGCGCAGCCGATCGATGTTCGTCCCGACGAAGCCCAGGAGGGCCGGCAGCAGCGTGAGCGAAGCCGCCAGGACGCACAGGACCGCGAGGACCGACGACCCCGCGACGCCGTGCAGGAAGTCCAGGCCCATCGTGAGCATGCCGAGTAGTGAGATGACAACGGTGCCGCCGGCGAACAGCACCGCGCGGCCCGCAGTGCCCATGGCGGTGATCGTCGCCTCCCGCGGAGAATGACCCGCGTGCAATGACTGGCGATACCGCGTGACGATGAAGAGCGCGTAGTCGATGCCGGTTCCCAGTCCGATCATCAGCGCGACAGTGGCCGCCCAGTCCGGTGTCTCGATCAACCGCGACGCGATGCCGCCGAGCACCGTCCCGATTCCGAGGCCGAACAACGCGGTGACGATGGGCAGTCCCATGGCCAGCACGGAACCGAAGGCCAGCAACAGAATGAACGCGGCGAAGATCAGGCCGATGAATTCCTCGCCAGGAGAGACGTCACCGACGAACGTGCTGACTTCGACATCGAGGTTGCCGCGCTGTCCGGGGTCGATCGCGTCGAGGAACTCCTGCTCGAAATTGGCGTCATCGTTGACGAGCTCGTCGAACGTGTTGTCGAAGTGAACCTCCGCGTACGCGATCGTTCGGTCGGGTGAGATTCGGAACGCCCCGCCCGGGTCGTAGGGACTCTCGACACTGCTGACGTGCGGTCGAGCGGCGGCCTTCTCGATGACCCGCGTGATCGACGCGTGCACTCCGGGGTCATCGATGTCTCCGGCGAAGACCAGCTTGATCGAATCGCCATGCCGCGCGACGAAGTGCTCCCCGAGCAGGTCGTAGGCCTTCGTCGACTCGGCCCCCGGCGTCTGGTAGTTGGCCCGGTGCTCAGCCGGAAGCGCGCCGCCGAGCGCGACGATCGCCACCAGTGCCAGCACCCAGCCCGCAAGCACCAAGCGCCGCCGCCGGTAACAGAAGTCTGCGAGTCGCATCATGGCGAGCCGCCTTTCACGTACCCCGTTGCACTCCGGGCGCAGATCTCAGCGCCTTAGACCGACGATGGGCTGAGAATTCATCGCAGGATCAGCGATGACCCAGGTCCTTACGAGTGAACTCACCGACGCGCGCGACGAGGTTCACGTGTGACGGGTAGTCGCTGCCCAGCGTCCCTACAGGCCGCAGGTGGTTGGGATGCTGTTTCCGCATCGGGTGCAGATTCGATCTATCGCTGTCGGCTCCTTCCTGCCCGAACTGGAGCTCGTCGGGTGTCGTCGCGGAGAAGGGAAGTGAGAAGCTCCAGGTCGTATCGCTCAAACGCGTCGAGGCAGCGAGCGAGAAGTTCCCGTCGTGTCACGTCCACAGGCGTGCAGACATCGGCTGGGTTGGATTCGCCGGCTGCGAGTTTCGAGCGAGCTCGTTGAAGCGCGCTGTTCACCGATGCCACCGACGCACCGAGGAGCTCTGCGACCTCGACGGCCCTCCAGCGCAAGACGTCTCGCAGCATCAACACTGCTCGCTGGCGCGCCGGGAGGCGCATCAACGTGGAAAACGCGAGGCGAACAGTCTCGCGCGCGACGGCGGTTTCGGCCGGGTTCGCATGCGAGTCGACCTCAGCCGGCGGAAGCGCCGCGACGCGGGCGGCCTGCCCGTCGCTCGGCACGTGAGGCTCGAGGCCGAGGTTCGAAGCAAGAACTTCGAGCCCCCGGTCCCGGCGCTGCCTCGCCTCCAGGATGTCGAGGCACACGTTGTACGCAATTCGATGGAGCCACGATCCGAGCGCGGCGCGGCGCTCGAAGCGATCGAAGGCCAGCCAGGCTCGGACCAGTGTCTCTTGCACGGCGTCGTCGGCCTCCGCCCCGACCATCCGGCGACAGAACGCGGTGAGCGCCGGCCGATATTGCTCGAGCTCACGCTCCGGCGCTCCTGTGTAGGCCTCGCTCGGACCCCACCTGGCATGTGCGTCAGTCGTCGACGCCGCGACGGTGGACATCGCCGCCTCCTAGGACTGTCGCGGTCACCAAATGGGGCGCGAGACTCAACCTTCCGGACGCGAGATGCGATCTCGCGGGCAACGGCGCGTGGAACTTTCGGAGATGCCGTGGCGGCAGCTGCGCTGATCGGGCGGGACCGCCCCGCAGGGACCCTCCAGGCCGAGATCAGCCGGACGGTCGAGAGCCACGGCGGCCTCGCGCTGATCACCGGCGAAGCGGGTATTGGCAAGACCGCGCTCGTCGTTGCCGCGATGGAAGAGGCGACCGGGCAGGGTGCGCTCGTCCTCAGCGCGACCTGCTGGGATTCGGCCGGAGCGCCCGGGTACTGGCCCTGGGTGCAGGTTGTGCGCAGCCTGCAACGGACCGCGTCGTCCCACGAGTGGCAAGCCGCCCGCGCGGCTGCGGGCGATGGCCTCGCCTTCCTGCTGGGTGAGGCGAGCGAGGCACCCCGGCCTGCCGGATCCGACGACCCGGGTTTCCGGGTCTACGACGCCGTGACCACCCTGCTCGTCACTGTCTCGCGCAGCCGACCAGTGGTTGTCGTGCTCGAGGACCTGCACTGGGCCGACCCGGCGTCGGTGAAGCTCCTCGACTTCGTGGTCCGTCACAGCTGGTTCGAGCGGCTGCTGGTGGTCGGCACCTATCGCGACGACGAGGTCGAGGCCGCCGATCATCCCTTGGCTGCTCTGATCGCGCCGCTCGTCGCGCACGCTACGACGGTCGTCCTCGACGGCCTCGACCGTGACGCAGTCGGTCTGCTCATCGCGCGCACGGCGGGTCGCGCGCCTGGTGCGGAGCTGGCCGCCGAGGTCCACCGTCGCACCGGGGGAAACCCGCTCTTCGTCGAGCAGATGGCGCGCCTCTGGCACGGCGGACGGTCGATTGCGGGGATCGCGCCGGTGATCCGCGACGCCATCGCGCGGCGCTTGGCGCATCTCCGGCCCCGGGTCGTCGAGATCCTCACGACCGCGGCGGTTCTGGGCACCGAGTTCGACCCCAAGGTGCTCGCTGCATGTATGGATGCGCCTGCGGGTGAGGTCAACGCGGCTCTTGACGAGGCGGTCGCCGCACGGCTGGTCGTATCAATCGACAACGGGGCGTGGGCATTCGCGCACGACCTCGTGCGCGAGACGCTCTACGGATCGTTGAACGACGTCGAGCGGCGACGCCTTCACGCCGCTGTCGTGCGCGCGCTCGAGCGCGCCCCGGGGCTCAGAGCCCAGGTCATTCCGGCGGACTACGCCAACCACGCTCGGCTGGCAGTCCCCGTCGTCGAGCCCGCGCGGGCACGCGCCCTCCTCCTCGACGCCGCCCGCGATGCTTCACGGCGGTTGGCTTCGGAGGAAGCCTCGCTCCAGTACCTCCACGCGCTCGAGCTCGTACCGAACGACGCGGCGCGGGAGCGTGCGGCCATCGAGCTCGACCTCGGACTCGAGCAACAGCGTGCAGGCGAACTCGACCGGGCTCGGCAGACCTTCCAGGACTTAGCCACAACCGCGCGGGAGCTCGACGATCCGGAGCTGCTCGGTCGCGTCGCGCTGGGCATCCACGGCCTCGGCATCTCCAGGCATGAACGGGGAGTCGACGAGATCGAGCTCATCGACGAAGCACGCGCGCGGCTCGGCGGCGACGCCCTTGCACGCGACAGCGAGCTGTCAGTGCGTCTACTCGCGGCGGCCAGTCGAGCTCGCACCCACCACACACCACTCGACCCCGCCGCCCTGGACCTCAGCGACCGCGCCGTCGAGCTGGCGCGTCGCATCGGCGATGACGAGGCGCTGGGGTTGAGCCTCCTCGCTCGTCATGACGCACTGTGGAAACCGGGAACCGCGAAGGAGCGGGTCGCCGTCGCCGACGAGATGACAAGCGCAGCGCGTCGTGGGGGCGACCGGGAGCTGGAGTTGCAGGCGTCCCTGCTGCGGATGGTCGCCCTCCTCGAGGACGGCGATCCGCGTGCCCTCGACGAGCACGCGTCGTTCGTCGCGATGGCCGAACGCGCGCATCTGCCCCGCTTTCGTTTTCTCGCGCTTTCCCGTCAGGGCACCATCGCGATTCTGAACGGGCGCTTCGACGAGGCTCGATCGTTCATCGACGACGCATTCCGGCTCGGCGAGCGGCTCGGCGAAGCGGACCGGATTGGCGTGTGGCGCGCGCAGAGCTTCGGACTCGCCATGCTGCAGGGCAACTTTGACCAGGCCCGAGCGGTGGTCCGCGCCTACGAAGCCGATGCCGACCCATGGGGCGCGGTCTTCGGTGCCAGCCTGGCGGCGAGGCAAGGCGACGTTGATCTCGCGCGTCGCCTTCTGTCTGACGTCGCGACGATCCGCGAAGGTCTGCCCCGCTGGCTCGCGACGCTGACGTTGATCGTCCAGGCGGAGGTCGCCGCCGCGACGCGGGACCCGCAGCTGTATGCGGTGGTCCGCGCCGAGATGGCCCCCCTCGTCGACCAGTGGGCCGTCGTCGCTGCCGCCGTCCTGGTCCACGGGCCAATGATCTACTGGTCTGCCGTCCTCGATGCCGCGCAGAGCCGCTGGGACGACGCCATCGCCGGGTTCAGGGACGCCCGTCGTGCTGCCGATCGACTTGGCGCCCGCCCCTGGTCGATCGAAGCCCGCGCCCATCTCGCAGAGGCGCTGCTCGCTCGCGGCCGAGAAGCGGACGCGGACACTGCTTCCGCCTTGCTCACCGAAGTCGAGCGCGAGGCGCGTGACCTGGGGATGCTCGCCGCCATCGAAGAGACTCGGCAGATGGGCGAGCGCGCAGCCGAGCGCGGCGTCGTGCCTGCAGTCGAAAGCACGGCCCACCCGGCCAATGTGTTCCGGCTCGACGGCGACGTGTGGACCCTCGCGTACGCCGGTCGCACCGTGCACATGCCCGACGCCAAAGGGCTCCGTGATCTCCACGTCCTGCTCGGGCAACCCAGAACCGACGTCCCGGTCATCGCCCTCCTCGATCCGCACCAGGGTGAGCTTGCGGCATCCGGTCGCCTCGGTGGCGACACCATCCTGGATGAGCGAGCGAGGGAGCGCTACCGTCGCCGCCTGACCGAACTCGACGACGAGATCGATCGAGCGCTCAACCGCCGCAACGACGAGCGGGCCGCAGACTTCGACCGCGAACGGGAAGCTCTCATCGACGAGCTGCGGCGCGCCACCGGACTCGCTGGGCGGTCGCGCCGGCTCGGCGATGAGGGTGAACGCGCGCGGAAGACGGTCAGCGCGCGCATCCGAGACAGCTTGCGGCGAATCGACGCGCGCCATCCGGAGCTCGCGCAGCACCTCCGCGCGACGATCTCGACCGGCTTCACCTGCCGCTACGAGCCCCCGGCCGACGTCGCGTGGATGTTGTGACCGAACCGACGCATCTCATCGTTCGAGCGCACGGCCCGTGTGCTCGCTGAGCGCGGCGACCGTGGCGATCCAGCCTTCACAGGCGCTGGCGTACTGAGGCTTCCAGTGTGTCGCCGCCGTGCGGAACCGCGCGTTGCTCACACGTAGGGAGCGAGTGAGGGAAGTCGAGCGGTCAACGAGAAGGAGCGCGGCCCGTCCGGGAAGACGGAGCCACGGGCGCGTTTGGGCGGCTTGCGCGAGCGCGTCGGCGTACTCGCGTTTTGTGAGCGGCTTGTCGTCAACGATGTTGAAGACTCCTGGAGGCGCTTTCACGGCAGCAGTGACGGCCTCGCCGGCGTCGACCATGTGGAACGACCCGTATCCTTCGGCGCGACCCATCTGAATGCAGAGGTGACCAACGACGGGCCGAGCATCGTGCCATCCGAACTTGCGCGGCTCTTCGAGCCGCTGCAACGACTCGAGCCCGGTCGCGCCACCCACCCCGACGGCCACGGCCTTGGCCTCTCGATCGTGAAGGCCATCGCTGATGCCCACAACGCGAGGATCACGACGCATACGCGGCCAGGAGGCGGCCTCGCGATCGAAGTGCGGTTCCCAACAAGCACGCTCCAGCACTCCGATCATCGCTTGACGCGCGACCGATTCGCCCGTGGCAAGCGGCGTGTCGTGTCCGCAACGAGCTGAGTTCGCGGCGTGGCGCGGCGCTGCGGTGCAGCCGTCCACGTGACGCCCGCGAGGAGCTGTGACGGCGTCGCGATGAGTTCCGGCATCGGCGGTCGTCTAAGGACTGAGAGATTCCACGTTCTTCGACGCAGGCACAAGTCGCACTAGCCACCTGTCTCCGATCACGGAGGTCGCCGTGGAACACGAGCCCGCGAACGCGACGGCCAGTCACGGAGGCGTCGACGGAGGACGCAGCGAGAGGGCGCGTGACGAGGCGTACCGATGGGTGCGCAGGAAGCGGATCCTCTACACGATCATCGGCGTGTACTTCGCCCTCAGCGTCATGTGGTTCCTCATCGACCTCTCCGATGGCACTGAAAATCTCTGGTTCTACTGGCCCATGCTCGGGGCCGGTTTTGCGGTGGCGGTGGTCGCGATCGTCATCATCGGCGTCGGCGGGCTGTTCGGCACGGACTGGGAGCGGCGCCAGGTCGAGCGCTATCTCGAACGGCGCCGCGAGTCCGGGAACAACACGGCACGCTGACGAATCTCGCGCTCGCGGGGCTGCCTCAGTCCTCGGTGCAGTCCGTGCAGTGCACGTCGCCAGGCTTTCCACCCGCGATGAGCGCGCGTCGACCCAGTCGACCAGCAACGCGCGCGTCTTGGCGTCGTAGCAGACGCCACCGCCGTCGAAGAAGAACACGGCCTTGGTGGGTCGTCCCGGCGCTCCGAGAAGGCGAACTCGCTCGGCGCGCATCGCTTCGTGACGGAGACCCTGCAAGCCGAGCTCGCGTGATGCTCGAAGGCGAACGAGATCTGATTCGAGGCGGTCACGCCGTTGGTCTTGACCTCAAGTGCACTTGAACCCGTAGTGTGCGGGGCAGGAGAACCAGGAGGATCCTGTGCCGATCACTGCAGGCTTCAATCACGTCGCAACGCTCACGACCAACCTCGAGCGGCACGCCGACTTCTACAAGCGCGCATTCGGGGCAGAGGTCACGTTCCGCATGGACGCCACGCCTGAGCATCCGCGCATGTTCATTCTCGACCTGGGGGGAGGGGC
>JBKPCV010000159.1:0-56280 GCA_046727575.1 Actinomycetota bacterium
CGGGTTCCGCGACTCGATCGCGTGGGCCGCATATGAGGAGGCGGGTATCGGTCCCGACGACCTGAGCCTCGCCGAGGTCTACGACCTCTCCACCGCACTCGAGCTCGACTGGTACGAGAACATCGGGCTGTGCGGCGAGGGCGAAGCCGAGGCGTTGTTGCGCTCCGGCGCGACGACGATCGGTGGTCGCATCCCGGTGAACCCGAGCGGTGGCCTCGCGTGCTTCGGCGAGGTGATACCCGCACAGGCCATCGCGCAGGTGTGCGAGTTGGTCTGGCAACTGCGCGGGCAGGCGAACGGACGCCAAGTGGAGGGCGCGACCGTCGGGGTCACCGTCAACCAGGGATTGTTCGGTCATGGATCATCCGTGATCGTGAGCACGTAGGAGACAGCAATGGCCGAGGCCTACATCGTCGACGCGGTGCGTACTCCCGTCGGGCGGCGCGGCGGCGCGCTGTCGCGGGTACACCCCGCCGACCTCGGTGCACATTCGATCACCGCGCTCATCGAGCGCACTGGGATCGACCCGGCAGCCGTCGACGACGTCGTGTTCGGCAACGTCGACAGCATCGGCCCGCAGGCAGGCGACATCGCGCGCACCTGCTGGTTGGTGGCGGGCCTGCCCGAGCACGTTCCCGGGACGACGGTCGACCGTCAGTGCGGCTCGGCGCAGCAGGCGGTGCATTTTGCCGCCCAGGGCGTGCTGTCGGGCACGCAGGACCTCGTGATCGCGGGCGGTGTCCAGAACATGAGCCAGATCCCGATCGGCGCCGCCATGCTGGCGGGTGAGGCGTACGGCCATCCCACGCCGTTCTCGGAGTCACCGGGATGGCAGGCACGGTACGGCGACCAGGAGGTGTCACAGTTCCGCGGCGCCGAGCTGATCGCCGAGAAGTGGAACATCTCGCGCGAGGAGATGGAGGTGTTCTCGGTCGAGTCGCACCTCCGGGCGATCCACGCGCGCGCGGAGGGGCGGTTCGAGAACGAGATCGTACCCCTCGGCGATGCGACGTTCGACGAAGGCCCGCGGGAGCCGAACTGGGAAAAGATCCGATCTCTTCCCCCGTTGATCGAGGGCGGCCGGATCACTGCCGCGGTCTCGAGCCAGATCAGCGACGCCTCGTCGGCGCTCCTCGTCGCAAGCGAGCGTGCGCTGCGCGACCACGCTCTCGAACCGCGTGCTCGGATCCACCACCTGAGCGTCCGTGGCGACGATCCCGTGTTCATGCTCACCGCGCCGATCCCCGCCACCGAGTATGCGCTGCGGAAGAGCGGCATGACGAAGGACGACATCGATCTCGTGGAGATCAACGAGGCGTTCGCGTCGGTCGTGCTGGCCTGGCAGCGTGAGACCGGCTTCGACCTCTCGAAGGTCAACGTGAACGGCGGCGCGATCGCGCTCGGTCACCCGCTGGGCGCCACCGGTGCCCGGCTCATGACCACGCTGCTCAACGAGCTCGAGCGCACGGGCGGGCGATACGGCCTGCAGACGATGTGCGAGGGCGGCGGCCAGGCGAACGTCACGATCATCGAGCGCCTGTGATCGAAATCCCCGCCGGGACGCGCGTCTACGGCATGCAGCTCCCGATCCAGGCACAGAGCCAGATGATCGCGGCCGACTGGGAACGCGATGCCGGCGTGCCGGAGTTGGCCCGTGTCGGTCGCGTCGCGGACGAGCACGGCTACCACTACATCGCTGTCTGCGACCACATCGCGCTCCGCGAGGACTACGCGGCCCGAATGAGCACGTTCTGGCAGGACTGCATCGGGACGCTCACGTGGCTCGCCGGCATGACGTCGAGCACGAATCTGCTCTCGCACGTGTACGTCCTCCCATACCGCCACCCGCTGGTCGCCGCGAAACAGTTCGCGACGCTCGACTACCTCTCGGGAGGACGGGCGATCGCGGGGATCGGCGCCGGTCACGTGCAACCGGAGTTCGAGCGGCTCGGCGTCGACTTCCACAAACGCGGTCAGCTCGTCGAGGAACGCCTCCCCGTGTTGATCGACGCACTGGAAAACGAGTGGGTCGACGGCTACGGCGCGAGCCCGCGTCCGGTCCAGCAGCCGCGGCCCCCGGTGTGGGTCGCGGGATCGAGCCCGGCCGCGATCAAGCGCGCGGCGCGGCTCGCGGACGGGTGGCTG
This sequence comes from Actinomycetota bacterium, assembly GCA_046727575.1. GTDB lineage: Bacteria > Actinomycetota > Acidimicrobiia > IMCC26256 > DASPTH01 > DASPTH01. The sequence goes on from JBKPCV010000159.1 coordinate 2,146, forward strand.
CCGCAAGGGCCGTCCAACCCCGACATGATCGCCTTGCTGCAGGACACGCGGGCGAAGCACGGGCGCGCAGATCGACCGATGATGATCGGGCACATCGTGCCGTGGCTCTACGTTGGCGAACCCAGATGGGAACTGCCCGACGACACGATGAGCGGCAGCCCCGAGGCGCTCGGCGAGCAGATCCTCGCCGGCACAGCCGACGGCGTGAACCAGATCCAGGTTCGGTTCCGGGCCCGCGACTGCGACGAGCTGTGCGACCAGATGGCCGCCTTCGCGACCACGGTCGCCCCGATGCTGACGACGGTGTAGTCCCAAACACGCAACTGGCGTCAGCTGTTGTAGTTCTACCCCGCTGAATGACGCCGGTCCGGTGGTTACACGTCGGGAAAGTCGCTCGGGACCACCTCGTTGAGCATGCCGCCGTCGACTTCCAGGAGCTTGCCGGTGACCCAGCTGGATGCCGGCGACACCAGGTAGAGCACTGCGGGCGCGACGTCCTCGGGGAGCCCGTTCCGCCGCATCGGCGTCCGTCGCTCGATGTCCTGCCGGGCTGACGGATCCTTGCTGTCGAGCCAGCCCTTGAGCGCCTCGGTCTCGATCGCGCCCGGGAGCACGGCGTTGACCCGGACGCGCGGCGCGAGCTCGGCGGCCATGAGCCTCGTGAGCTGCGCGAGCGCCGCCTTCGTGAGACTGTGCGTGAGCGACCCACGGTTCGCGTTGCGACCCGCCACCGACCCGATGTTGAGGATCGCACCACCGCCGTGTTCGAGCATGACCGGAACCGCGAGCCGGCTCAGCTCGAACGGAACCGACACGTTGAAGTGGAACGACGCCTCGAGGTCGTCGACGCGCGTGTCGAGCATCGGCTTCGACAACGAGCCGCCCGCGTTGTTCACCACGACGTCGAGCCGACCGAACTCCCGCCCCGCACACGTGACCAGCTCGGCGAGGAACTCGAGGTCGTTCACGTCTCCCGGCATCGCGCGGACTCGACCCCCGTGCAACCTGATGGCACCGGCCGTCTGCTCGAGCTGCGACTCCGTGCGCGCAGTGATGACGAGGTCGGCGCCCGCTTCCGCGAACAGCTCCGCGATCGCAGCGCCGATGCCGCGACCGGCGCCGGTGACGACCGCGGCCTGGCCGGTCAGGCGGAACTGCTCGAGCATCCGGGTCCCTGCCGAGCGCTACGAGACCGGACGCTCGGCGAGCAGCGCGCCCAGTCGCAGGAGTGACGGCGTCGCCGACCCGAGCGACAGCTCGAGCTGCTTGGCGAGCACGAAATAGCGGTAGAGCGGGTAGTCCTTGTCGACGCCCATCCCGCCGTGGAGATGGTGGGCCGCGTGCACCACGCGCTGCGCCCCTTCGCTCGCCCAGAACTTCGCGACCGCGACCTGCTCCGCCGACGGCAGCTCGCGGTCGAGCCGCCATGCCGCCTGCCAGGCAGTGAGCCGCACCGCTTCGGTGTCGATGTATGCGTCGGCGGCGCGCTGGCTGACCGCCTGGAAGGACGCGATGGGCCGCCCGAACTGCTCACGGCTCTTCGTGTAGGCCGCCGTGAGATCGAGCGCTGCCGCGCACGCCCCGGCCGCCATCACACACACCGCGACCTGCGCCCGTTCGACCACCCATCCGATCCCTTCGGGACCGGCGAGCTGCTCGGCCGGTGCGCCGTCGAGTACGAGGCGCGCCTCCGGCACCCCGCTGGTGGTTTCTTCGCGCTGCACCGTGACGCCGTCGGACGGCGCGTCGACCAGGAAGACGCCGTCGTCGGCCGTGACCACGAAGCAGTCGGCGAGCATGCCGGCGGGGACACAGATCTTCTCGCCGGTGAGCCGGCCGCCGGCGGCGACGCTCGCGGGATGGAACGAGTCGCCCAAGGGCTCGATGAACGCGCCGGTGACGATCCGAGAGCCGTCCGCGACGCCCTCGAGGTGCTGGTCCGCCCCGAAGTGCGTGAGCGCCGGCGCGCCCAGCCCCATCACCGCCAGCGCCGGGACCGGAGCGGTCCTCCGCGCCACCTCCTCGAGGACGATGCACGTCTCGAGGAACCCGCGCCCGCCTCCGTCAGCGGCTTCGGGGAGCGAGATCCCGACGAGCCCGGCGTCGGCCATCGTCTGCCACAGGTCGCGGTCGACGGCGAGGTCGGTGCGCAGTACCTCCCGCACGTGGTCGTGTTCGGTCGCGTCGCCGACGATCCGCGCGGTCAACTCACGCAGGTCGTTCTGGTCGGGCGAGAACGAGAAGTCCATCAGCGGTTCGCCCTCGGCAGGCCCAGGCTGAACTGGGAGATGAGATCGCGCTGCGACTCGTTCGTACCGCCGCCAAACGTGAGGATCAGCGTGCCGCGGTAGACGGCTTCGAGGCGCGACGCCAGGACCGCGCCGGGAGAGTCGGGCTTCAGGTACGCGACCGCGCCGAGCACCTCCATGAGCAGCCGCCACGCTTCGAGGTTGGACTCCGTGCCGAACACCTTGACCGACGAGCAGTGCCCGATGTCGAGCACGCCCTGCGTCGCCTCCCAGGCGACCTGCCAGTTCATGAGCCGCAGGACCTCGACATTGGCATGGACGCGAGCCAGGTTGAGTCGGACCCACTCGAGGTCGATGACGCGTTGGCCGTCGGGCAAGCGAGTGTGCTGCGCCCAGTCGCGCACCTCGGCGAGCGCTCGTTCCGGGACGCCGCTGGCGCACAGCGTGACGCGCTCGTGGTTCAGTTGGTTCGTGATGAGCGTCCAGCCGTTGTTCTCGCCGCCCACGCAGCTCGAGACCGGAACCCGCACGTCGTCGAGGAACACCTGGTTCACGTTGTGATCGACCAGCAGGTCGAGTGGCGTGACCGTGATGCCCGGCGTGTCCATGGGCAGGATGATCAGCGAGATGCCCTGGTGCTTCTTCACCTCCGGGTTGGTGCGTACCGCCAGCCAGCAGTAGTCGGCATCGGCTGCGAGCGAGGTCCACATCTTCTGGCCGTTGATCACGTACTCGTCGCCGTCACGGACTGCGCGCGTCGTGAGCGAGGCGAGGTCGGTGCCTGCGCCGGGTTCGGAGTACCCGATGCAGAAGTGGATGTCGCCGGCGAGGATCTTCGGGAGGAAGAACTGCTTCTGCTCCTCGCTCCCGAAGCGCATGATCGTCGGCGCGACGCTGTTGATCGTCAGCATCGGGACCGGCGCGCCCGCGCGCATCGACTCGTCGAAGAAGACGAACTGTTCGATGGCCGAACGGCCCTGGCCGCCGTACGCGGTCGGCCACCCGATCCCGGCCCACCCGTCGGCGCACATCTGCTTCCAGACGGCGCGCATCGGCGCGCCGATACCACGCGAGCGGCTGAGCTCGGCCACTGTGTCCGGGTCAAGCAGCTTCGCGTAGTACTCGCGCAACCGTGTGCGCAGTTCGTCCTGCTCGGCGGTGTACCCGATCTCCATACGGTGCGGCCTTCTGAGCGTGGGTGGAAAGTGTGGTCTACTACGGCGCCAAGCACCTGCTCAACACGGAGGGACGCTCATGGCCCAGCAGCCGCTCACCGGGAAGCGCATCCTCGTGACCGGAGCCACCGGTATGGTCGGCGGCCCCCTCGCGGCCGCGCTCGCCGCGGACAACACCGTCTTCGGTGGCGCACGCTTCACGAACCCGGACCTGCGCGACCAGGCGGAGGCCGCGGGGGTGCACACCATTCGCGTGGATCTCGGATCGGCCGACTTCGACGAGACCCCCGACGACCTCGACTACGTCCTCAACTTTGCCGTCGCGCGCAGCAACGACTGGGAGGCGGATTTCGCCGCCAACGTCGAGGGCGTCGCGCAGCTCATGGAGCGGTGCTCTGACGTCGACGTGTTCTTCCAGTGCTCGACGGCCGGCGTCTACGAGTCGCAGGGGCACGAGCGGTTGACGGAAGAGGCGCCGCTGGGCGACAGCCACCGGGCGGCAGGGTTCCAGACATACTCGATCAGCAAGATCGCGGCGGAATCGCTCGTCCGGCACACCGCGTCACGGCTCGACATCCCGACCGTGATCGCGCGGCTCAGCGTGCCGTACGGAGACGACTTCGGCTGGCCGACGTTCCAGGCCATGATGATCGAGCACGACATCCCGATCCCGGTGCACGACGACCCTCCGTCGCAGTACAGCCCACTGCACCTCGACGACATCGTCGGCTCGCTCCCCTACCTGCTCGCAGCGGCCTCGGTCCCAGCTTCGGTCTTCAACTGGGGCGGCGACGAGGTGGTGAGCCTCGAGGACTGGTGCGGGTTGCTCGGCGAGCTGCTCGACAAGAAGGTCGTCTTCCAGCCTGACCCGAACGCGATCCCGTCGCTCCCGCTTGACACGAGTCGCCTGAACCGCCTCGGCTTCCACTCGACGGTCCCGTGGCAGGAGGGCATACGGCGCCTGGCGGCGACGAGCCGCGCCGCCGCGTCGTGTCGCGTCGGTCACATCACCGGCTGCGCGCCTCGACCACCTGCTTGCCGCGAGCGACGAGCTCGTACTTCAGCACCTTGTTCGACGCGTTCAGTGGGAGGCTCTCCACGACCTCCACGTAACGCGGGACCTTGAAGTTGGCCATGTTCTCCCGGCACCAGCCGATCAGCTCGTCGGTGTCCACCGCGACACCGGTCGCGGGCACGACGAATGCCATACCCACTTCGCCGAGTCGCGCGTCCGGCACACCGACGACGGCCACCGACGCGACGGCGGCGTGCCCCATCATGATGTTCTCGATCTCGGCCGGGTACGCGTTGAAGCCGCCGACGATGAACATGTCCTTGATCCGGTCGGTGATGACGAGGTTGCCGGCGTCGTCCTGGTAGGCGACGTCACCCGTGTGCAGCCACCCGTCGGCGTCGATCACCTCGGCCGTCGCCTCGGGGTTGTCGTAGTAGCCCTTCATTACGTTGTAGCCACGCACGAGGACCTCGCCCTGCTCCCCTGGTGGCAGCTCGATCCCGGCCTCGTCGACGACCCGCACGGAGACGTCGGGGATCGGTCGGCCGCACGTCTTTGCGATGACCTCCGGAGGGTCGTCGTGGCGGCACATCGTCGTGATTCCGTGCGACTCGGTGAGGCCGTAGCCGGTCACGACGTTCTCGAGCCCGAGCTTCTCACGCATGTCGATGATCATCTGCGTGGGAATCGCCGCCGCGCCCGTGACCGACAAGCGGAGGCTCGACAGGTCGAATTGGCCGAGGTCCGGGTGGTTGAGGATCGTCTGGAAGATCGCCGGCGGTCCCGGGAGCATGGTCACGCGTTCCTCGACGACGCGTCGCATCACGGCCGGCACGTCGAACACCGGGTGCGGGATGATCGTCACGCCTTTGAGGAAGCACGCGAGGATGCCCGCCTTCAACCCGAAGGCGTGGAAGAACGGGTTGATGATGAGGTAGCGATCCCCGGTACGGAGGCCGACGACGTCGGACCACGCGTCATACGCGCGGATGCTCGCGGAGTGGAAGAGCATCGCCCCTTTCGGCCTGCCGGTTGTGCCGGACGTGAACAGGATGTCGCAGAGGTCGTCGGGCTGCACGGCTCGGGCGCGCTCGTCGACCGCGTCGGCGGTCACGTCGCGTCCACGCGCGACAAAATCGTTCCACGCCACGCAACCCTCCGGCACCGCGCCGCGCAGCACGATCGTCTCGTCGATGCTCTCGACCCCTTGCGCGCCGGCGAGGAGGTCGACGTAGTTCGTGTCGAGGAAGTCGGTGACGGTGAACAACTTGCTCGCGCCGGCGACACCGATGACGTATCCGGCCTCATTGCCCTTGAACCGCGTGTTCAGCGGGATCACGATGCCGCCCACCGAGTGGCACGCGAGCGCGGCGACGACCCACTCCCAGATGTTGGGAGCCCAGATGGCCAGCTTGTCGCCGGGCTCGACCCCGGAAGCGAGCATCGCCCGGGCGGCGTGCGCGATCTCGGCGCCGACCTCCGTGAACGTCAGCCGTACCTCGCCGTCGACGAGACCCTCGAGGTCGCCGTAGCGCTCGGTGGCCAGACTGACAAGAGATGGGATCGTGAGCGGGAGCGGCTCCACTGGAATCGGGATCGTACCGCCTGCGCCGCGGTACCGTTTCGGTATGAACGTGAACGACATGATCTTCATCAGCGTCGACGACCACGTCGTCGAGCCCCCACACATGTTCGAGGACCGCATGCCCGCCGAGTACGCCGGCCAGGCACCGCGTGTGGCTCGGACCGACAACGGTGACGACGTCTGGGTATTCGACGGCACCACGATTCCGAACATCGGGCTGAACGCGGTGGCGGGCCGTCCGCCGGAGGAGTACGGCGTCAACCCCACGTCGTTCGAGGAGATGCGCCCGGGGTGTTACGACATCCACGAGCGGGTGAGGGACATGAGCGCTGGTGGCGTGCTCGCCAGCATGTGCTTCCCCTCGTTCCCGGCATTCTCCGGGCGGCTCTTCGCCGCGTGCGCCGACAAGCAGCTCGCTCTCGCGGCGGTGCGCGCGTACAACGACTGGCACATCGACGAGTGGGCGGGCACGTATCCGGGCCGCATCATCCCAATGGCCCTGCCGGTCCTGTGGGACCCGGAGCTCTGCGCGGCCGAGATCCGTCGCGTCGCCGCCAAGGGGTGCCACTCGCTCACCTTCACCGAGAACCCGGCGGCGCTCGGCTACCCGAGCTTCCACCAGGAGCACTGGGACCCCATGTGGCAGGCGCTCGTCGACGAGGGGACCATCCTGAACGTCCACCTCGGATCGTCGGGACAGCTCGCGGTCACCGCGCCCGACGCGCCCATCGACGTGATGATCACGTTGCAACCGATGAACATCTGCATGGCGGCCGCGGACCTCGTGTGGTCGCGCGTGTTCAAGCAATTCCCGGCGCTGAAAGTCGCGCTGTCAGAGGGCGGGACGGGATGGATCCCCTACTTCCTCGACCGGCTCGACCGCACGTTCGACATGCACCACGCGTGGACAGGCGCCGACTTCGGCGACGGGCTGCGGCCTTCCGACGTCTTTCGGAGGCACATCCTCACGTGCTTCATCGCGGACCCGGTCGGACTCGAGCTGCGCAACGAGATCGGCATCGACAACATCTGCTGGGAGCAGGACTATCCGCACTCCGACTCGTCGTGGCCCGAAGCACCCGAGGAGCTGGTCACGATGGCGGCGAAGTACGACGTGCCCGACGCGGACCTCGACAAGATCACACACGAGAACGCGCTCCGCTGGTACCGCTTCGATCCCTTCCAACACATCCCGCGCGACGAGTGCACCGTCGGTGCGCTGCGGGCCTCCGTCGCGGGTCACGACGTGTCGATCCGGGCGATGGACCAGGGCCGCTACGCCACAGCCGAGACGATCAGCCTCGGGGAACTGGCTGCGACTGCGCCCGCGTGATCCGAGCGCGACGCGCGTTCACGGGAACATGAAGGCGCCGCCGTCGACCATGATGGTCTGGCCGGTCACGTAGCGGGACGCCTCGGAGAGCAGGAATGACACGACGGGCGCGATGTCGTCCTGCGCGTCTCCGTCGCGTGGGATCGGCTGGTCCGCAAACGTGGCCTTGTATGCAGCGACCCGCGCCGGGTCGTCGGCGGGCGGCGCGCGGTGCGCGATCGACACCGGGCAGATGCAGTTCACGGTGATCCCGTATTGACCCCACTCCCGGGCGGCGGCGCGCGTCAGGGCGCGGATCGCCTCCTTCGACGACGCGTACGGCGCGTAGCCCACCGCGCCGAGCAGCCCCGCGTGCGACCCCATCGTGACGATGCGGCCCCACTGTCGGTCCCGCATGCGCGGAAACACGGCCTGCATGCCCCAGAGCGTGCCTTTCGGGCCGGTGTCGAGCAGCAGGTCCATGTCGGCCTCGGTGACGTCCGCGAGCGGCGTGACCGAGCGGAACGTCTGCGCGTTCGCGACGAGGGCGTCGACGCGCCCGAAGCGCTCCACCGTCTCGGCGACAAGATCGAACGCACCGTCGCGGTCGGCGACGTTCGTTGGTCGGGCAAGGTGGTCGGCGCCGAGCGCGTCCAGCTCCTTCGAGAGGGCCTCGAGCCGCTCGGGCTTCCGACCGGTCACCACCAGTCGCGCACCTTCTCGAGCCAGGTGCAGCACGATCCCCTTGCCGATTCCGCGCGACGCGCCGGTGACGATCACGACGCGTCCTGCGACCCCGCTGTCGACCACGGCCGTAGTCTGACATCGTGACTGATCGACGGGGGCCGATCTCCGCCGCGCGCCTGGCCGAAGAGCTCGGAGACCGGCTCCCGGCGCCCGAGACGATCCCCGCCGAGTCGTTCGAGCTCGTCGAGCGGGTGCGCGAGCTGGTCGAGGCCGTCGTGCGGACCGACGTGGCGGCCGACGTCCGATCGGCGGCGGCCGACGAGATCGCGGCGATCACCGAGCGGCTCCGAGCCGAGCAACGCGCGGTGGCGCTGTTCCTCGTGCGCCATCCCGGTGGTCGGGTCGAGAGCCTCACCCAAGCAGGATCGGGCCGCCTCAACCCTCAGGCGCCGCCCGTCGTCTTCGTGGAGTACGGCGACGAAGTCGTGGCCCACAGCACGCTGACCGCCGCGCACGGCGGCTCACCCTCGCGTGCGCACGGCAGCGTCGTTGCCACCCTCCTCGACGAGGTGCTCGGTCGCGCCGTCACCGACGCGAACGCGAGCGGGCTCACGGTGTCGTTGCAGGTGAGCTACCACGCAGGCACGCCGATCGGGGTGCCGCTCGAGATCCGCGGCCGGCTCACCGGCCGTGACGGTCGCAAGAGCTTCGCCACCGGTGAGGTGCTCGCCGACGGCGTCGTCACCGCCGAGGCGCAGGCCGTCTACGTGGGCGAGCGCCGCTGACGATCAGCGGCCGAGGATGGAGACGAAGCTCACCATCTCGCCGGGGTAGCCACCGAGGTTGTGGGTGAGCGCGAGCGACTTGTCGCTCGTGACCCTGCGCTCCGGGGGGGCCTCGCCGCGCAGCTGGAGCCACGCCTCGAACATCATGCGGAGGCCGGAGGCGCCGACCGGGTGCCCGAACGACTTCAGGCCGCCGTCGGGGTTCACCGGCAACTCGCCGTCGAGGTCGAACACGCCGTCGAGCTCGTCGCGCCACGCAGCTCCCCGCTCGGACAATCCGAGGTCCTCCATCAGGACGAGCTCGGTGATCGTGAAGCAGTCGTGCACCTCGGCAAGCGCGAGCTCGTGGCGCGGGTCGGTGATCCCCGCCTGCGCGTAGGCGTCACGGCCCGACGCCACGACCTCCGGGAACGTCGTGTAGTCGTAGTCGGGATCGGTCAGTCCCCCACCGTTGCCGGCGACGAATGACAGTGCCTTCACGAACAGCGGCTGGTCGGTGTAGCGAGAGGCGTCCTCGGCGCGACACACGATCGCGGCCGCGGCGCCGTCGGCCACTCCGGAGCAGTCGAACACTCCGAGCGTGCCCGCGACCTTCGGTGACGCGCAGATCGTCTCCATCGAGACCTCGCGTCGGAACTGCGCGCGCTCGTTGCGCGCACCGTTGGCGTGGTTCTTCCACGCCACGTGCGCCATCGCCTCGCGCAATTTGTCGAGGTCGACGCCGAACTTGTCGGCGTACGCGGGCGCGACCATCGAGAACATGGCCGCCGCGGTGAGGCTGCGCTGCGTGCCGTCGTTCGGCGGGTTGACGGCGGCGAGACCCTGGTAGCCGGCGTCCTTCGTCTTCTCAACGCCAATGGCCATCGCGACGTCGTACGCGCCCGAGGCAACGGCGTAACACGCCTGGCGCAGCGACTCCGCACCGGTCGCGCAGTAGTTCTCGACGCGCGTGACGGGCTTCTGCTCGAGCTGCAGCGGGCGCGCCAGCGTGATGCCGCTCATGCCCCCTTGCGCGGTGCCGAGCCAGTAGGCATCGACCGCGCCCTTGTCGATCCCGGCCGACGCGTATGCCTCGTTCGCCGCATCGATGAGCAGGTCGTCGAGCCCGAGGTTCCAGTGCTCCACGAACCGCGTGCACCCCATGCCGATGATCGCGACGCGGTCCTTGATCCCATGGCTAGCCATCTCGCACCAGCTTTCCCTTCCAGAAGTAGTTGACGATGCCATCCGCGGTGAAGAGCCGCCGGAACGTCATCTCGACGCGCATGCCGATCGCGACCTCACTCTCGTCGACATCGGTGAGCTCGACAGGCAGCCGGCCGCCGCCGTCGAAGTCGACGACCGCGAAGACGATCGGCGGGCTCGGCGAGTACGCGAGCCGGTCGACGGTGTACGTGACGATCGTGCCTCGCTTGTCGGCGAGCGGAGCCGGATCCATCTCGTCGGTGTGCTCGCCGTCGCGCGACACGCGTGACGGCGGGACGTGCACGACCCCCGTCTCGCGCTCCTTCGAACCGACGAAGCCGAACTTCCACGCTTCGTTGCGAGCGGCGGCGGTGGCCGAGACGCGTTGCGGTTCGGCGCGGCGCGGCGGCTCGACCGGGAGCACGCCCTTCCACGCGAGGAACTTGCCGTACGACACCGACCCGCCGGACGCGAGCTGCACCGCGAGCGATCGCGTGGGCCGGTACCGCGCGATCGCGTCGGTAGCCCGGAAGAGCAGGACGTCAGCGCCGTCGGCGGGACTCACCAGAGCGAGCGCGTCACCCGGTTGCGCCTGTTCGAGCAACGCCACGAGGACGAGTCCCGGGTGCGCGGCCCCGGCGATCCCGACCGTCGACGAGAGGTCGTCGAGCACCTGCACCCCGTCGAGCTTGCCGCCGACGCTGCGCGCGACCCGCTGCACGGGCGCGGCGACTCCGGCGCGCACGACATCGGCGGCAGTGAGTCCGGCCGAGGCCAGCGCCCGGTTCCAGGCCTCGATCGCGAGCGGCACCGACTCGACCTCGCTGAAGCGCTCGTCCCAGACTCGCGTGCGCAGCGCTCCGGGCGCTCGCCAGCGCTCGACGTACTCGTCGGTGACGCTGGCGCTCCCGAGGAACTCGGCGAGCAGCGGCTCGTCAGACTCGTCGCCGACGACGAATGCGGCCGCCGCGTCGCCGTACATGGCTTCCTCGGTGCTCCCTGCAAGACCGGTGCGTTCGTCGGCGCTCACGACGAGTGCCGACGTGGTCCCCGTCAGCGCGAGCAGCAGCGCGCCCACCGCCGAGCGCGGCGACAGTCCCACGTCGAACGCCGCGGTTGACGGCGGCAGCTGCAGCGCCGCGTGCACGGCGGTCGCGTTCGTCTTGTCGGCGTACGCAGGAGTTGTCGTGCCGAAGAGCACGTTGGCGGGCGTGACGTCGGTCGAGCGCCGCGCCAGGCGCGCCGCCTCCACCGCCATCGTGGTCGAGTCCTCGTCGTAGCTCGCGACCGTGCGCGTGCCGTTGCCACCGCCCTGTCCGGCGACCGGCGCGATCTCGGCGCGGTCGAGGCGCCGATACGGCAGGTACGCAGACCACGACAGGATCCCGCGCATGCCGGTCAGGGTACCGCCCGACCTCTGTCAGCGCGGTAGCTCGCCTCGCATTGCGGCGTCGAAGTCGTCGGCACCGAACACGCGTCGGGCGAGGTCGGAGAGGTCCGGGAAACGACGCAGCGTGTGACCTCCGTCGACGGTGAGGCACTGCCCGGTGACCCAGCTCGACTCCGGTCCGGCGAAGTAGCGCACCGCGTGGGCGATGTCGTCGGGGTGCCCGACGCGCTTGATCGGTTGCTGCTCGAGGAAGCGTTCCCTGAGCGCGTCGTTCCCAACCAGGCCGACGGTCGTGTCGGTTGCCGTGAGGCCCGGGCGCACCGCGTTGACGCGTACGCCTGCCCCACCCAGTTCGTCCGCCGCGATCCGCACGAGCATGTCGACGGCGGTCTTGCCCGCCGCGTACCCGGCGTCGAAGGGCATCGGGAACACCGCCACCGTCGACGAGATGCCGACGATCGATCCGCCCCCCGAACGCACCATCGACGATCCGGCGTACTTGATCACGAGGAACTGCGGGCGGATGTTGGCGCGGATCGCGTCATCGAAGTCGTCGTCGCCGTAGCCCAGGACGGGACTGTACGGACCGCCGCCGGGAACCGTCACCGCGATGTCGAGTCCGTGACCGCCGTCGGCGACGTCGACGGCGCGACGCACGTCGTCGCCGATCAGCACGTCGCACACGGTGACGCCAATGTCGGCGTCCGGGAGTTCTGCGTTCAACCCCTCGGCGGCCGCTTCGAGCTTGCTCAACGTCCGGCCCGCGAGGGTGACGTGCGCGCCGTCCGCGGCCAGGAGTCGGGCGCTGGCGAGTCCGAGCCCGCTGCCACCGCCGACGACGAGCGCTCGCATCCCGGCGAGTGGTCGGGCTTCTGTCATCGTTGCTCCTTGTCGCGTCATCCGCCTCCCGGGAGATGCTGGCACAACGCCGGGTATCCTCCGGCCTCGTGAAACTCGGGGACGTCGCGAACGCGGGCACGGTCGAGAACGGGAAGCCGCTCGACGGCATCCGGGTGCTGGCGCTCGAGCAGATGCAGGCACTCCCCTACGCCACGCAGTTGCTCAGCCGTCTCGGTGCAGAGGTGGTGAAGATCGAGCCGCCGACCGGCGAGTCGGGACGCGGATCACTACCGGGCATGAAGGATCCGTACGGCCGACTGGTCGGCGCGACGTTCCTGCGCAACAACCTGAACAAACGGAGCGTCGCGGTCGACCTGAAGCATCCGGCCGGGCGAGAGCTCGTGCTACGGATGGCGCCGCGCTTCGACGTGGTCGCGGAGAATTTCAAGCCGGGCACCGCAGACCGTCTCGGTCTCGGCTACTCGGACCTCCGGTCCGTGCATCCGACGGTGGTCTACGTGTCGGTGTCGGGTGCGGGAAACCTCGTCGAGTCACCGTACGCAGAGTGGCCGGCGTACGCGTCGATGGCCGAAGCGGTGTCGGGCATCTACGAATACACGCGGCCGGAGGGCCAACGACCGCGTGCAAACCCGGTGGGCGCGCTCGGCGACATTGCGTCGGCTCTGTTTGCGGTCATCGGCACGTTGGCTGCGCTCCGCCACCGCGACGCGCGCGGCATCGGCCAGCACGTCGACGTCTCCATGTTCGACGCGACCACCGCGATGACCGACATCGTCATGAACCTCGGGTCGCTCGGCTTGGAGCACCTGCTCGACAACAAGGCGCTCGTGCTCGACACGTTCCAGGCCACGGACGGATTCTTCGTGCTGCAACTCGTGCGCGAGCATCAGTTCGAGCGCCTTGCGCACCTCGTCGGTCACCCCGAGTGGCTCGACGACCCGCGCTTCGCGACGCGCGAGCAGTGGGGCGAGCACGTCGAGGACCTGCTCAGGCCGGCGATCGAGACGTGGGCGCAGGGGCTCACCAAGCTGGAGGCAGCGCACGCGCTCAGCGACGCCGGCATCGCCGCCAGCCCCTGTCAGTCGTCGGCTGAAGTGCGCGTCGATCCGCACCTCACCGCGCGCAACATGCTCGTCGAGATGGAACGCACGGACGGCGTCGCGCAGCCGGTGCTCATCCCGGGCAACCCTGTGAAGATGTCGGCGGTCGCGGAGGGACCGGAAACGCGGGTGCCGTGGGTCGGTGAGCACACGGTCGAAGTGTTGCAGGAGGAGCTCGGTCTCGACGACGAGGCGCTCGCCCGGTTGGCGAAGGACGGCGCCATCGTCACGTCGCCCGACGAGTAGCCGGACTGCGTTCCGCATGGTCTGGCAGCCCCCGCCCCGTCCCGAGTGGGTGCGCGCGGTGAACGCGGGCACCATTCTCCCGATCGCCGACGTCGCCAGCCTGCCGCTCGAACGCAAGGCGCTCCTCGATGAAGCGCGCGCCGAGCTCGGGATCGACGGCCGGGGCGTCGACGGCTTCGGTGACGACGCCTTCCTCGAGCCACTGCGAGTGCTGCTGCCCGCGCTCGAGGGAGAGGCGGAGCTCACGATCCTCGGGCGCTGGATCACGCGCCGCTTCATCGTCCGCCTCCTCACGGTGCGCGCGCAGACGGTTGCCTACGTGCATCAGGATCCGGGCGTACGCGACGAGATCGTCGAGGCGCCGGTGTTCGTCACAGGCGCGCCCCGCACCGGCACGACGATCCTGCACGCGCTCCTCGCCCAGGACCCCGCCGCACGCGTGCCCGAGGGATGGGAGCTGCTGCGCCCCGTGCCGCCGCCGGACCCGACGTCCTTTCCCGACGACGCGCGCGTCGTCCTCGCCGACCGAGAGCTCCGCATGCCCGCGCTCGTGACGGGCACACTCGACGCCATCCACGAATACCGCGGGCGCATGCACAAGGAATGCGTATCGGCAATGTCGTTCGAGTTCCTGTCCGAGGAGTTCACCGCGCGGTATCACGTGCCGAGCTACGTGCACTGGCTCGCGTCATGCGACATGACGGCGGCGTACGAATGGCACCGTCTCGTGCTCCAGGTCCTGCAGCGACGCTCACGGAACGTGCACTGGGTGCTGAAGTCACCGGTCCACCTGCATTCCCTGCCCGTGCTCCTCGCGGTGTACCCGGATGCCAACCTCGTGGTGACGCACCGCGACCCGCTCGCGGTGCTGCCGTCGGTCACGAGCTTGGTGGCGACGATGCGATGGACCCACAGCGACCACGTCGACTTCGCCGACATCGGCCGCTATCACGCCGACCTCTACAGCCGGTCACTCGATCGGCTGGTCGACCTCACCGAGAGCGGCGCGCTGGACGGGGTCAACGTGCACCACACGCACTACCGCGCGTTCATGGCCGATCCCATCGGTACCGTCGGGGCGGTGGCGAAGGCGATGGGCACGCCGCTCACCGCCGACACCGAATCGGCGATGCGCGCCTACCTCGACGCGCACCCGCAGGGTGAGCACGGCGAGCACCGCTACTCGTTCGAAGACCTCGGAGCCGATCCGGTCGACGTGCGCGCGCGGTTTGCGCGGTACCAGGCTTGCTTCGACGTCCAGAACGAGGTGTGACCCCGAGGTGAAACCCGACGCGCAAGCGGCGTGGAGTGATTGGTCGAACGGACTCGACGCGCTCGGGGCGCGCATCGTGAGCGACGACTTCCCAGGCCCGCCGATCGATCTCGACGAAGGGTTCCGCCACCTCGGGCAACAAGCGCTGTGCTGGTTGGAGTGGGCCGTCGGTCACGGCGACCCGACGCGGCCGATCTTCCAGCGCCAGAACGACCTCGTCACCATGTGGGGCGGGCCCAACGCCGACAACGTGTACCGCCACGCCCGGGTCGATCCCGGATGCACGTACCGCATCTGCGGGAAGATGCGGTCTTGCGAGGAGTTCGCGCTTGCGATCCGCGCGGGCTTCCGGCACACGGACACGCCGGCGACGCTCACCGAGCTCACGGCCTCCGACATCGGCATCACAGCAGGCGACGACTTCACGATCCTGCTCGGCGGCGAGGGCGACGAGCCCAACCGAGTTCCACTTCCCGACGGCGCCATCATGTGCTCGATTCGGGAGTACTACTTCGACTGGCAGCCGGTCGAGCCGGCCACGTTCACGATCGAGTGTCTCGGCGGCCGGCCCCGGCGCCCGCCGCCGACGTTCTCCGACGCGATGGTGGAAGCGCTCGACCTCACCGAGCGGTCGATCGTCTTCTGGAACCAGTACATGCTCGACGCGCGCGCGAAGCAGCGCGACAACACCTTCGGCGACAAGATCGATGTGCCGCGCGGCCTGCAGCTGTCGCAGTTCGGCTTCTGCTTCTACGACCTCGCTCCCGGTGAGGCGCTCCACGTGCACGCCGACGTGCCTGACGCGCGCTACTGGAGTCTGCAGCTGTACGGCATGACGTGGTTCGAGCCCTACGACGTCGGCAAGGTCACGAGCCGGAACCACCGGCAGATGGACCTCGGCGCGGACGGGCGCTTCCACGTGGTCGTCGCGCACGACGACCCTGGCGTGCCCAACTGGCTCGACACCGAAGGGCGCCGCGAAGGGCTCGTCAACTTCCGGTACTTCTGGGGCACCAAGCTGCCCACCCTCGCGGCCGATGTGGTACCGGCCGACGACGCCCGCCGCGTGCTCCCCGACGACACGCCGGCGGTCGACGCGGCGGAACGCACCGAGGAGGTCGCGGCCCGACGCGACCACCTCGCCTGGCGCTTCCGCACCTAGCGATCGTTTTGGCGTGAGCAACTGGTGTATATCGACGGTCTGTGACGCCAAAACGAGAATGGTCGGTAGGCTGAACGCCGCTATGGACTTCGACTTCAGCCCCGAGCAGCTGGCGTTCCGTGACGAAGTCGAGGCGTTCCTCGACGCCAACGACGACCCAGAACTCTTCGACGTCACGCGGGAGAACATGGCGCAGATCGCCGACACACCTGATCGCCGCGCGTTCATGCGGAAAGTCGCCGGGCAGGGGTGGCTCGGCATCACGTGGCCGAAGGAGTGGGGCGGACAAGAAGGCGACGGAGTCTACGAGTACCTGCTCAACGAAGCGCTCGCCGCGCGCGGAGGCCCGCAGATCGGCAAGGGCGTGGGCATCATCGGCAAGACGATCCTCCGCCACGGCAGCGAAGAGATGAAGAAGGAGTTCCTCCCGCAGATCCTGCGCCACGACATCGACTTCGCTGTGGGGTACAGCGAGCCCGACGCCGGCTCCGACGCCGCGTCGATGAAGCTCAGGGCCACCCGCGACGGCGACGGCTGGCGCCTCAATGGCCAGAAGACCTGGACGACATCGGCGCACTTCGCCGACTGGTACTGGGTCGGCGCGCGCACCGACCCGGAGGCATCGAAGCACACGGGCATCACGCTCTTCCTCGTGCCCCTCGACCACCCGGGAATCACGATCAACCCGATCTGGACGATGGGCGACGAACGCACCAACGACGTCTTCTTCGACGACGTCTTTGTGCCCGACGACTATGTCGTCGGCGACCTCAACCACGGCTTCCAGTACATCTCCGAGGCGCTGGACCTCGAGCGGTTCACGATGTTCACCTTCTCGCCGATCGCGCAGCGACTCGATCTCCTCTGCGACTACGTCGCGGCCGAGACCGTCGACGACGAGCCGTTGCGCGACGACCCGGTCGTGCGCAAGCAGATCGCGCGGCTCGCTACCGACGCCGAGGTCGCGCGGTTGCTCGGCTTGCGCTTCGTCGCCAAGTCGATGAAGGGCGGCGCACCCCCCACCGCGGAGGCTTCGGAGTACAAGCTGTTCGCGACCGAACTCTCGCAGCGGCTCGCGAATGCGTCGATGGACATTGGCGCGCCCGGCTCGCAGCTCCGTGTGCACACCGACGATGCGCCGATGAAGGGACGCGCCGAGTCGACGTACCGCTACACCGTGATCGACACCGTCGGCGGCGGCGGCTCGGAGATCCAGAAGAACATCATCGCCCGCCGCAAGCTCGGCCTCCCCAAGAACTTCTGACCGCCATGACCGGTGGGATGCTCGACGGCATCACGGTGCTCGACCTCGCGAGCGTCGGCCCGGCGGCGCGCGCGTCGCGCTGGCTCGGCGATTACGGGGCGCGTGTCGTGAAGGTGGGTCCGGTTCCCGATCAGCAGGACGTGCAGATCGTGCCGCCGTTCCACTCCTACAGCGCGCATCGTGGCATGCAGCGCGCGCTGTTCGACCTCAAGCATCGCGACGGACGCGAAGCATTTCTACGGCTCGCCGACGCCGCCGACGTCGTCATCGAGAGCTTCCGCCCGGGCGTCGTCGACCGTCTCGGGATCGGTTGGACGACGGTCTCGGACCGCAACCACCGCGTGATCTACTGCTCCACCACGGGCTTCGGCCAGACCGGTCCCTACGCGGACCGCGCCGGCCACGATTTGAACTACCTCGCGACCGGTGGGTACCTCGACTGCACGGGCCCGGCCGAAGGTGGCGGGCCGCCGATCCCGGGCGCGACCGTCGCCGACAGTGCCGGCGGCGGCATGCACGCGGTGATGGCGATCCTCGCCGCGCTTGTCCGCCGGGCGACAACCGGTACCGGTGCATATCTCGACGTGTCCGTCGCAGACGGCGTGCTCGCACTCATGGCGCTCCAGGTCGACGAGTACCTCGCCACCGGCGCGGTGCCCGGGCCGCGGCACGGTCTCCTCACGGGTCGCTACGCCTGTTACGACAGCTATTCCACGCGGGACCGCAAGTGGCTGACCGTCGCCGCGATCGAGCCGCGCTTCTGGGCCAACCTGTGCCGTGCGCTCGGGCTCGACCAGTGGATCGAGCGCCAGACCGACGACGCCGTGCAGGACCGCATCCGCGCCGACCTGCGCCGGATGTTCCTCACCAAGGACCGCGACGTTTGGGCCGCTGAGCTCGCCCCCGCCGACACCTGCGTCGCGCCGGTGCTCTCGGTGCCCGAAGTCGTCGCCGACCCACAGTTCGCAGCCCGACGCGCGTTCGTCGAGGCGAAGCACCCGGACCACGGCACGTTCCGCCAGGTCGGTCCGTTGTTCGCCGGCACCACCGCCGCACCCCCCGGTCCGTACGAAGTGCGCGACGCGACCGTCACCGACACCGACGAGCTCTTGTGCGCCATCGGCTTCAGCGCCGAGGAGTGCGCCGCCCTGCGAGCCGCGGGAGCGATTGCATGAGCGGAGCTGACGACGCCGGGCTTCCCGACGACGTGGCCAAGGTGATGGACGTCTTGCAGTACGAAGAGGAGGCCGACTTCCCGGTGGAGCGCGGCTACTTCTGGACGTACTGCTCGGCGGCCGAGAACGGCAACCCACTGTTCTGGGACGACGGCGTCGCCGACGAATTGACCGGGGGTCCGGTCGCGCCACCCTCGATGCTCTCGGCCTGGTTCCGCCCGCACCACTGGGCTCCCGGACGATCGGAGCCGAAGGTGCCGCTGCAGGTGCACTTCGACATGAAGGGTGCGTTCGGCCTACCCGAGGGGATCATGAGCGACTACGTCATGACGTTCTACGAGCCGGTCCGACCGGGCGATCGCATCACGAGCGGGCAGAAGCTCCGCTCCGTGAGCGACGTGAAAACGGCGCGCGTCGGCACCGGCCGTTTCTGGGTGATCGACGTGGAGTACCGCAACCAGCGGGGCGAGCTCGTCGGCGTCGAGACGTGGACGGGGTTCGGCTATCGCAAGCCCGACCAACAGCACGAGGCGACCCGGTGACCGCCGCAACCACGTCGCGGCTACTGGGTGACGTCAACGTCGGCGAGGCACTGCCGCCGCTCGAGTACGACGTGACCGCGACCACCGTCGTGCTCGGTGCGGTCGGCGGGCGTGACTGGCGCCCGATGCACCACGATCACAAGTTCGCGGTCGAACGCAATGGTGTACGTGACATCTTCCTGAACAGCACCGGCGAAGCGGCCTTCTTCGAGCGCTACATCACCGACTGGACGGGGCCCGCTGGTCGGTTGGGAAGGCTCGGGTTCAACATGGGCAGTCCGGTGTTCCCCGGCGAGACGATGGTGATCACCGGTACGGTCACCAACGTGGAAACCGACGTCGGCGGATGCGGCTGGGTCGAGATCGAGTTCGCCCTCGAGGTCGACGGCGACAAGCGCGCGTCCGGCAGTGCACGCGTCGCCGTCCCCACGACACCCGATGACAACCCCTGGGCGCGGCGCGGCGAACGCTGGAAGCCTCAAACCGAGCACGCGAAGAAGTAGAGAGGCGCGCCACGGATGGATCTCGACTTCACGCCCGAACAGGAACTGCTGCGCGAAACCGTCGCCGGCGTATGCGCGCGCTACGCGGGACTGGAGATCGTGCGCCAGTTGGAGAACGACCCGGTGGGCTACCCGGAGAAGTTCTGGGAGCAGCTCGCGGAGCTCGGCCTGCTCGGCATGACGCTGCCGGAGGAGTACGGCGGCAGCGGCATGACGATGCTCGACGCGATGATCGTCTACACAGAGCTCGGGCGCAGCCTGGCGCCGTCGCCGCACTTCGCGAGCTCGGTGATGAGCGCGGGCGTTATCGCGCGCGCTGGCTCCGTGCAGCAGCGCGACGACTGGCTGCCCGCCATCTCCGCCGGGGAAATGGTGTTCACCACCGCGTGGTTGGAGCCCGGCCGCGGCTTCGGCCCCGCCGGGGTCCAACTGCGGGCCGAGGCCAACGGCGACGGCTGGCGCCTCAGCGGCACCAAGCGTCACGTTCCGTTCGCGTCCGCGGCTGACCGCCTCGTCGTGCTCGCGCGCACCGACGACGGGCTGACCTACTTCGTGGTCGACCCTCGGGCTGACGGCGTCGCGCTCACCCAGCAGTTCACGATCTCGTCCGACACGCAGTACCAGGTCGACTTCGAGCAGGCCCGGGTCGACGGCGACGCAATGCTCGCCCGACCGGGCGAGGCATGGCCGGTATGGGACGACACGATGCACGAGGGCATCATCCTGCTCGCAGCTCAGGCCGTCGGCGGCGCGCAGTACGCGCACGCGATCGCAACGCAATATGCCAAGGACCGTCACCAATTCGACAAGCCGCTCGGCGCGTTCCAGTCGCTGGCCCACTACTTGTCGGACGCGGCCACCGCGGTCGACGGCGCCGAGACCCTCGTCTGGGAAGCGGCGTGGGCGCGCACGGTCGACCGTCCGATCACCAAGCTCGCGCCCATGGCGAAGCTGTTCGCGTGTCAGACCTTCCGCGACGTGACCGCGACCGCGCAGCAGATCTTCGGCGGCGTCGGCTTCACCGTCGAGTACGACATCCAGCTGTATTTCCGGCGCGCGAAGCAACTGCAGATCTCGTGGTGGAACGACCGGTACCTCGAGGAACTCATCGCACGCGAGGTGCTCGACGCTCACGTCGGCTGAACAGATGCGCGTGCTGTTCGGGAGCAATGGTTCGCGCCGTTCCGCCGAGGACTGGATTTTGACGAAGCTGACGTCAATGCAACGTTCCCCGGTCGGGCGAAGCTCAGGCCCCGGCTCAGCCAGCTGAAGTTCGACCTCCGCTACTTCCTTGTCGACAGTCGAGTTCATCGGTGTCCTGGTTCCGGAGCCCACTGGGGCATTCAGTGGACCGGCGTGGTGGGACGAGCTCGACGGGAGCCGTCCGGTGGTGCTCGTGACCCAGGGCACCGTGACGGTCGACCCCTCCATGTTGTTGTACCCGACGATCGAGGCCCTTGCCGACGACGACCTCCTGCTCGTCGGCACGACCGGAGGGATATCCGCGGTGGCGATACCTGATCGCTACTTGCGCCGATGTGCGGCTCGAGCCGTTCATTCCCTTCTCCGAATTGCTGCCGAAGGTCGACGTCATGGTCACGAACGGCGGTTACGGCCGAACTCAGCAAGCTCTCGCCCACGGCATTCCCGTCGTAGCCGCCGGCAGAACAGGAGTCAACAGACGTCGACCTGAGCGCGGCCGATTCTGACAAGAGTCCCAAGCATGACTCGCGCTCTTACAGTCCGCCGGCGTACTCCTGACCGCCCGAGGCCGTGACACCGCCGTCGACGACGACCGCGGACCCGTGGATGTAGCTCGCCTCGTCGGACAGCAGGAATCGCACGAGGCGGGCGACGTCCTCGGGCGCGCCGAGACGCCCGATCGGGATCTTCGCAAGATAGGACTCGCGCGCCCCGGGCGCCGAGACCGCTGGCGCGAACATCGGCGTCTCGATATAGCCGGGACAGACCGCGTTCACGCGGATCCCCTCTTTGCCGAGTGCGTGTGCGAGCGAGCGGGTGAGCCCGATCACACCGTGTTTCGACGCGGTGTACGCGGGAATGGCACCGTGGCCGATCAAACCTTCGATCGACGCGATCCCGACCACGGCCGCGCCCGGTTGTGCATCGCGGAGCGCGGGAAGGAACGCCTGCACCAACGAGGCTTCGGCGCGGAGGTTGATCTGGAGGACGGTGTCGAAGCCCGCGAAGTCGAGCGGGTGGTCCGTCGGAGCCATCGGAATGCCCGCTGCGTGCACGAGCCCCCCCACCGCGCCGAGCGCGTCGAGCGTTGGCTGCACGCCGGCTGCGATCGAGTCGGCGTCGCGCACGTCGATCTCGAGCGACGTGCTGCTCACGCCGAAGCGGTCGGCACACTCGGCCGCCGTCTCCTTTGCGCCCGTGCCGTTCAGATCCCATGCCGCGACGCCGCGGCCGACCGCCGCAAGGGCGCGACAGGTCGCGCGGCCGATGCCCGATGCGCCTCCCGTGACGACGACCGGTGTTCCCGGACGTCCGAGTGCCAGGTCGTTCGTGTCACCGCTCGTCATGTCGGCGACGTTACGTCAGATCCGCACCTCGATGGGGATGAGCGCGTGCTCCTGCCGCCGCCGCAGCACCCGCATGAACCACACCAGCGAGATCGCGATGCCCACGATGGTGAGCGTCCACGACATCGCGGTGCGGGTGACCACATACATGCCCACGGACGCGTTCACGAGCAGCCACAACGTCACCGCGGCGTTCAGGAGTTGCGTCACGCCCCAGAAGAAGGAGATCCCGAGGAAGAAGCGCCGTAGGTGCGGATCGCCCATCGTGTCGGCCGGCAAGGGACAGAAGTCGCGGGCCAGCCGGAGGATGAGCGGACGCCCGAGCAGGGCCGACCCGAGCAGCACCAGGCCTGCCGTGCCCGTCCCGAGAGTCGGCTGCAGGAAGTAGAGGAAGCTGCTCCCCGTGGCGAGGGCGAGCACGCTGCGCAAGAGCAGGACCCCGAGTCCGACCAGCACCAGCGCGGGCACCCGCCGGCCCATGATGCGACGGATGAGGATGACCGAGGTCGACCACGCCAAGCCCCCCAGGATCGCTGCCCCGACCCCGGACACGTTGAGCAGGAGCAGGAACAGCGCAGTGGGCACCAGGACGCCCTCGACCAACCGCGGGAACGCGCGGAGCGCCATCTGACGCAATGGCGGAAGGTGCACGAGATCGCTGCTCATGGCCGCCCGCCTCCGCACACGCCCGCCCACGTTAGACGGTCGGAAGCCGGTACGGGCGTCAGCTCAGCAGGATCACACCTACCTGAATGGGTCAGATCACCCATCGTGAGAGCGACTCGATCACGCACGCCGGCTTCTCGCCACCCTCGACCTCCATGGTGATCTGCATCTTCGTCTGGATACCGCCTGGCACGTCCGTGGCCTCGATCAGCTCCACTCCCGCGCGGATGCGCGCGCCGACCGGCACCGGAGCGGGGAAACGCACGCGGTCAGCGCCGTAGTTGATGCCCATCGCAAACCCTTCGGTCGTGACGACGGTCGGCACGAGCATGTTCGACAGCGACATCGTGAGGTAACCGTGCGCGATCGGCCCGCCAAACGGGGACTCGGCCTTCGCGCGCTCGACGTCGACATGGATCCACTGGAAGTCGCCAGTCGCTTCGGCAAACAGGTTGACCCGATCCTGTGTGATCTCCATCCACTCGCTGTAGCCGAAGTGGCGGCCGACCGCCGCGCGCACTCCTTCGACCCCCTTCAGCACGACCGGGCCGGTGTCCGTCGTCATGTCACGCCCTCCAAATTTCCGCTCACTCCGCCTGCGGCGCCGGGCCGCTCGGCCCCGCTTCGCTGCTCGGCGGGCTACCCGCCTCGCGGCCGCTCAGCTCCAGATTCCTCAGGACCTTCTCGGCGTCGGCGATGATGCGATCCACGAGCTCCTGGCACGTCGGCAGGTCGTCGATCATTCCGACGACTTGGCCGCTCGCCATCACGCCCGACTGCACCTTGCCGTCGACGAGCGCGGCCTTCAGCAGCATCGGCGTGTTGGCCGCCATCAGCGTCTGCGTCCAGGTGAGCCCCATCGACTTGCGCATCGCGAGACCCTCCCGGACCATGTCGGCGAGCGGGATGCCGGTCATGCGCCGGAACGCCAGCGCGTTGCGGAGCGCGCGCGGAAGCGCCCAGATTCTCCCGCGGCCCGACTCGAGCTCGTCGACGAGGTCGGTGTGGAGGACGCGGTGCGGCACCCCGTCGACCTGAGTGGTCACGACGGTCTCCGTGACGCTCTTGCCCAGGTAGAACTGCTTCACGGAGTCGGGCACCGCCGAGTCGGCGGTCAGCAGGAAGCGCGTTCCCATCGCGATCCCGTCGGCCCCGTAGGCGAGCGCGGCGACGAGCCCACGGCCGTCGAAGAACCCGCCGGCCCCGATCACGGGCACGGCTCCTTGCACTGTGTCGACCACCTGCGGCAACAGGAGGGTGGTCGCCACCGGACCGGTGTGACCGCCGCCCTCCCCACCCTGGACGAGCACCGCGTCGACGCCCCAGGCGAGCACCTTCTCGGCGTGGCGCTTGGCGCCGATCGAAGGAACGACGAGCACCCCGCCGTCGTGGAGCGCGCCAATGAGGTCTTCGCGTGGTGCTTGCGCGAAGCTCGCCACCTTCACGCCTTCGTTGATCACGAGCTTGATGCGGTCGTGGATGTCGACGGCGTCGGCGCGGAGGTTCACGCCGAACGGACGCGTCGTCCGCGACTTCACCTCGCTGATCGCGCGCTGCAGTTGCTCGAAGTCCATGGTCGCGCTGGCGAGAATCCCGAGCGCGCCGGCATTCGCCGTGGCCGACACGAGCCGCGGACCCGCCACCCACCCCATCCCGGTCTGCACGATCGGGACGTCGATGCCGAACAGATCGCAGAGCCGCGTGTGGAGCCTTGGATGCATCAGCCGCGGATCTCCTGGTGTCGGATGCCGTTGGGGTCGACCTCCTCGATCACCGAGAGCTCCTGGTCGGTCGGCGGGCGGCTCTCGGGCACGTCACTGTCGATCACGAGGTCGAAGCTCGTCGCGGCCACGACGTCATCCACGGTCACTCCCGGGTGCACACTCGCCAGGCGCATGCGGTGGTCGGGCGTCGCGAAATCGAGCACCGCGAGGTTGGTGACGACGCGCCGGATCTCGTGGTGGGTGCGCACGAACTCGCTGAGCTTCGCGGCCCGGTCGTAGCCGACGCCGGATACGACGTCGACCTTCTCGACGAACACACGGGGCGAGTGGTTCGGCACCCAGTAGCTCGTGGTGTGGAGGACCGTGTTCCCGGGCGCGCCGCGCATGCCGAGGAGCTGGTTCCGCGGCTTGTGCCAGTCGCCGATGAAGGCCAGGTTCTGGTTGCCGAACGGATCGATCTGCGAAGCTCCCATCACGACGTGCCTCCGTCCCGACCACACCACGTCGAACATGGTCCGGTAGGGATTCCAACCCTCGATGACCTTGGGCGCGTCGTCGACACCGATCGGCATGGCGTTCGCCACGAGCAACGCGAAGCCGTCGGTCATCACCAGATCCGGTTCGAAGACCGCGCGGGCGACGCGACCGCCGATCATCGGCAGGTTGCCGATCGGATTCGCCATGATCTCGCCGTCACCGCGGAAGGTGTCGGCGATCGCGACTGCACACACGTCCGCGCGCGCCACCTCGCTCACAACCCGACCACCTTCCGGTACTCGTCGTGATCACCGCAATCGACGTACTTCGCCTTCCACGCCTTCCACGCGTCGGGGTCCCTCGCCGTGTTCGCGTACTCGCGCTGGAAAGCCTCGTCACGTTCGTAATCGGGTACGCACTCGGTGAAGTGGGCGCCGCCCGGCGCTTCGATCACACCGCGGGTCATCAGTCGGCTGATCTTCAACGTTTGGATCGGACCGAACGACTCGAGATCCTCGGTGGGCACGATGTGCTCGACGCTCATGAACGCCTTCGGCGCGGCCATGCAGAAGAGGTCGTCGAAGTAGGGATCGACGTTGAGATACAGGCCGTTGCCGCGCGCATCGCCGCGATGCATGTGCACGAGCGCGACGTCGAGGTTCAACGCCGGCGCGGCGACGAGCTCCTCGCCGTCGTCGTAGGGCGACGCCACCGTGCGGATCTCCTCCTGGCGCTCCACGACGTCGGAGCCGAGCCCGACACGAGTCGGGAGGAATGGCAGCTGCCACGCGGCCGCCTGGAGCCCGAGGAGGAACATGCCCTCGTCGAGCTCGAGCGTCGCGATCTCGCCCGCCTCGCGGGCCTTCCGGAAGTGTGGCTCGAGGGCGATGCTGTCGAGTGAACAGAACGAGTACGCGACCTTGTTGACCTTGCCCGTCGCGCACAGGAGACCGACGTCGGGTCCTCCGTAGCTCACGATCGTGAGATCACGAAGCGGCGAGCGGGCAATGGCACGCACGAGGCTCATCGGTTTGCGCCGCGACCCCCACCCGCCGATCCCGATCGTCATTCCGTCGCGCAGTTCGCCGACGATCTCCGCTTCGGTGACGCGCTTGTCCGCCATCAGCCGGAATTACCGGAGTCGCGCCCCTCGACGAAGGCATCGCGCAATTCGTCGGACACGCCGGAGAGGTTGAGCTCGAAGGTGAAACCCTGCTCGAAGCGATACGAGTGCTTGACGTCCCAGAGGTCGATGCCGTTCAGGCTCTCCTTGGCGGCGCGGATCACCCTGGGCGACTTCGACGCGATGCTCGCCGCGAGCTCGACCGCGGCGTCTCGCAGCTCCTCGCGCGGCACCACTCGCAGCACGGAACCGAACGCGTGGAGCTCGGCCGCGGTCGCGGTGGCGCTCGTGTACACCATTGCCCGCATCTTGTGCTGGGGCACGAGGCGCGAGAGATGCGTGGCCGCCCCGAGCGCGCCGCGGTCGACCTCGGGCAGACCGAAGTAGGCGTCGTCGCTCGCCACGATGATGTCGGCGTTACCGACGAGCCCGATGCCGCCGCCGAGACAGAAGCCGTGGACGGCGGCGATCACCGGAACGGGGCAGTCGTACACCGCGGCGAAGGCGGCGAAGCAGCCCTTGTTGGCGCCGATCAGCGCGTCGAAGCCCTCGGTGGTCTGCATCTCCTTGATGTCCACGCCGGCGTTGAATCCGCGCCCTTCGGCGCGCAGCATCATGACGCGCACGTCATCGTCGGTCCCGAGACCGGTGATCGTGCGCGCAAGCTCGAACCAGCCGTCAACCGAAAGCGCGTTCACCGGTGGGTAGTCGACGACGACCTCCGCGATTCCGCGCTCGTCGACGGTCGACGTGATCCCCACGGCCGGGCAGCGTACTGTCCCCCCAATCGTTTTGGCGTCCCCGGTCGCCCTCTGCGCGACCTGAGGACGCCAGAACGGACGGGAGGTCGGAGAAACGGGATGCCGATCGAAGCGGTGCTGTGGGACTACGGCGGGATCTTCACGCCGTCGCCGTTCGGGGCCATCAACGCCTACGCGCACGCACTGGGCGCTGAGCCCGCGTTCTTCCGCGAGATCGTGTTCGGCTCGTACGACGACGACAGCGACCATCCGTGGCACCGGTGCGAGCGCGGCGAGATCTCGATCGGCGAGACGTGGGCCGAGATCAGCGCGGCGGTGGAGGCAGCCGGGTACCGCTTCGACCTCGCCGAGATGTTCGGGCGAATGCGCGGTGACGACGTCGATCGGAGCGTCGTCGTGGAGGCAGTCCGTGCGGTGCGGGCGCGGGGGTTGCGCACGGGCATCATCACCAACAACATCCGCGAGTACGGCGACGCGTGGCGGAGCCAGCTCCCTCTCGACGAGCTCTTCGACACGGTCGTCGACTCGTCGCACGAAGGCGTGCGCAAGCCGAACCCGGCGATCTACCGGGCCGCGCTCGAACGGCTCTCGGTGGCAGAGCCGTCGCACGCGGTTTTCCTGGACGACTACGAGGGCAATGTCGTCGCGGCGCGCAATCTCGGGATGCACGGCATCGTGGTGGGCGAGGACCCGCGACCTGCGCTCGACGACCTCCTCGCGCTACTCGACCGCGAGCTCGGCTGAGTCCGGCGACGTCCCGTCCGAGCGCGGCTGGGCCCGCGTCGCGGCGGCCGCGGCCTCGGCTTCGGCGTCGCGTCGCGCCGCCTCGGCGTCCTGGGCGGCGATGATGGCGGGGAGGTCGGCGGGCTGCCATCCCTCGACCAGGTCACGGCCCCGGAGGTCGTACACCGGACGTTGCAACTCGGCGAGCAGCGCAAGGCTGTACGCGACTCGACCCGTCAGCGCGCTCGGGTCACCGGCAACGAGCGCCAGCGCGGCCTCCGCCATCGTGTCGAGCGGCTCGAAGTAGATCTCGGGGAACCAGGCGTTGCCGACGAGCGACGCCGTCGCGGCGGCTCGTTGCGGCGAGAGTGCGTTCACCTGGATGCCCTGCCCGTGCGTCTCGACCGCGAGGCTGACCGTCCATCGGTTGAGCATCGCCTTCGTCGAACCGTACGCCGAGCCCGCCCGGGCCGGGGCGGTGTGCGGAAACGGCGGTCCCTCGGGGAGCTCGGCCGATGCGGAGCTGATGTTGAGGACGGCGCCGTAGCCTCGTGCACGCATTCCGGGAAGTGCGTGTTGCGCGAGTAGCCACGCCGACCAGTTGTTGACCTCCTGGACCTTCTGCAACTGCGCCAACGTCCACTCCTCGAACGGCCTGTATCCGCCGAGCGCGGAGTTGTTCACGAGAACGTCGACGGGACCGAGGTCGCGTTCGACGTCGGCGACGAGCCTGTCGCGCCCACCATCGGGCCGCGAGAGGTCGACGACATAGATGACACCGCTCGACCCCGCGTTCTCGACGAGCTCGAGGGCCTCCTCGAGCCCCGAACGAGTGCGGGCTGCCACGGCGACCTTCGCGCCCGCTGCGCCGAAGCGCTCCGCGATCGCGGTGCCGATGCCGCCCTTGCTCGCGCCGGTGACGATCGCCACCTTCCCTTCGAGGTCACGTGTCGCTGGCATCGAATGGGTACGGTACCCGCGTCGCGGCGACCGAGAGCGGGTCACAATGAGCGTGGAGATCGACTACTACGGCAAGGTCGTGCTCGTCACCGGCGGCACCCGAGGCGTCGGGCGCGGCATCGCGCAGCGGTTCGCCGACGTCGGCGCGAGCGTCGTCGTCTGCGCGCGGAAGCTGGTCGACGACCTGCCGCACGACTGGACGTTCCTCAGCGCCGATCTTCGCGACGGCGATGCCGCATGGGCGATGGTCGACTCGGTCGTCGAGCAAGCCGGCAGCATCGACGTACTCGTCAACCACGCCGGTGGCGCGCCGCCGGCCGACACGACGACCTCTCCACCGCGCTTCTCCGAGCGCGTGGTCGCACTCAACCTCCTGGCAGGGGTGTTCTGCTCGCAACGCACCAACTACTGGATGCAACAGGGCGAGGGCGGCTCGATCGTCAACATCAGCAGCGTGAGTGGGCTCCGCCCGTCGCCGACGTCCGCGATGTACAGCGCGGCGAAGGCGGGGCTCGTCAACTTCACCATGACCGCGGCGATGGAGTGGGCCCCCAAAGTGCGCGTCAACTGCATCAGCGTGGGACTCATCCGCACCGAGCAGGCTCACTTGTTCTATGGCGACGAGGACGGCATCGCACGCGTGAGCGCGACGATCCCGATGGGTCGCCTCGCGGTCCCGAGCGAGGTCGGCGACGCGTGCCTGTTCCTCGCGTCACCCCTCGCGGCCTACGTGAGCGGCGCCAACCTCCTCGTCCACGGTGGCGGCGAGCCACCCCCCTACCTCGCGGCCGCCACGCCCACCTGACCCCGAAGTTGCGTCAATTCATCGCGTATAACGCGGGAAACTGACGCAAGTTCGTGGCGGTTACGGGTGCTGACTGCTGACCGACACGATCTCGCCGGTCATGTAGCCCGAGTAGTCGGACGCGAGGAACACGATCACGTTCGCGACCTCCCACGGCTCGGCCCAGCGGCCGAACGCCTCGCGCGTCGCGAGATCGTCGAGCACGTCCTGGGACGTCACCTTGGCGAGGTTCTCGTGCATCGCCAGGCTCGGCGCGACCGCGTTCACCCTGACGCCGTGCGCCGCGGCTTCCATGGCTGCGCAACGCGTGAGCGCCATCACGCCCGCCTTGGCGGCCGCGTAGTGCGCCTGACCTCGTTGCGCCCGCCAGCCGAGCACGGACGCGTTGTTCACGATCGCGCCACGCCCGCGCGCGTACATGTGGACGAGGGCGGCGCGCGTGCACCGAAACGTGCCGTTGAGCGTCACGTCGAGCACGACGGCCCACTGCTCGTCCGTCATCGTGTGCAGCTCCGCGGTGCCGCCCAAGCCCGCGTTGTTCACGACGACGTCGATGTCGCCGAGTTCGCCCGACGCGGCGTCGAACATCGCCTGCACGTCGTCTTCGCGGGTCACGTCGCACGGCACGCCGAGGACTCCCAACGACTTCGCCGACTCGGTGAGTCGCCGCTCGTGCTTGTCGCTGATGACAACTCGGGCGCCCTCTTCCGCGCAGCGCTTGGCGGTCGCGAACCCGATGCCGGTTCCCGCCGCCGCCGTGACGAGCACGCCCTTGCCCTCCAGCAGCGCGTGGCCTTCGACGTAGGGTGGCGTGGTCATGGCGATGCCGGTGCCGACAACGCGCCGACCGCCATGTCGACCAGGTTCTTCACGAACGTGTCGTGGTCGAGGACCGGCCCACCGTCGTCCTCGAGCGCCCGCGCTCGCATCGCCAGCGTCTCGCTGACCAACGCGAGGAGGATGGTCACGCGCTCGTGCCGCAACGGGGCGGGGATGTGGTCGAGTTGTGCCTGGATGTGGAGCAGCACCTGCTGGGCCCCGGTCGGACCCCCTGCCACCTCGACGTCCCAGAGGTCGAAGAGGCCGACGAATTGCTCGACGATCCGCAGGTATTCGCGCCCGTCGCGATCGCTGAGCTTGTGCGCAAACGGCACGACCAGCGCCTCGACGAGGGCGCGCAGGTCGTCGAGCCGGCCTTCTGCCGTCAGCCGTTCGAGCATGACGGCCCGCTCGTCCTCGATGGCGCCGTCGTGCCGCGCGGTGATCGCGACCAGGAGGCCGTCGCGACCGCCGAAGTGATAGTGGAGCGCCGACGCGTTCCGCTGTCCCGCCGTCTCGACGATGCGCTTCAGCGGTACCTGGTAGATGCCATCCCGCGCGAACATCTGCTGTGCCGTGCGGAGCAGCGTCTCACGCGTGTCGGTCGCATCCCGCGCCATAAACCGCACGCGAGCGTAGACGGGAGCCCAGCACCTACAGTGCCCCCGGTGCGCCCGCAGGCCCGCGTGTTCGTCGCTCCGGTGCTCGACGCGCTCTGCATCCTGGTCTTCGTGCTGATCGGTCGAGGCAGTCACGAGATCAACCAGGGCGTCGGCTGGTTCGTCACGGTGCTGTGGCCGCTCTACCTCGGGTGGTTCTCGGTCGCGCTCGCCACGAAGCTCTACACGCGGCCTTCCGGCACCTGGCGAGCGCTGCTCGTCACGTGGCTCGGGGGCATCGCGGTGGCGTCGTTCTTCCGCGGCGCGTTCACTCCCAGGCCTTACGTGAGCGTCTTCACGCTGATCGCGATCGCGTTCATCGGGCTCACCACGTTCGGCTGGCGAGCGATCGGCGCCGGCATCGTCCGGTTCCGACGCCGCGAAGCGTCACGGGCGGCCTGAGCCGGGATACCGATCCGCCAGCTCGCGCAGCGTGTCGTGGAACTCTGTGATCGTCTCGCGGATGATCTCGGCGACCGGCTTCACCGTGTCGATCCGACCGGCGACCTGACCGCCGAAGGCGAAGGCGGCGTCGAGATTGCCCTGGAAGTAGAGATCCAGCATGTTGTCGAGTCCCGCCATCGGTACCGGATCGAGCGTCTGCTCGCGCGCCTCGCTGTACGCGGTCGCGAGCACGCGGAACCCCGGCTTGTGGAAGCGGTTGAGGAACACGGTGCCCGTGTCCTGGGTCTCGACGACCAGGTTCTTGTAGTTGTCGTGCACGGGCGACTCAGCGGCCGACACCATGCGCGTCCCCATCTGCACGCCCTCGGCACCGAGCACGAACGCCGCGACCATGGAGCGGCCGTCGCAGATGCCACCGGCTGCGATCACCGGCACGTCGACACGGGAGCAGACGAGCGGGATCAGGACCATCGACGACACGTCACGCGCGTTCTTGAACCCACCTCCTTCGCCGCCTTCGGCCACGATGCCGTCGACTCCGGCGTCGATCGCCTTGAGGGCCGAGCGCAGGTTCGGCACGACGTGGAACACCGTCATGCCGGCGTCGTGCAAGGTGGCGGTGAAGCGGTTCGGGTCGCCCGCGGACGTCGTCACGAAGCGCACGCCCTGGTCGTACACGAAGTCGACGATCGCCGGATCGCGCACGAAGAGTTGCGCGATGTTCACGCCGAACGGCTTGTCGGTTAGGTCGCGCATCTTCTTGATCTCGTCGCGGATCTCGTCGAGCTGCCCCGACGACGTCTCGATCACCCCGAGCGCGCCCGCGTTCGACACCGCCGACGCGAGCTGGGCCCGCGCGATGTAACCCATCGGCGCCTGGATGATCGGGTACTCGACCCCGAGCAACTGCGTGACGCGGTTCTGCATGCGATCAGAAGCCCGGCGGCACCATGGCTTCGGGGGCGTTGTGGAAGTAGGAGAGCTCCTCGACGCGCTCCTTGATCCGCCAACCGTCGGCGGTGCGGACGAGCTTGTCGTGGTACCAGAGTCCCACGTAGAAGGTGCGCGGGGCGCCGCCGTTCTCCCCGGGCAACACCATCGGATTGTGGCAGATGGACGTCGCAGTCGCGGTGTCGCCGTCGACGACGATCTTGCTCGTACCCACCATGTGCTGGAACGTCTTGAACATCGGCATGGCCTGCGCGAGGAACTCCTTGGTCGACGGGAGGTCGCCCTTGCTGCCGCCCGTCTCGGCGTAGTCGATGAACGCGTCCGCGGTGAAGACATCGTCGAGCGCGTCCCAGTTCCGGCGGTCGATCGCTTGCGTGTAGTCGACGAACAGCTCCTGGATCTCCAACCGATCCGAGATCTCTTGCAGCGTCATCGTCATGTGCGCCCCCTTGCATGCAAACTTGCGTCGGAAAGCGCGGGTATAGCACGGCTGTTGACGCCGGTTCGGTGGGGATGGGATGGTGCCGGCGTGAAGCTCGGACTGATGCTCGGCGCGTGGTCGGGATCGAACCTGCGGGTCCCGGTGGCGCGGGTGCAGCGAGCGGAAGCGCTCGGGTACGACTCCGTGTGGTCGAGCGAGGCGTACGGTGCCGACGCGCTGAGCCCGCTCGCATATCTCGCCGCGGTGACCGAGCGCATCAAGCTCGCCACCGCGGTCGTGCAGATCGGCGCCCGTACCCCGGCGGCGACCGCGATGGCGTTCGCAACGATCGAGGCACTCGCCGGAAGGGGCCGTGTGATCGCGGGGCTCGGGCTGTCGGGTCCCCAGATCATCGAGGGTTGGTACGGCACGACATGGCACAAGCCGATCGCGCGCACCCGCGACACCGTGGCGATCATGCGCCAGATCTTCCGGCGTGAAGGCCCGGTCGAGTACGACGGCGAAGCGATCTCGCTCCCCTACCAGGGTGACGACGCGACCGGTGTGGGCAAACCATTGAAGTCGATCCTGCACACCGACCCGGACACACCCATCTTCATCGCCGCGGGCGGCCCGGCAAACGTCGCGCTCACCGCAGAGGTCGCCGACGGATGGCTCCCCATGGGCTTCGCGCCCGCGAACGCGCACACCTTCCGCCCCATGCTCGAGCAGGGGGCCACGCGTACAGGGCGCTCGCTCGACACGCTCGAGATCCAAGCCAGCTGCGGGGTGCGCATCACCGACGATGTGCGCGCAGTGATCGACGCGGCGAAGCCCCAGCTTGCGTTCTACGTGGGCGGCATGGGATCGCGCGACCAGAACTTCCACAAGGACGCCATGGTCCGCCGCGGCTACCCGGACGCCGCGAACCGCATCCAGGAGCTGTTCCTCGCCGGACACCGCGACGAGGCGATCGCGGCAGTACCCGACGAGTACGTCGACGAAGGGGGCCTGTTCGGTTCGGAGCAGCGCATAAAGGAGCGGCTCGGTCCGTGGACGAGCGGCGGCATCACCGGCCTCACGATCAACACGGACCAGGACGAGGCGCTCGAGCTGATGGCTGACCTCCTCGAGACGCGTCCGTGACCGGCCCGGCGGCGAAGCGCCGGAGAACGGAAAGGGGCGGCCCGGCGGCGAAGCCGCGGAGAGCGGAAGCTAGGGTCGGGCGACCATGCCGGATGACGACGCGACCGCGCCACCGACCCGAACCGAGCGACCGAAGACCTTCACGCGCGACCTCGACGACACACGCCGAGCGCTGGAGGCGTGGCTCGCCGCACGGCGCCCCGACACCGAGAGCGTCCGGATCTCCCAGCTGAACATTCCCGCGACGAACGGAATGTCGACGGAGACTCTCCTCTTCGACGCGATCTGGCGCGAGGACGGCACCGAGCGCATCGAACCACTCGTCGCGCGCGTTGCTCCCGACCCCGCCAACGTCCCGGTGTTCCGCCGGTACGACCTCGAGGGTCAGTTCCAGATCATGCGGCAGGTGGCGTTCTCCACGTCGGTACCCGTCCCCCGCGTCCACTGGCTCGAACGAGACGCGCGCGTACTCGGCGCGCCCTTCTTCGTGATGGAGCGCCGGTACGGCGTCGTGCCTCCCGATCTGATGCCGTATCCGTTCGGCGGGAACTGGCTGTACGACGCCCCGCGGGACCGCCAGATCGCGGTGCAGAACGCGACCATCGCTGTGATCGCCGAGTTGCACGCCATCGAGACGCCGAGGGAGAAATTCCCGTCTCTCCACCTCGACCGCCCGGAGCCGACCGCGTTCGCCCGCCACGTCGGCGACTGGGAGGACTACTACCGGTGGATCGTCGCCGACGGCCTCCGCTCGCCGCTCCTGGAACACGCGCTCGCCCACATCCACGAGCACTGGCCGGCCGAGGAAGGACCGGAGGTGTTCAACTGGGGCGACGCGCGGATCGGTAACGTGATGTACCGCGACTTCGCGCCGATCGCCGTGCTCGACTGGGAGATGGCGGCGCTCGCGCCGCCCGAGCTCGACTTGTCGTACTGCGTGTACATCCATTGGATGTTCCAGGACGCGCTCGAACGGTACGGCGGCGGCGCAGCGGGCATGCCACACTTCCTGCGTCCGACCGACGCGCTCACCGAGTACGAACGGATCACGGGTCACACACCGCGCGACTTCGAGTTCTACGCACTTTGGAACGCCACGCGCTACGGGATGATCTCTTCCCGCATCGGTCGTCGCTCGGCATACTTCGCCGAGGCGCCGGTGCCGGACGACCCCGACGATCTGATCATGAACCGCAGCGGCATCGAGCGCATGCTCGCCGGGACCTACTGGAGCGACAAGGAGTAACGACGATGGCCGACAATCCGTTCAGCTACGCGGGCAAGCGTGTCGTGATCACCGGTGCGTACTCGGGTGTGGGCGCGGCGCTGTTGGAGCTCGTACACCGACTCGATGCGGATCATGTCACGGTCGTGGACCTCAGGGAGCCCCCGGGTCACGCGGACACCTTCGTGCAAGCCGACCTCAGCGACGAGCGCGCGGTCGATGGCGCCGTTGACGCGATCCAGGGGCCGATCCACGCGCTGTTCAACAACGCCGGCGTCGCGGGCACCTTGCCCGTGCATACCGTCATGTCGGTCAACTATCTCGCGGTGCGGAAGCTCACTGAAGGGCTGCGCGACAAGATGCCCGAAGGAAGCGCGGTTGCGATCACCGCATCCATCGCGGGCGGCCAGTGGGCGAGCCACCTCACGGAGATCCAGGAGCTGCTCGCCGTCGAAGGCTGGGACGACTCGCTCGCATGGGTCGACGCGCACCCTGACTTGTTCACCGACGCGTACTCGGTGTCGAAGGAGCTGATGCAGGTCTACACCATGACGAGCGCGCGTGATGCGCAGCACCGCGGCCTGCGCGTCAACAGCGTCTGCCCGTCCCCTATCGAGACGCCGTTGCTCCCCGACTTTCGCAAAACCATG
The DNA here is from genome assembly GCA_046727575.1 of Actinomycetota bacterium. Taxonomy (GTDB): domain Bacteria; phylum Actinomycetota; class Acidimicrobiia; order IMCC26256; family DASPTH01; genus DASPTH01. The sequence goes on from JBKPCV010000159.1 coordinate 37,719, forward strand.
AGCGACAAGGCCATCGACTGGTGCATCGAGCAGAGCGGACGGGTCGCGCAGCCGCGCGACATCGCGATGGTGCTCGCGTTTCTCGGGTCCGACGCGTCGGGCTTCGTGAACGGCGTGAACCTCAACGTCGATCTCGGTTTCAGCGCCGGCATGGCGATGGGCCAACTCGACTACGGCGCTCTCATGGCCTGACGAGTTATGGCGTCGTCCCGGTCGGAGCCGCGCCGGGCGGGTCGACGACAAAAGTCGCCTGCGTCGTGGTGCCCTGGTCGCCGTGCGCGATCACGGTATGGGTACCTGCCGCGTCCCCCTCTCCGCTCTGGTAGGCCGCCGTGACCACGCCGTCGGCCGACGCGACGTGCGGGGGACCAGTGCGCCGGCGGTCGGGGGAGACGATCTCGAAGGTGACGCTTTCTGACGGCTTGGCGCCCGTCAGCTTCAGCTGAAACCCAGTGCCTCGCGGGGCTTCCGGTGGTGTGATCGTGAGCACGACCGGCTGAACAGGTGGGATCAGCAGTCGCTGGCCCTCAGCAAGGTGGTTCGGGTCCGCCAGTTGGTTGATGGCCACGATGGCGCTGATCGGGACGCCGAACCGACTGGCGATGGTACTCAGCGTGTCGCCCCGCATGACCTGGTAGGTGACCGGTGGGGCCGTGGTGGGTGGGACGGAAGTGGTCGGAGCGCTCGCCTGGACACGGCCCGATCGCTGCGGGTTGCCGAGGAGCGCCTCGAGAGCCTGCCAGTCGGCGGTCCCACAGGCATCCGCACGCGTGACGGCGAGGTCGACGCGGCGGCCGCCGACCCTGCCGGTGATGCGAGCTCGCTGCGGCCCGCCATAGACCTGGGCGCACAGCCGTCGGCGGCGCTGTTGCGCCGCGACCCGCTGGAGGTCACCGCGACGCACGAGGTCGCACGCCGGACCGGCGGCATCGCGCAGGAATCCCGTGGCGGACGCCGCCCCGTCACAGCTCAACGTCGCCTGCGACGGCACCAACACCGTCGCCGCACCGGACTCTCGCTCGATCGTGAGCTGCGTGGCTACCGCCGATCCGGCGCCGCCGCAGGCGGCCGCGACCAGGAGCCCCACGACCACAGGCAGCGCGCGCCACACCACTCACCGTATAGCCCTCGCGGGCCCGCGCGATCGCGGTCCCGCCTTCATTACACCTCCCTGAACATCCACCCGCGGGCGAAGCGGCGCATGCTGTGGGCGCTGAAGTTGTCGTGGTGCTCGCCCCACGCCTGCATGCCGTTCACGTCCCACCGCACGAGCGAGTTCCAGCCACAGAGGTTCTCGTTGAGGAAGACCATGAGGCGGTTCACGCACTCGCCCTCCGCGCGCAGCTCGTGACCGTCCTCGTCGACTGCCGTCACGCGCACACGCAGCGGTGCCCCGGTCGCGTCGTCCCGTTCGAGCACCTCACGATTACCGCTCTTCAGTCGCACGACGTCGTTGTCTCGCATGAAAAACCCCATGACGATGGGATACTGCGGCGTGACATTCAGAGCGATGCCCTGGAATGCGACGTTCTCGTTCGCCGCAAAGAAGTACGGCGACTCCGAGGCCTTGAAGTTCCCTGACGACATCAGGTACTGCGAGAACTGGGAGCGACTCCCCCACGAACGGTCATGCGCGCCGTAGCCGTTGACGGGGATCGTCTCACCGCGCAGTTTGACGGCACCCTCGAACCGGCCGACCTGGTCGAGGTGTCCTCCCGCGGGCCCCGTGCTCGTGGTGGCGAGCGGGCGCATCGTCGCCGTGAACGTCAACGCGATGGAGATCTCGTCGCCGTCGGGATCGTCGTAGACGAGCTGGTACACCATCTCGTCGTCGAGACAGTGGTAGCTCAGCCCGTTCGCCAGCGTGAAGTTCGACAACGGGCCGTCCGGCATCGGCAGGTGCCAGAACTGCTTGTAATAGCGGCAGTTCCAGGTTTGTTCTCCATGGTCGTCCCACAGCAACACCGCACCCGAGCACACGCCTAGGTTGGGGCGGAAGAACGGGTACAGCCAACCCGACAGCCTCTCGTCGGGTACGCCGAACGCGAACCAGTTGGTCTCGCTCCAGTACGGGTCGTCAGTCGTCGGCGGATGGAACTCGTCGTTGGGATGCAAGCACACCTCTTCCGCTCTCGGCGGCCCTCACCATGGTCGCTCCCTGCGAGCCCGGGATACCCGGGCTCGCGAACGTTCGCTCACGTGCCGCCGGGCCGCTCGGGCCACGCTCGCTCTCGCCTCCACCTTCTGCTGCTGCGACCCGGCACAGTACCGTCGAGCTGGTCAGGCCAGAGCCGGTATCACCTCTCGAGCGAACCGCTCCAACGGCGACGTCTCAGTAGTGCCGAACCGCAAGGTGACGTGCTCGACGCCCGCGGCGGCGAGCTGTCGCAAATCGGTGACGAGGTCGTCAGGAGATCCGACGAGCCGCGGCCGCCCATCGGGCGCCGTCCACGGCGCGGGTGCGTAGCGAAACTCCGACCCGACAGGAGCTCGCACGGGCGAAGGGGGCCAGCCGTCGGCCGGCTCGTCCGCGAACCGCGTGAAACCCGCGCTGAACGAGAACGTGAACTTCCCGTCGATGCCCTGCTCGCTTCGGATGGCGAGGATCCGTTCCCGCGCGCGGGCGTAGTCCTCGGCCGGCAGCCACAAGGGGTGCCAGCCGTCGCCGAGCAGCGCCGCCCGTCGGACAGCCTTGGCCGAGTTCCCGCCGATCCAGATCGGAAGCGGCGTGGGCGACTGCACGACTGCAAAGCCAGGCGGAGGACTGCGGACCGCGCGCACCCATTCCTCGGTGCTCGCGGCGCGCTCGTCGTAGCCGGCCCCGAGGATCTCGAATTCGCCGCGCAGATAGCCGATTCCCACGCCCAGGATCAATCGCTCACCAGCGAGCCGTCCCAGTGTCCCGACCATCGCCGCCACGACCAATGGGTGACGGTAGGGCGCGACGAGCACGTCGGTCCCGAAACTGATGCGACGGGTGGCACCGAGTCCCCAGGCACAGGTCGCCATCGGCTCGAGGAACGGCGGGGAGAGGTTGACCGCGGCGGCGTAGTCGGGAACCGCGACATGGTCGGGCAACCACACCGAGGCGAAGCCCAAGTCCTCGCCGGCCGCGACGAGCTCGGCAACCGCCCGCCCGTCGGCACCCGCGCCGTAGGCGGGAATCGCGAAGCCGAACTTCATCGGAAATGACGAGACTGGTCGCCGACCAGGGAGCTGATGAACAGACGGTCGGCGAACTGCCAGCCATTCGGTCCTCGGCGATATCGGTCCTCGTAGCGCCCGGCAAGGATGGTCTCGATCCGTGACCCGCCGTCGATTCCCTGCAACACGGTGAAGTCGCAGCGACCGGTCGCCTCGCTGGCGCCGTCGACGAGGTCGATGACCAAGTTGGTCACGAGGTGGCGAGTCTTGGGCGTTCCGTCGTAGAGGACGACGCGGTCGTAGACGCTCCTGATCTGTTCCCGTCCACGCCGCACCTCTCCCGTGGCGCCAGAACGCCATGCGGCGTCGGCGAAGAGCTCCACGACACCATCGAGGTCGCCGCCATCGAGCAGCTCTGCGTAGCGGTACACGAGCGCGGCGATCTCCTCGAGGTCTCCCACGCGGCGCTACCGCGCGTTGCGAATCAACGCGCCGGGGCGGGCGCCGGTGTCGACGCCGTCACGCCGTGTGACCTGCCCACTCACGATCGTCGCGACGTAGCCGCTCGCGCCCTGGAGCAGCCGCGCACCACCCGCCGGAAGGTCGTACGCCATGCGCGGCATGTGCAGCGTGAGGCGGTCGAAGTCGATCACATTGACGTCGGCCTTCTTCCCCACCTCGATGACACCGCGGTCGCCGAGACCGAACAACGTCGCGGTGTCGTACGTCTGCTTCTTCACCACGTACTCGAGCGGGAGCTGCTCGCCCCGATGGCGGTCGCGCGCCCAGTGCGTGAGCATGAACGTGGGAATGGACGCGTCGCAGATCAGGAAACAGTGTGCGCCGCCGTCGGACAGCCCTGACACCCCGGCGGGGTGCAGGAGCATTTCGCGGATCGCGTCGTGGTTGCCGTCGACGTAGTTGAAGAACGGCAGCATCAGCAGGTGCTGCGCGTCATGCTCGAGCATGACGTCGTACAGTTTCTCGAGCGGATCGACGCCGTCGGCGTCGGCGAGCGCGGCGATCGTTCGGTCGGGAGTGGGCTCGTAGTCGGGTGGGTCGCCGAGCGCATAGATGTGATCGAGCGACGTCTGCATCAACGTGCTCAAGCCCTCGAACAACGCGCTGGGATCGGGAGGCAGGTCGTCTTCGGCGAGGATCGCGGCGCGCACCTCCGGCTTCGCGAGCTCCGCCGGCAGTTCGTCGCGTCCAAAACGGGCCTGCAGCGCGCGATACGTCGGACGGCGGAGGAACGCATGGCGGCTCGGGAACCCGAGCAGCATCCCGAAGGGGCGCGCCGCGACCTGCGGGTACACGGGTGCACCGGCGTCGGTCGCGCGGATCGACTCGTCCATCAGCTCGCGCCACAGGTCAGGCGCGGCTCGCACCTGCTCGAGCGCGAACGACACCGGCATCCCGATGGCGTCGGCGAGCCGGCACATCCAGTCGATCTCCTTCTTCGGCGCGACGATGTCCTCACCCGAAGCGCCCATCGGCGCGAGCTCGAACACCGCCCGACCCCCAGCGGCCATGGCGCGCCCCAGGGAGAAGAGCTCCTCCTCCGCGGCGAAGGTTCCCGGCACGGGACGGCCGTCCATCGCGCGATGCCCCAACGTGCGCGACGTGGAGAAGCCGAGCGCGCCCGCGGCGATCGCCTCGTGGACGATCGCCGCCATCGCCGCGATGTCGTCCGGTGTGGCGGGCTCGTTCGATGCGCCCCGATCGCCCATCGCGTATGCCCGGACCGCGCCGTGCGAGACCTGCACACCTACGTCGATCGCGAACTCGCGCCGGTCGAGCGCGTCGAGGTACTGCGGGAAGGTCTCCCAGCCCCAGTCCATGCCTTCGTTGAGCGCGGTTCCCGGGATGTCCTCGACACCTTCCATCAGGCCGATGAGCCACTGCTCGCTCCCCGGCCGCACCGGCGCGAACCCCACGCCGCAGTTGCCCGCGACGATCGTGGTGACACCGTGGCCGGACGACGGTTCGAGGACGGGGTCCCAGGTGGCCTGACCGTCGTAGTGGGTGTGGACGTCGACAAAACCGGGAGTGACGAGGAGGCCTGTCGCGTCAACCGTCTCCGCCGCTTCGCCCTCGAGTGGGCCGTGCGAGACCGCGACGATCACACCGTCTTTCACGGCCACGTCGCCCTCGAAGCGGTCGGCGCCGGTGCCGTCGACGACAGTCCCACCCGCGATCTTCAGGTCATACATCGGGACCCCCATACTCCAGGATCTGGGCTCCAGGATCTGCATCAGGCGAAGTCGAACTCCATGCTCGCGCGTGAGAGACCGAAGACGAAGGCGTTCGGCATCTCCACGATCTCCGTTCCGGGCTTCACGCGTAGGTCGCGTACACGCCGCACCAGCTCCTCGAAGAACACACGGATCTCGAGCCGCGCCAGGGCCGCCCCGAGACAGAAGTGCGTCCCGAAGCCGAACGCGACATGCGGGTTGGGCTGTCGCGTGACGTCGAAGCGGTCGGGATCGTCGAAGTGCGCTGGATCACGGTTGGCCGATGGATACATCAGCACCACCTGTTGACCCGTTCGGATCGTCGTGCCGTGCAGGTCGTAGTCGTCAGTGGCGACACGGCACATGTTGAGCACCGGCGTCACCCACCGGATGAATTCCTCCGTGGCGACCGCCATGTCGGCGCCGTCGTGCAGCAGGCCCCACGCGTCGGGACGCGCCGCCAACTCGAGCAAGGTGCGCGCGATGACGGTTCGCGTCGTCTCGGCGCCGCCGTCCAGCACCAGGAGGCAGTCGGAGAGCACGGTGCCGGCGTCGAGCGGAACTCCGTCGATGGTGGCCTGCGTCCAGACGCTCATGATGTCGTCGACCGGACAGGCGCGACGTTGCTCGTAGAGCTCGCCGCACGCGGCGAAGAACTCGCCGGCGGCGTTCATGACGTCGTCTGTCGCGTACCGCGGGCCGCCACCACCGACGATCGTGCGCTCCGACCAGTCCATGAGCTGGGGCCAGAGTTGGCGCGGGAATCCCAAGAGGTCACCGATGATCTTTGCCGGAAGCGGTGCTGCGAGCTCAGAGACGATCTCCGCCTCACCGCGATCGGCGACGGTGTCGAGCAGCTCCGTGACGGTCGCGCGCACGTGGTCTTCCCACGTCGTGACGGCCTTGGGAGTGAAGCGGCGCGCGATCAGCTTGCGACGTTGCGTGTGTAGCGGGTCGTCGGTCCCGATCAAGCCGGGGTCCGCCGGGAGATTGGGTCGGTACCCGCCCTTCTCCTGATCGGAGCTGATGAAGATGTCTTTTGCCTTCTCGATCTCGAGGATGTCGTCGTAGCCCGAGATGCCCCAGAGCTCGTTCGTGGCGTCCCAGTAGACCGGCGCGTGGTCACGCATCCACGCGTAGGTGGGATAGGGATCGGAGACGTAGAAGTCGCCGTCGAGGAGGTCGATGACGCGATCGGGTGCCGGCGTCACGAACCCGGCTGCTTCCGCGCGAGCATCACGTCGATGCCGAGACTCGGTTCGATGAACGGGCTGAAGTCGGGACCACGTCGCAGGTGGTGCCCGCCATCGACGTCGATGATCTCGCCCGTGATCCAGCGCGAGTCCTCGCCCACCAGGAAGCGCGCGAGCGCGGCGACGTCCTCGGGTTCCCCGACCCCTGCCTCGCGGCTCTCCGCCATCGGGGTGCCGGCCAGGTAGCTCGCGTACACGGGGCCGTCGCGCGGGATTCCCTCCATGATCTCGGTCGAGATGAACCCCGGCCGGATCGCGTTGAACCGGACGCCGGCGGGGCCGTACTCGTCGGCTGCGTTGCGGATGAGCGCCTCGAGCCCTGCTTTCGCCACTGGGTACGCGCCGAACCAGAGGTGCGTGATCTCGCCGGCGATGGACGACATGCCGACGAACGAACCGCGACCCGACGCGACGAGATGCGGGACCGCGAACTTCATCGGGAGGAGTGTTCCGAGCACGTTGAGGTGGAGCACGCGCGTGAACTCCTCCAGGTTCTGCAGATGCGGCGGCGCCATCCCACCGCCACCGCCCGCGTTGGCGACCACAGCGTCGAGGCCGCCCGTGGGTCGGCGCGCGAAGTCGACCGCAGACTTGACACTCTCCTCGTCGGTGACGTCGGCTGTCGTGTACTGCACGCTCCCGCCGTGGCGGGCGCCGCTCTCCTCGATCTGGGCTCCGATGATCTTCGCCGCGTCGACGAGACGCGACTCCGTGCGGCCGACGATCGTGACTGCGGCGCCGTCGGTCGCGAGGCGTGTCGCGCACGCTCGCCCGATCCCGGTGCCGCCTCCGGTGACGAGCGCGGCGTAGCCCTCGAGCCCGCCGGTCGGTTGTGCCACGTGATCACCTCCTCACGTGATTGTCTCAGGCGAAGACCTTGTGGCCGTCGAGATAGTCGAGCTCGGCGAGCCTCGTGCGCGGCGCCTGCACCGCGAACTGCTCGCGCACGAGACCCACGTCGATTCCCGTCGAGAAGCCCGGGAGCCAGTCGTCGTGGTGCGAGAGGATCACCTCGCGCGCCCGCACGAGTGACGCCTGGCGCCCCACGAACCCCGCGAGAGTCCCTTGCACGGGTTCGCCGTCGCTGTTGCCCCGACCCGCGGCAGCGAGAATCGCGACGTCGGGTCGGAGATCCTGGAGGATGCCGGTCCAGTGGCCGGAGGTGTCCTGGTAGAGCAGTGAACCCTCCGGGGTGTCGACCAGGAACACGAGCGCGCCACCGTCGCCGCGCGGGTGCTGGTTCGATAATCGGAGGTGCTCCATCGCGTCGGGGCTGAGCCGCCCCGCCATCAGCTCGCGCAGCGCGGCGAGCGCGGCCACGCGCTCCTGGTGCGTCACGCCCAGGTCGCCCAGGCACACCGTGTCGGCCTCGAACATGCCGCCCGACTTCGTCCACACGCACGAGTGCTGCGACGGGTACACGGTCACCGACACGTCGTCCCCCAACCGGACCGGCTCCCCGCCCGCCACCGGCATCAGCTGGGATTCCGGCACGTCCTGCTCGGCCATCACCCGGACCGATTCGTAGGAACCGACGATCGTGGCGCCCGTATTGCGCGCGATGCGCTCGGCACCCCACAGATGGTCGAAGTGCGAATGGCCGACGAGGATCCAGTCGGCGCGGTCGATGTCGTCAGCGGTCAGGCCGGTGCCCGGCGCGCCGGCCACGCGGTCGATGTAGGCGTCGAGGAACACGACGAGGTCGCCGACCGTCAAGCGAAACGTGGCGCAGCCGTACCAGTCGAGCGTGGTAGCCATCCGGGAAGCTTCGCGCACGGTCGCGGTAGCGTGCCCGGTGTCGTGAGCGAGGACCAGTTCGACCCCTACGCGCCCGGCTCCGAGGAGCGCTACGCAGCGATGGCGCACATCCGCTCGTCGGGGGGCGTCGTGGAGACCGCGGCGGGCTACTACGTGGCGACCGCGGCGGGTGTGTCGGCGGGCCTGCACGACGTCGAGAAGTTCGTCGGGTCGTTCATGGACACGAGCGCGCTCGACGAGGACGACGTGATGATCTCGGCGATCCCCGAGCCGCGGCACGGACGGATCCGCCGTGTGATCAACACCGTCGTCGCGGCGCACCGCACGATGCGTAACGAGCCGTTCATCCGTGAGCGGGCACGCACGCTCGTCGACCGCGCCGTCGTGCGCTCGCCAAGCGGCACTGTCGACCTGGTGGAAGTGTTCGACCCGCTGCCGTCGATCGTGATCGCGCACATGCTCGGCGTGCCCGCCGACCAGGAGGATCGCTTCCGCGCGTGGTCCGACGAGCTCCTCGATGCCCAGAACACCCAGCAGACGGCGTCGCTGTCGGACGCACACCCAGAGTTCGCCCAGTACGTGCAGGGACTCATCGATGAGCACCGCGCGCTGGACGATCCGCCGGACGACGTCGTCACCCGATTCCTCGACACCGACATCGACGGCGAGTACCTGTCCGATCGGGCCGTCCGTACCCAGATCATGTTCCTCATCGTCGCCGGGAACGAGACGACGCGGAACCTGATCGGAAACTGCTTGTACGTGCTCGCGACACGACCCGATCTGTTCGCACAGCTCAAGGACGACTCGCGCCTGATCGCGCCGTATGTCGAAGAGTCGTTGCGGCTCGACGCTCCCGTGCAGGTACTCGGGCGGTCCGTGCTCGCCGATACGAACATCGAAGGGTGCCCGCTACACCTGGGCGACCGGGTCGTCTTCGGGCTCGCGTCGGCGAATCGCGACGAGACCGTCTACGACGATCCCACGCAGTTCCGGCTCGACCGCGCCCGGATGCGTGAGCACCTCGCGTTCGGAGCGGGGCCGCACGTGTGCCCTGGCGCATCGCTCGCGCGGTTGGAGGCACTTGCGGTGCTCGAGGAGTTCTGTGTCCGCGTCCGTGCGCTTCGCCTCAGCGACGACTACGAGCCGGACCCCAATCCCGTGTTCTGGGCCAACGGTCACCGCTCGCTTCCGGTGGTACTCGAACCCGAGGAGGTCACCCGCAACTCCTGAGAAGGCGATACCGTCGCTGGCCTCTGGACGACGTCGAACGACCCAGGCTGCGGATCACACGTCTCCCCGCCCTGCAGCTGGCCGGGTGGCTCGAGCTCTTCTACGACCTCGTCTTCGTCGCCGCCATCCTGGTGTTGAGCTCCGCGGCGTCGCATGCAGAAGAGCCGACCCGAGTGAGCTGGGTTGCGGCGGCCTTCGCGGCGCTGTGGTGGATCTGGTTGCAGACGACCATCTTCACCAACCGATTCCGCGTCGACGACATGACGCATCGGCTGCTCGTGCTCACACAGATGTTCCTCGTGATCCTGGTGGCGATGGAAGCGCACGAGGGCGTCGTTCACGACGGCGCGTTCCTCTCCGTCACCTACGGTGCGCTGATCGCGACAGTCGCGATGATGTACGCGCGGTGCGGACGCGGGCGGCGCGAGCACGCCGCCTATGCACGGAGCCGCGCGGCCTTCCTCGGCACCTCCGCTGCGATCTTCGTCGTAGCCGCGCTCGTGGCCGATGCGCGCGGGTTGATCTGGCTCCTCGCCCTGGTCGTGAGTCTCGGCCCTGTCCGATGGCGCAACGACGCGCCGACGCCAGGCGCACCAGCGCTCGATGAACGCCACCTGCTCGAGCGCATGGGCACATTCACGATCATCGTGTGCGGCGAGGCGTTCGTGAAGGTGGCGGTCGCGGTGAGCAGCGGCACGGTGGGCGACGTGGACGTCATCGCCCTCGCGTTCCAGTTCGTGCTCACCTTCGCAATCTGGCTGAGCTACTTCGAGGACATCCCTCAGGCAGGAGTGCGGCGCGGGCGCGTCTCGGCCTGGATGGGTCTGCACCTCCTGCTGCAGTTGGGCATCGCGGGCACGGCCATCGGCGTGGCGCGGCTCGTGCGGACGGATCCGTTCGAGCACATCCCCACCAACGACATCCTGGAGATCACCGCGACGCTCGCGGCCATTTACCTCGCGCTCGCCTTGCTCGGACTCTGCACGAGACGCATACCGGTACGACCGCTGCTCGTGCTCCGTCTCGCGACGAGCGCCGCAACGCTCCTCGTCGGCTTCGGGGCCTGGCGCATCCCCTGGCTCGACCTCGTGGAGGGTGTCGCCTTCCTCACGGTCGTGGCGGTCGGCTACGCGGTCGTCGGCGTGTTCCTTGAGGCGGACACCACGGTGCCCGAGCCCGCCTGACGCACCAGTGACCCAATTCTCGCCGGAACAGCGCGTCTGGCAGGATGAGGCAGTTCACCAACGGGGAGGCAGCGACGTGGGCCGCAAATATCAGATCATCTCCGGCGACGGCCATCTGGAGACGCCGCCCAACTTCGTGAAGTTCGTACCCGAGAAGTACAAGGACCGGGCGCCGCGCCTCATCACGCTGCCGGACGGCGGCGGCGACGCGTGGATCATGGAAGGGATGCCGCTCACCTACGCGAGCCAGAACCTCAAGGGACGCGGCGAGGTCAGGTTCGCGGGCCAGAGCTACTTCAAGCCCGACGGATCGCCGAGCGACGGGACCGGGAGCGGCGTCCAGCGGTTGCGTGAGCAGGACGAGGACGGCATCGACGCCGAGATCCTCTTCGCTCCGGTGTTCGCGAGCCGGTTCCTCGAGAAGATCCCCGAACGCGACGTGTACCTGTCGATGGTCCAGGCGTACAACACCTGGCTGGCCCAGGACTACAGCGTCCCGGCTCCCGACCGCCTGATCTGCAACGCGTTGATGCCCATCAGCGGGATCGACGACGCGATCTCGGAGCTCGAACGGGCACACTCGATGGGCTTCCGCACCGTGCAGATGGTGATGTACCCGAACGGCGGCGGAAATCCGAAGCCCGAGGACGATCGGTTCTGGGAGAGGTCGCTCGAGTTGGGAATGGCGCTGTCGCCTCACTTCAGCTTCGGTGGGCCGATCAACATCGGCGGTGCTCGCCACGACACGGCACAGTGGCCTGCCGAAGCCGGTATGACGCAGCACGCGCAGGGCCCGCCCTCCAACACGATGGCGCAGATGATTGTGCACGGCGTGTTCGACCGCATCCCCCAGCTGCACTTCTACTTCGCGGAGATCAACGCCGCGCTGTTCCCGGCGCACCTCTACTACATGGATCGCGACTACCTCGAGTACAACAGCTGGTTCCAGCTGAAACTGCCGAAGATGCCGTCCGAGTACATGCGCCAGCACGCGATCTACGGCATGGTGCGCGAACCGCTCGCGGTGCGGATGGGTCAGGAGATGCCGGATCGGATGCCGCTCGACCTGTTCCTCTGGGGGAGCGACTTCCCGCACTCGGTCGGCACGTTCCCGCGGTCGCAGGAATACATCAAGGAGACCTTCGCCGATCTCGACGACGACCTGCGCCGCAAGATCCTCGCGGGGAACGCCGCCGAGCATCTCGGCCTCGACCTCGACGCCGACATCACAGAGACCCCCGTCGCCGCATAGGCGGGGCCGACCCCGGCGCGAAGCGCCGAGGGCGGAAAGTTGGAGGGGCCGGTAGACGACTTCCACGGAAAGGTTGTGCTCGTCACCGGGGCGCCCGCGCCTGTGGCCGCGCGATCGCCGAGGACTTCGCGAAGCCAGGGGCCCATGTGCTGGTGGGGGTGCGATAGTGAACATGTCGTCGACGAGCGATCTCACGGCAGTGCTCGAAAAACGGCCTCTATGCGGCGACGAAGGGTGGCGTCGACGCGCTGACGAAAGCCGTCGCAGTCGAAGTGGCACGAGACGGCATCAGCATCAACGCGCTGGCATTCCTCGCCGCCGACGTGGAAAACGGGATGTTCCAACGCTTCTTCGAGACGGCTGACATCCCAGTCGAGCGGATCATGGCCTCGTTGCCGATCGGCCGGCTGTTGAAACCGGAGGAACTCTGCGCCGCGGTGCGGTTCCTGTGCTCCGTCGACGCCCGCTTCGTCGTCGGGACCACCCTTGTCCTCGACGGCGGGTACACGGCGCAGTAGGGGTCAGAGCGGCGCGCAACGGTCACAGTGGCCGAGCGCTCGACCGCGGCGCGATCCTGGCGCCCCTCGCCGTTTCGGCGAAGATCGCCACGTCGTGTCAACATGACTCGTCATACGTCCGTCGGGAGGGACCGATGAGCTCCGAAGTCGCCGTCAGCAGTTCGGCAGGACCGCTCGACTCCTTCGAGTCGTCGCTTGCGGCGGAACGCGCCGCCGAGCTCAGCCTGATGCGATCGATCACCAAGTCGGTGGTAATCGGCGTCCCGCTCGGCATTCTCTTCTTCATCGGCTTGTTGGCCATCGCTCTCGCCGGTGAAGCGGAGTGGTACGTGATTGTGGGCCTCGGCGCCATCATGGGCGTCCTGGCCGCGGCATTGTTCGGCATGCTCGGCGGTGTCACCCTCGTCGCGCACGTGCTCGAAGACGTCGACAAGGGCAGCCCGGGCGTGCACTGACCCGCCCCGTCCCGATGCGCCGGTGCAGTTGACCCGTTGGCGTGACGGTTAGAGCCAACCGCTGCGCCGGAACGCGCGGTAGAGCAACACGCACACCAAAGCGATAGCGAGAAGCACGGCCGGATAGGCCCACTCCTGCTGCAGCTCGGGCATGTGCTCGAAGTTCATCCCGTAGATGCCGGCCACCATCGTCGGCACCGCCGCGATCGCCACCCATGCTGAGATCTTCCGCATGTCCTCGTTCTGTCGGACACCGACGCGCGTGAGATTTGCCTCGAGCACGCTCGTCAGTAGGTCGCGAAACGTCACGACTTGACCACTCACCCGGAGAACGTGGTCGTGCACGTCGCGGAAGTACGGCTGAGTCGACCTCTCCACCCACGGGAGATCCTGCGTTGCCAACTGTTCGAGCGGGTCGAGGAGCGGCACAATCGCTTGATGGGTCTCGAGCACCTCTCGTTTCAGCTTGTAAATGCGCTCGACCGGGTTGTGCTTCTCGTTCTCGGAGAACACGTCGTACTCGACCGAGCGGATGTCGTCTTCGAGACTGGCGACGACGGGGGCATAGTCGTCGACGACATGATCGACGACTGCGTACAGGACGGCACCCGGTCCAAGCGCCAGCAGGTCCGGCCGCTCCTCGATGCTGCGACGAGCCCCGGCAAGGGCGCTCGCCTCACCATGGCGCACCACAACGGCGAAGCCTTCTCCGACGAACACTTGGATCTCTCCGAACTCGACAACTTCCTCGGGATCCACGTAGCGCGCCGTTTTCAGGACGACAAAGAGCGTCTCACCGTAGACCTCGAGCTTCGGGCGCTGGTGCGCGTTGATCGCGTCCTCGACGGCAAGCTCGTGTAACGCGAACGCCAAGCGAACCTCTTCGAACTCCCCCTCGCTCGGCTCGTAGAGACCCAGCCAGACGAACGCGTCCGGATCGTGACACGAGCTTGCCGCCTGTTGGATCGAAAAGCCGCCGAGCCGTCGATGGCCCTTTTCGTAGAGCGCGCAGTCGACGATCACTGGAAGATCTTCGCATGGCACGCACTCTGTGTCGACGAACGACTGGGGTGCTCGAGCATCTCGGGGCGTACGAAATACCGCCCGTCGGTCAAGACTGCAGCTTGAGCACCCGTATGGCGTTCTCGCGGAGGAACTTGGGCCACACGTGTTCCCGCAGGGGGACGTTGGGCATCTCGGTGAAAATGCGCTCGAGGCTGAGTCCCATCGGGAAGTAGCCGGCATACATGATCTTGTCGGCGCCGCGCGTGTTGGCGAAGTCGATGATCGCTTTCGGGTAGTACTTGGGGGCGAACGCGCTCGTCATGTAGTAGAGGTTCGGCCACTTGAGCATCAGTTTCACCGCGAGCGCCTCCCACGGCTCCGCGCCGTGGCGCATGATGATCCGCAGCTCGGGGAAGTCGTAACAGACCTCGTCGAAGTGCATGACGTCCTGGCACGCGGATGGGAACCGCGGTCCCGCGATCCCGGCGTTGGAGATGATCGGGATGTCGAGGTCGATGCAGGTCTGGTAGATCGGGTAGTAGCGGCGGTCACTCACCGGTACCTGCGGGTTGCAACCGGCCGGAAACGTAGTCACCGCCTTGATGTCGTACTCGTCCTTCGCCGTCCGGATCTTCCGCACCGTGGCCGTGATGTCGTTGGGATCGACCTCGACGCTCGCGATGAAGCGTCCCGGGTGGTCGCGCAACGCTTGCGTCGTCACGTCGCGTCCCAGGCCGATGAGCCCGATGTCGATGCCCCAGCGGTCCATCTCGCCGAGCGTGATGTCGACCGGATCGGCTCCTTCTTCGAGGCGATTCGGGATGTCCCTGAACATGTACTCGGCGGGCATCGCCATTTCGCCGCTGCCCGAGTCGCGCAGCATCGGCCGGAGGTAGTCGTAGGTACGCGCGTGGTCGGCGGTCGGGAAGCTGATCATCAAGTCGACCGCGCCGACGTCGGTGGGCATCGCCATCGTGTAGTCCTCCGTCTCGAGCCCGCGGCACTGTACGACTCGAGGTGCCGACCGGCGTCCCCGCGGCGTCGGTCGACTTGGCCCCGTCCCAATTTCTGAGCACGCGCGGGCGGCTGCACCTCCATTCGGCTAGCTTCCTCGCGCCGGAAGTCGATTCTGAAGGGGGACGGGCGGTGACCGTGGATGTCGGACGCGAGTCGTACGACGGCTCCGGCGCGAGCCCGGCCGCGGGCAGTGTGCTGTCGCTCGAGCGCATCAGCGTCCGGTTCGGTGGGATCGCCGCGCTCAGCGGCGTGAGCCTGGCTGCCAGCGCCGGTGAGGTACTCGGCATCATCGGCCCGAACGGAGCGGGAAAGACCACGCTCTTCGACGTCGTGTCGGGGATCCGGGAGCCGAACGAGGGCCGGGTCGTCCTCGAAGGCAGGGACGTCACGTCGATGTCCGCCGTGCAGCGCGCCCGCCGCGGCCTCCGACGCACGTTCCAGCGGGTGCAGACCTTCGGATGGCTGACCGTCGAGGACAACGTCCTTGCTGCGCTCGAGTGGCACGGCGGCGGCGGGGGGTTCCTCGCCGATCTCGTCATGTTCCCGACCCGTCGCGCGTTCGAACGGCGGCGCCGGCGGCGCGCCGACGGGGTCATCGAACGGTGCGGACTCGGGCCGGTGCGTCACGAGCTGGCCGGCTCGCTCCCGATCGGGATCGCGCGGATGGTCGAATTCGCGCGGGCGATCGTGGACGAGCCGAAGCTGCTGCTACTCGACGAGCCCGCCAGCGGTCTCGACGAGACGGAAGCGCAGCGGCTCGGGGAACAGATCGACGCGGTACGCGACGAGACCGGCTGCGCCGTCCTCCTCGTCGAGCACAACGCGGGCTTCGTGATGGAGCACAGCGACCGCGTATTGGTCCTCGACCTCGGCGCGGTGCTCGCCGAAGGCGCTCCCGCCGACATCCAGCAGAACCAGGCAGTGCGCGACGCCTACCTCGGCGAGAGCGGGTGATCACCAGGACATGTCGCAATTCCTGAGCCTCTCGCTGTCGGGGCTCGTGACCGGAGCGATCTTCTCGATCCTGGCGTCCGGTTTGGTGCTCACCTACATCACGTCCGGCATCTTCAACTTTGCGCACGGTGCGGTCGCCTTCACGACTGCATACCTCTACTACCAGTTGAACACCGGTCTCGGTGTGCCGATCGTCCCAGCGTTCATCATCTCGGTGTTCATCTTCGCTCCGTTGCTCGGCCTCCTCCTCGACCGGATCCTCCTGCGTCGCCTCGCGCGCGCACCGGTCTACGCCCGCATCGTCGGCACGATCGGACTGTTGGTGGCGCTGCCGAATCTCGTGCAGTGGCTCGTCGTCGCGGTCGGCAACGGCGCGCTGGACCTCGGCCTGAAGGGAAACGAGGACCTCACGAGCGGGCTGCCGGTTCCCGGCGTCGGACCGACGCCGCCCCACCGCTATCGGCTGCTCAGCGGCGTCGTGCTCGACACGAACCAGATCGCCGTGTTCATCGTCGCCTTCATCGCCGCCATCGTGCTGTGGCTCGTGATCCGCCACAGCCGAGCCGGTCTCGAGATGCGGGCCGTGGTCGACCGCGAGACGCTCGCCGGCCTGCGCGGCGTGAACGCGGCGCGCACGTCCGCCCTCGCGTGGGTGATGACGATGGTGCTCGCGGGTCTCGGCGGCGTGCTCATCGCCCCGATCATCCAGCTCCAGGACACGCTGATCACGTTCGTGGTCCTGGGATCGCTCGCGGCCGTCGTGTTGGGAGGGTTGCGGTCGATCCCGATCGCGTTCGCCGGCGGACTCCTGCTCGGCATGATCGAGACGCTCTTCGCCGGGTACAGCGACGACTTCCTCCCCGAGGGGATCAGCCGTCTCAGCGGTCTGCAGTCGGCGATGCCCTACTTCCTCGTGATCCTGTTCCTCCTGCTGTTCGCACGCGACCGCTCGCGCCGCGCCGGGACCGTCGCGGACGAACGCCCGCGGCCCGACCACCGAGAGGGACTTCCTGCGTGGCGGCGACGGCTGCCGTGGGCCGTCGCCACGGTCGCGTTGATCGCCTTCTCGTTGCAGTGGATCAACGTGAGCTCGCTCCGGGCGGACGACTACGACCAGTCCGTGATCGCTCAGAGCCTGGTGATGGGGATCATCTTCCTCTCGTTCGTCGTGGTCACCGGCATGGGCGGCATGGTGAGTTTGGCCCAGGCCACATTCGTCACCGCCGGGGGCTTCACCGCCGGCTGGGCCCTGAACCGCGATTGGGGCGTCGACATCCCGGGCATCGCGTCGCACGGCCAGATCAACTTCTTCTGGGCGCTCGTGCTCGGCACGCTCTGCGCAGCCGGGCTCGGCGCACTCATCGCGTGGCCGGTCACGCGTCTCGGCGGCGTCGCGCTCGCGCTCGGAACGCTCGCGCTCGCGTTCTTCTGCTACTTCGTGCCGTTCGCCACGGATGCCATCGGCAAGGGTCAGCTCGGATGGAACATCCGGATCCCGACGTTCGACGTCCCCGGCCTCAACTGGGTGCACGACCTTCTGGTCAAGGGTGACCAGCCGAAGATCGACCTGAATCAGCTCCCGGACCAGATCCTCGTGTTCCTCACGCTGTTCGGTCTCGTGACATTGATGATCCATGCCTTGCAGCGCTCGACGACGGGCCGAGCCATGCTCGCGGTACGCAGCAGCGAGGTGGCGGCTGAGGCGTCGGGCGTTCGGGCCAACCGCACGAAGATCATGATCTTCGCCCTGTCCGCCGGCATCGCGGGCTTCGGGGGCGTGCTGCTCGGGATCTTCAGCTTCACGTTCAGCAATACCTCCGCACCGCCGTACATCGGGCTCTTCTGGCTCGCGCTCGCAGTGACGTTCGGCGTCCGGCGACCGGGAGGCGCGTTGCTCGCAGGGTTCGGGTTCGCCGCCGGGCCCGCGGTCTTCCACTGGATCGCGAACTGGGGATTCCTCGGCGGGGGCACGATCAACTCGCTGATCGCGTCGATCTACTTCGTGCCCATCCTTTCGGGCATCGGTGCCATTCAGCTGGCACAGGAGCCCGACGGCATCCTCGCGCTCGTCGGGCAACAGCGCCTCGCGAAAAAGCGCGAGAAGGAACGCGAAGCGCGGATCGCGACCACGGAGGCGGCGGCCCACGACGGCAGCGTGCCGGAGCACGAGCGGCTGCACACCGCAGAGCTCGCCATCGCGCCGGCGCCCTCGCGGAATGGAGGTGCCCTCGCCGGCGCCACGCTCGCGATGGACAAGATCGTCGCCGGTTACGGCGACGCCGAAGTGCTCCACGGTGTGACGCTCCGGCTCGACTCCGGGCAGGTCGTCGCGCTCCTCGGCGCCAACGGTGCAGGCAAGTCGACGCTCTGCTCGGTCGCCGCCGGGCTGGTCGACACCACGCTGGGCTCCGTGACCCTCGACGGTATCGACATCACCTCGGCGTCTACGTACCAGCGAGCACGCGCTGGTCTGCTCCTCGTCCCCGAGGCTCGGGGCATCTTCCCGGGCCTCACCGTGGAGGAGAACCTCACGGTCCTGCTCCGGGAACCCGCAC
>JBKPCV010000160.1:0-11937 GCA_046727575.1 Actinomycetota bacterium
GCTTGTTGCTCAGCGCCATGAGGATCGTGCCCCGGATACGGGCCTGGAGGTTCTCCTCCGCCAGACCGGGTTCGGTGCCGGCAAAGGGCCCTGCGAGCAGCGCGAGGAAAGCCGAATGCGCCGATTCGATCGGGATCATCATCGTCTTGATGCCGAGGTTGCTCGCCAGCTTCTCGGCGTCCTCGACGCTGCTCTCACTGGAGAAGCGCGACGGCATCATCACGCCCGTGACGTGCTCGGGACCGAGCGCGTCCGCCGCGATGGTCGCGACCAACGACGAGTCGATCCCGCCCGAGATGGCGACGAAGACGTCGGCGACGTCGTTCTTGACGACGTAGTCGTGCGTACCGAGCGCGAGCGCCTCGTAGACCTCGCGCACCGGCTCGAACAGCGGCTCGACGCGTGGCGGCGCAGCACGCTCGGCGAGACGCGGCTCGCTGACGTGGACCTCGGGGAGCGGATCGGCGCGAACTCGGCCGCGCGGGTCGAGGAGGCGTCGCCGGAATACTGGTCGCACGTCGACGTCGATAACGAGAAGATCTTCCTGGAACTGCTTGGCGCGCGCGACGAGGTGACCACTCTCGTCGAAGAGCATGGACGCGCCGTCGAACACGAGCTCGTCCTGCCCTCCGACGAGGTTCACGTACAGCAACGGCACTGACGCGTCGGCCGCACGCGTCGCCAACATCGTCTCTCGTTCGCGCACCCGGCCCGCGTAGTAGGGCGACGCATTGATGTTCACGATCAGCTCGGCCCCTCCGGCCGCCTGGGTGGTGATCGGGCCGCTCGGGCTCCACGCGTCCTCACAGATGGAAACACCGACGCGTACGCCGCCGACGACGAAGAGCGGGCCGTCGGCAGTCGAGGGGGCGAAGTAGCGCTGCTCGTCGAACACCGCGTAGTTCGGCAGCAGGTGCTTGTGGTACACGGCGAGCACTCGCCCGTTGGCACAGACGGCGGCCGCGTTGTAGAGATCCCGCCCGGCCTCGGGAAAGCCGATCACCGCCGCCGCCCGGCCGGTGCGAGCGGCCAGTTTGTCGAGCACCTCGGCAGCCTCGGCGACGAACGAGGGACGGAGGAGCAGGTCCTCCGGTGGATACCCGGTGAGCGCGAGCTCTGGGAAGGCCACGAGCTCGCAGCCCGCGTCCTCGGCCTTCTCGTAGGCCTCGACCACTCGAGCCGCATTTCCGTCGAGATCACCGACTACGAGATTGAGCTGCGCCGCCGCGACGCGGAGCCGAGGCATGATCTCAGGATACGCGACACTGCGAGCGTGGCCGACGGTACTGCAGTGCTCGACAGCGCCGATCTCGTCGCGGCAATCGACCGCTCGGCGGACGCACCCATGGCGCGCACGGTCGTCGCCCGCGTGCTGGAGGCGCACCCAGAGCTGGCGGACGAGCTCGTCGGCGGACCGCTCGTTCGTGACGGCTTGATCGCGCTGGCCTGCGCGTCGCGGTCACTGACGTCGGCCGTCATCGCGGACGCAACCTTGCTCGATCCGTTGCGTGACCCCGACGATTTCGTTCGGGAACACTCCGTCGACGACGTCCGCGCGAGCTGGGCCCGGGCCGGCCAGGCCGACGAGTCCGTGCTCCGACGATGGAAGCGCCGTGAGCTGCTGCGGATCGCCGCTCGCGATCTGCTCGGCCGCGCCGACCTCTCGGCGGTCGGGCGCGAGCTGGCCGCGCTCGCGCAGGTGTCCCTCGAGGCCGCGGTGGGACTCGCCGGAGACGGAGACTCATTTGCGGTCATCGGGATGGGGAAGCTCGGTGCCCGGGAACTCAACTATGCGAGCGACGTCGACGTGCTGTTCGTGCACGAGGGCGACGGCGAACGTGCCGAACGAATCGCGCGGGCGGTGCTGACCGTCATGAGCATTCCCACCGAGGCCGGCATCGTCTTCCGGACCGACGCCGACCTGCGGCCGGAGGGGCGGAGCGGTCTTCTCACGCGCACGCTCGACAGCTACGAGCGGTACTACGAAGGGTGGGCACAGACCTGGGAGTTCCAGGCGCTGCTCAAGGCGAGGCCGGTCGCGGGCGACTTCTCGCTCGGTGAGCGTTTCATGCGGCTGACGCGCCCTTTGGTGTGGCGCGACATGTTGTCGTCCGAGGCAGTGCGTGAGATCCGGGCGATGAAGGAGCGGTCGGAGGACCTCACCGACCGCAAGGGACTTGCTGATCGAGAGCTCAAGCGGGGACGCGGCGGCATCCGTGACATCGAATTCGCGGTGCAGCTCCTCCAGCTCGTGCACGGGCGTGACGATCACAGCGTGCGCGAGCCCGCGACGCTCGATGCGCTCCGTGCGCTGGGAAAGGGCGGCTACATCGAAGAAGTCGACGCCGCGCGGCTCGATGAGGCGTATCGCTTCCTCCGGACGGTCGAGCACCGTCTCCAGCTCTACGACGAGGGACAGACGCACACGCTTCCGTCCGATGAGCGCACGCGGACTCGCCTGGCACGCGTCCTCGGCTACCGAGATCAGCGCGACCGCAGCGCCCTCGAGCTGTTCGAGGACGACCATCGTGCGCACCAGAGCGCGGTGCGCTCGATCCACGAGCGGCTCTTCTTCGCGCCGATCCTCGATGCACTCGCGGGTGCGGGCCCGCTGTCACCGGAGGCAGCCGAGGAGCGACTGGCGGCGTTCGGCTTCACCGACGTGGCGCGTACGCGCGCAGCCGTGCGAGAGCTCGCGCACGGGCTGACGCGTCGTTCGAAGCTCATGCAACAGCTGCTCCCGGTCATTCTCGAGTGGCTCTCGGTCACACCCGACCCCGATCGAGGCCTTCTCCAGCTGCGGCGGCTCGCCGAGGGCCCGGCCCGCTCCGCGTCACTGGCCACAACGTTCCGTGAGGCACCGATCGCCGCCGAGCGAGCGTGCATCCTCCTCGGTTCGAGCCGGGTGGTCGGTGACGCGCTGCGGCGGCAGCCAGAGTTCGTCGACCTTCTCGCCGACGACGACGCAATCGGAAGCGAGAAGTCGCGCGCCGAGCTCGTCGCTGAAGCGCTCGAGACGCTGGAGTGGCGCGGAAGCGCTGAGCGACGCCGCGAAGGTCTTCGTCGCTTCAAGCGACGCGAGCTACTCCGCATCGCGAGCCGCGACCTCCTCCACTTCGCGTCACTCGAGGTCACCGAACGCGAACTCACCGCGCTCGCGGAGGCATCGCTCGAAGCCGCCCTCACAGGACTCGACCCGCAGGTGCCGTTCGCAGTGATCGGTATGGGCAGGCTCGGTGGGGCAGAACTGTCGTACGCGTCCGACATCGACGTGTTGTTCGTCTACGACGGCGAACGGCCGACCGACTTCGACGCCGCCGAGCGCACGGCCGAACAACTCATCATCGAGATCGGCGCCACGACCTCGGAAGGCCAGACGTTCCGGATCGACGCGCGCCTACGTCCGGAGGGCAACCAGGGCCCGCTCGCGCGGTCACTCGCGGGCTACGCCACCTACTACGACCGGTGGGGCCTCACGTGGGAACGGCAAGCGCTGTCGAAGGCACGCTTCGTCGCCGGCGATGCCGGCGTCGGCGCGCGCTTCTGCGCCCTCGTCGACGACGTGACCTACGGGCGGCCCTTCACCGAGGACGACACGCGGGAGATTCGCCGCATCAAGGCCCGCATCGAGCGCGAGCGGATCCCACCCGGAGAGGACCCGCAGTTCCATCTGAAACTGGGTCGGGGCTCGCTGTCCGACGTCGAATTCCTCGTGCAGCTCCGGCAGCTGCAGCACGGCGGGCTCCACCCCGAGCTGCGCGTGCCTGGAACCATCGAGGGGCTGGCGGGCCTGCGCGATCTGGGCCTTCTCACGACCGATGACGCCGAGGCACTCGAAGCCGCGTACACCTTCTGTGAGCGCGCGCGCAACGCGCGGTATCTCCAGTCGGGCAGTCCGTCCGACGCCTTGCCGTCCGACCGGAACGAGATCGAGAAGCTCGGGCTGCTCCTCGGTTATACGCATCAACCCGCCACCGCGCTGCGCGACGAGTACCGCCGCCTGACGCGTCGCGCGCGGAGGGTCGTCGAGCGCGAGTTCTACGGCACCCGATGACCGACACCGCGACGACACCGGTCTCCGCGCGGCAACCGGTCCGCGGGGGGACTCCCACGGTGCTGCGGAGCGAACGCGCGTGGTCAATCGGCGTGATCGGAATCGCGCTCCTTCCCTTGGCGGCTTCGGCAATTCGGCTCGCCACCGGAGCGGGTGACGGCTATCACCCGTACGCCGATGAGGCGGTGATCGAGAGCCTCGTACGGGACGTCGGGCGTCATTGGGTGCTGCTCGGTCCGTATTCGCGCTTCGGCTGGTTCCATCCCGGGCCCGCGCTCTACTACATGCTCGCGGTGCCGTACCGACTCACCGGGAGCTCTTCGGCGAGCCTCGCGTTCAGCGCGTTGTTCATCAATGCCGGCGCGGTGGTCGGAATACTGCTCATAGCACGCCGGCGTGGAGGGCTGCCGCTGCTCCTGATCACCGCTTTGGTCGTGATGTTGCTGGTGCGCACACTCGGCGCCCAGCTCCTGCGTCAAGCGTGGAACCCTTACGTGACGGTGCTGCCGCTGTTGCTGCTCGTCTTCGTCGTGTGGTCACTGGCATGTGGCGAACGCTGGGCCGCTCCCGTCGCCGCGGGCGTCGGCTCGTTCCTCGTCGAGACGCACGTTGGGTACGCGCTCGTCGTCGCCGTCGTCGTCGGTGCCGGCGCGGTCGGAGCGGTGATGACCGAGCGCCGGAGGCGCGACGACGACACAACGCGAACGTGGGGGCCCACCCTCGCAGTCACGGGCGGGGTGCTCGTTCTTCTCTGGCTCCCGGTCGTCGTGCAGCAGCTGACGGCAGACCGCGGCAACCTCGACACCGTCATCACGTTCTTCGCCGACCACGGCCGCGAACAACGCTACGAGGACGCGTGGCACGTGCTCTCGCTCCAACTCGGTGTGTGGCCTGATTGGCTCGGCGGCGACTCCGCCAGAACCGTGATCGCCACCATCGACTTCTCGCGGGGACTGCCGGTGCCCGTGGGTCTCTTCGCCTTGATCGGCGCCGCGGTGGTCACTTGGCGAAGGGCGCGCGATGCCTTTCTCCTCGACTGCATCGTGCTCGCCACACTGGCAGCCAGCTTCGTGGCGACCACCCGCATCGTCGGGGACGTGCTCACGTACCTCGTGAAGTGGACGTGGGTGCTCGGGGCAGTCACCTGGATCGCGATCGCATGGTCGTGCGTCGCCGTGTGGCGCGCGAGGAAGAATCAGGCCGAGCGATCGCACACCATCGCGCGCGTCGGCATGTTGGTGCTGCTGATCGTGTTCGTGGGCACGACCACGGTCGACGTCGTCGCCGGTGCGCGCGCCGGGACTCCGGCGCCAGTGTCCTCGGCCGCGATGGGACGGTTCGGCGACGCCGCGTTCGCCGCGTTACCCGACCGGGACGGTGTCGTCGAAATGCGTGCGCGCGGGCGAGAGGGTGCCTACTGGGCGACCGCCGGCGTTGTCGACGTCCTCGAGCACCATGGTCTCGATGTGCGGGTCGGACCCGAGCTCGAGTTCATCTATTCGTCGCATCGTCTCGTCGGCGACGAGCCCGTGCGCGCGTCGATAGTTGTCGCCGACGGCGACGCCCGGGCGAAGGTCCGTGCGTTACCCGGCTACCGCGCCGTCGCCCGCGATCCGAATGTCACGGTCTTCGTCGGGCGCGCCTGACGCCCGCGAGCAACCACAGACCCGCCAGCACGACGGCCACGCCGATGATGAGCCACACCGCCTCGCCGGTCATGAACGAGCCATGGATCCAACCGGCACCCTGCCCGATCCAGATCCCTCCCACCAGCACGAACACAGCACCGATGACCGCTCGGATCCACATGTCACTCCCACGACTTCAGCCGTAGTCTGGCGCGCGATGTTGCTCGACGGCATGAACCACGTGGCCATTCTCACCAACGACACCGACCGGTTGCACGCCTTCTACCGCGAGGTGTTCGGTGCGACGGTATCGCACGACATGACCGAGCCCGACGGGGTTCGGCTGTCGTTCGTCGACGTGGGACCGCACACAGAACTCAACGTGTTCGAGGTCGACGGGAACGCCGAGGCGACGCGACAGACACCGATGTTCGGGCGTGGACGCATCGATCATCTCGCGCTCCAGGCCGCTTCGAAGGAAGCGTTCGACGTCGTTCGCGATCGGCTGATCGCGCGTGGCGCCACCGACGGGTTCGTCACCGATTTCGGGCCGATCCTGAGTCTGTTCTTCCGTGATCCCGATGGCCTCGAGGCCGAGGTCTGCGTCGCCAATCCCGACGCAGAGCCTGGCGTCCATCACCCACCCGGCACGCCTGCACCTGGGTACGACTCAGTCTGACGGGAACGGGCGCCGGCGCCCGCTCCCGACATCCGCCCGACACGATTCGGAGGTTGCCATGGCAAGCCAGCACACCGTCGCCGACGACATTGTCTACGACCTCATCAGTATCCAGTACCACGCACTCAAGGGTGCCGAGGTCTACGACCGTTATCTCGAGGATGCGCACTCGGCCGAGCACGAAGACGTCTCGGACTTCATCCGCCAGTGCAAGCGAGAAGACGAGCAGCGAGCCGTTCGCGCCCACGAGTTCCTCGGGCAGCTGACGCGGGCGCACGGCATCGGCTGACGATTGGGACGAGTGGGTGGCCCGGTGTGGACCACCCATTCACCCTACTCACGGGTTGTGCAACGGCTTGCCCCGCTGGAGCTCGACCTCCCACGTCGGGTTGTCGGCGTGCTGCTGGTTCACGAAGAACAGCTGGTCCGTGAGGAATGCACCGCCGGTCCACTCGTTCTGGCACGGCGTTGCCGACGCGGAGTTGCCCATGTTGGCGAACTTGTAGACGCCGTCGGTCGCGCCGTCGCCGTTCTTGTCGGCGAGCGCCACGACCAGCTCGTCCTGCATGTCCCGGTACTGCTTGCTGTGCACGTTCGTCGGTGCGGCCGCAGTGTCGTCGGGGATGTCCTCGTGGATCCAGACATTGCCCTTCCGGTCGATGGCGAGGTTGTCCGGGAACTGGAGCCCCGGCACCTGCTCGTGAAGAGCCCCCGTGGCCGGATCGTTCACCGCGATGAACTGCTGCACGTGCGGTGTGCCGGAGTCGTTCACGGTGTAGACGCCGCCGGGCCGGACGGGATGACCGGGCGTCGACGACAGCTGCGCATCGTCGGGCGGCTCGGTGACCGAGAAGTAGATCTTGCCGTCGAGCTGGTCGAAGTCTTCGGGCCGGTCGAACAACGTCGCCCCACCGTTGAAGGCGTCGGTGACCGCGGTCGTCGGGTTCACGACGAAGAACTGGCCACCGTCGACCATCGCGTACAGGGTCCCGCCCTGCGTCAGGTCGTTGACCTTGTTCGGGACGGCCTTGTAGATGGCACCAGTGTGGTTCTCGTCACCGAGCCAGATCGACCCGTCGGAGCCGAACGCGATGCCTTCGTGGCTGATCTTCCCCATCCAGAGGAGCTCGACCGCGGCTCCTGTTTCGGGATCGACCTGCCACATCGACCCGTTCGCACCGTCTTCCTCGCCGATCAAGAGCGTGTCCGACGGCGTGTGCCACTTGATCGGGTCGAGGCGGTTCCAGTCGGGTCGCTGCGACAGAACGGTCTTCTGACCGGTCTGCAGGTCGAGCTTCGTGAGCGCACCGTTGCTCCCCGTCTCCGACACCGTGAAGAGGAAGCGGCCGTCCGGTGAGAACGCGATCATGTCGTTCTCGCCTGGAACGGATGTCTGTGTTGGAAGCGCATTCGGCGTGGGGGTCGCCGCGTCGCCGCGTCGCATCACGATCGACGACAGCACACTCGGCGACCACTCGATGCCCGCAGCGGCGCAGTGTTGGGGACCGTCCGTGAGAGGGATGAATCCCAGCTGATTCGCCAGGCTGTCGTCGCTCTTGGCGCCGGCGCCGGACGCGAGTCCGAGCGCGAGCGTCCCGCCCGCGGCGAGTGCCGCGAGCGCGCGAAACGAACGCTTCATGTGAGCCTCCTTGCTCCGTTGCGGGGATGGCGCGGAGGCACGGTACGAAACCCGATCGAACCACTACCGACGCGTGCGCGACGAGGAGTTGGACGGTTCGTGAACATTCGCTACGGAGCGCGGGAGCATGAAGTTCAACGTCCGTCACGCGGCCGGCTCCTATCGGGCCGACGGACACTGGCTTGTCAGGCCTGGCTGCCGAGGCGAGAATCGCCTGCCCGATGCCGGAGGGGGGCGACGTGAGCGCAGTTGCCGAGCGCACTCTGATCAGCGATGCAGTCGCGGAGGGGCTGCGGGCGTCCTTTGCCGGTGAGCTGGTGTGCCCGAGTGACCCCACCTACGACGAGGAGCGCCGGGTGTGGAACGGCTCGATCGACCGGCATCCCGCTCTGGTGGCCAAGTGCACCGGGGTCGCCGACGTCCGGTCGGCGGTTCGAGTCGCGCGCGAACAGGGGCTCCTCGTCGCAGTACGGGGAGGCGGCCACAGCTTCCCGGGACTCTCCACCTGCGACGACGGCATCGTGATCGACCTCGGCGGGCTGAGAGGAATCCGAGTCGACCCGCAGACGCGCACCGCACGGGCACAGGCGGGCGTGCTCCTGGGCGAGCTCGATCGCGAGACGCAGGAGTTCGGGCTCGCCGTGCCCGCGGGCATCGTCACCCACACCGGACTCGCCGGACTGACCCTCGGCGGTGGAATCGGCTGGATCATGCGGCGCTACGGCCTCACGATCGACCAGCTCGCGTCCGTCGACATCGTGACCGCGGACGGCGAGTTCGTGAAGGCCAGCGAGGACGAGAACGTGGATCTCTTCTGGGGCGTGCGTGGTGGAGGCGGGAACTTCGGCGTCGTGACGGACTTCGAGTTCCGTCTGAATCCGCTCGGCCCGCATGTCGTCGCGGGTCCGGTGTTCTGGCTGATGGAGGATGCCCCGAGGGTGCTCCGCTTCTACCGCGACTGGATCGCCGACTGTCCAGACGGGCTCATGACGATCGTCGTCCAACGCGCGGCGCCCGCACTCCCGATCATTCCCGCCGACCTCGTCGGCAAACTCGTGGTGGGCGTTGTTGCGTGCTACTCAGGTCCGATCGAAGAAGGTGAGCGGGTACTCCAACCGCTCAAGACATTCGGATCCCCAGCACTCGACCTGTGTGTGGCGAAGCCCTTCCTTGTCCATCAGCAGATGTTCGACCCGTCGTTCCGACGGGGCTGGTGGTACTACGTGCGGTCGTGTGACGTCGCCGCGCTGACCGACGACGTCATCGATGTCGTCGCCGACTTCGGGATGCGGATCAGCTCCCCAATAGCAAGCGTGGCGTTGTGGCAGATGGGCGGAGCAGTTGCACGCGTCCCGGAGAGTGCGACCGCGTTCAACGGGCGTAACGCCGGGTTCACGTTCAACATCAATGGCAACACCGAAACGGGTGATGGCTTCGAGGCGCAGCGGCAGTGGGCGCGCGACTACTGGTCAGCGCTTGCGCCTCACCATACGAGTGTCTACGTCAACTTCCTGATGGAAGAGGGGGAGGAACGGATCAGGCAGGCGTACGGTTCCGACAAGTACGACCGCCTCAAGGCGCTGAAACGCAAGTACGACCCGACCAACCTCTTCCAGCTCAATCAGAACATCCAGCCAACCGCGTAGCGGGCACCGATTCGGCATCAAATGTCGAAGTAGAGGGCGAACTCCCACGGATGCGGACGGAGGCGCAGCGCGTCGACCTCGTTCGCGCGCTTGTACTCGAGCCACGTCTCGATGACGTCGGGCGTGAAGACTCCGCCCGCGAGCAGGTACTCGTGGTCGCATTCGAGCGCGTCGAGCACCTCGGGGAGCGAGCCAGGCACCTGCGGCACCTTTGCCAACTCTTCCGGGGGCAGGTCGTAGAGGTCGCGGTCGAGCGGTGTGGGCGGCTCGATGCGGTTCTGGATCCCGTCGAGACCGGCCATGAGCATCGCCGTGAACCCGAGATACGGGTTGCACGACGGGTCGGGGCACCGGAACTCGAGCCGCTTCGCCTTCGGGCTCTTCGAGTAGAGCGGGATGCGGACCGCGGCCGAGCGGTTCCGCTGCGAGTACACGAGGTTCACGGGCGCCTCGTAACCCGGCACGAGCCGCTTGTACGAGTTCGTGGTGGGTGCCGTCAACGCGAGCAGCGACGGCGTGTGCGTGAGCAGACCACCGATGTACCAGCGCGCGAGATCTGACAGCCCGGCGTAGCCCTTCTCGTCGAAGAACAGCGGCTCGCCGCCCTTCCAGAGCGACTGGTGCACGTGCATCCCTGAGCCGTTGTCCTGGAATATCGGCTTGGGCATGAACGTGACGGTCTTGCCCGCGCGCCACGCCACGTTCTTGATCACGTACTTGTAGAGCATGAGCTTGTCGGCCATCTTCGCGAGCGTGTCGAAGCGCATGTCGATCTCGGCCTGGCCCGCCGTGCCCACCTCGTGGTGCTGCACCTCGATCGGCACGCCGACCCTCTCCAGCGTGAGGATCATCTCCGAGCGAAGGTCCTGGTACTGGTCCATCGGGGGCACCGGGAAGTAGCCCTCTTTGTAGCGAACCTTGTAACCGAGGTTCGGGCTGCCGTCGAGCTCGCGCTCACGTCCCGCGTTCCACACTCCCTCGATGGAGTCGAGCTTGTAGTAGCCCGAGTACTGGTTCTGGTCGTAGATCGCGGAGTCGAAGATGTAGAACTCCGCTTCCGGCCCGAAGTAGGCAGTATCGGCGATGCCTGTGCCCTTGAGGTAGTCCTCAGCCTTCTTCGCGATGTAGCGCGGGTCGCGTGTGTACGGCTCGCCAGTGACCGGGTCGCGCACGTAGCAGTTGATGTTGAGCGTCTTGTGCTTCGTGAACGGGTCGATGATCGCGGTATCCGGATCCGGCATCAGGAGCATGTCCGACTCCTGGATCTCCTGGAAGCCGCGGATCGACGAGCCGTCGAAACCGAGGCCTTCGTCGAAGACGTCCTCGGAGAGCTCGTGCGCGGGGATCGAGAAGTGCTGCATGAGACCGGGTAGGTCGCAGAAGCGCACGTCGACGACCTCGACGCCCTCGTCCTGCAACATCCGGATGACCTCGCTCGGACTGGCCACCTCGTACCTGCCTTTCGACCTTCCGGTCTCTCGATCGCTGTGTGTCGGGCGCGGGAGCCTAGGTTGCGGCCGCGCCACACTCCGGAGCGGGGTTCGCCCGCGGGGCGCACGCTCGCACCGCGCCATTGCGGGTTGGTTGCCCCAATGTGAACGGGGTGTGAACGGCCCCTCCCGACACCGGGTGCGCATCTTGGGCGATGCCAGAATTGGTGGCTCCGCCCAAGTCTCCGAGGTCAGACGCCATGCAGCATCAAGACGACTACGTGCTCCGGACCGTGGAGGAACGCGGGGTTCGGTTCGTGCGCCTGTGGTTCACCGACGTGCTCGGGGCACTCAAGAGCTTCGCGATCACACCCGCCGAGCTCGAGACCGCACTCGAGGAGGGCATGACCTTCGACGGCTCGGCGATCGAGGGATACAGCCGCGTCCAGGAGTCGGACATGCTCGCGGTGCCCGACCCGAACACGTTCGAGATCGTGCCGTGGCGCGGCGAGGACGCACCCGTCGCCCGGATGTTCTGCGACATCAAGCACCTGTCTGAGGAGCCGTTCGAGGGCGACCCGCGCTACGTCCTCAAGCGAAACACCGAGCGCGCGCGCGACAAGGGCTTCACGTTCTACACGGCGCCGGAGATGGAGTTCTTCATCTTCGAAGCCCCCGATGCGCCGAAGCCGCTGGACCATGCCGGCTTCTTCGACCTCACGCAACTCGACATGGTGAGCAACCTGCGGCGCCAGACCATCGTCACGCTCGAGGCCATGGGCATTCCCGTCGAGTACAGCTTCCACGAGCTCGGCCCGAGCCAGCACGAGATCGACCTGCGCTACACAGATGCGCTCACGA
>JBKPCV010000161.1:0-5272 GCA_046727575.1 Actinomycetota bacterium
CGGTTCTGCGCCGTGCGGTTCGGCAACGTGCTCGGAAGCAGGGGCAGCGTGATCCCGACGTTCACGCGTCAGATCGCGTCCGGCGGACCGGTGACCGTCACCGACCCCAGGATGACCCGCTACTTCATGACCATCGAGGAAGCGGTGCAGCTGGTGCTCCAGGCGGCGGTCTTTGCGCGCGGCGGCGAGATCTTCATGCTCGAGATGGGCCGGGCTGTGAACATCATGGACCTCGCGAAGCGGATGATCCGCCTCTCCGGGTACCGGGCCGGCGTCGACATCGAGATCGAGGTCACCGGGATCCGCCAAGGTGAGAAGCTCGCCGAGGAGCTCGCGGCGCCGGACGAGCGCAAGAACCCGACCGATCACGAGTCCATCGTGCGCCTCGACGTCCAGCGGCTCCCGCGCGTGCGCTTGGAGGACCACCTGCAGCGCTTCAGTAGAATTGTGAGCGACAAGGACGACGACGACGCCGCGCATGCGCTCTTCGACGTCACGGGGCGTCCGCCGTCGAAGGGCGACGACGAGACCCTGATTGACCTCGCGGGCATCGATGCCGACGAAGTCTGGAGTCCTTCGGTCGAGTAGGTGCTCGCGCGGGTCGGCCGGCGAACCCTTCGTTCACGGAGCTTTCATGCGGCGCATCCTGTGGCTGGCCAAGGGACTGGGTCGCGGCGGCGCGGAGCAGCTCCTGCTCGGCGCCGCGCCGTACATCGATCCGCAACGGTTCGAGGTCGAAGTCGCCTACCTCCTGCCCTGGAAGGACGCGCTCGTTCCGGACTTCGAAGCCCGCGGCCTCACGGTGCACTGTCTCGACAATCGTCATCCGCTCGACCCGCGGTGGACGGGTCGTCTCCGCGCTCTCGTTCGTTCACGTGAGTTCGACATCGTGCACACGCACATGCCGTATGTCGCGGCGGGCGCCCGCATCGCGGTTGCGTCGAACGTGACGTTCGTACACACCGAGCACAACGTGTGGGACCGATATCGCACACCCACGCGTTGGGCCAACCTCGCCACGTATGGGCGCAACGCAAGGGTGATCGCGGTCTCCCAGGCCGTCGCCGACTCGATTCGCGTACCTTCGTGGGCTTCGCGCAGGCCGCCGCCAGTGGAAGTAGTGCGGCACGGTGCCGATCTCGCTGCGATCCGCCGCGGGGAGGAGGCGAGGTCGCACGCGCGACGCGCGCTCGGGCTCGATGACGATGAAGTCGTGGTCGGCTCCGTCGCGAACTTCACCGCGAAGAAGGATCAGCGCACGTTGCTCGCCGCGGTCGCGTTGCTCCGCGACCGTGGTCGGCGGTTGCGTCTCGTCCTTGTCGGCAGCGGGCCGTTGGAGCACGAACTGCGTGCCTTCGCGACGGAACTGCGTCTCAGGGACGTGTTGTTCACCGGCATGCGGACCGATGTGTACGACCTCCTGCCTGGTTTCGACGTCTACGCGCTGAGCTCGCGATACGAGGGCCTGCCGATCTCGCTCCTCGAGGCGATGGCGACAGGGCTTGCCTGCGTGGCCACCCGGGTCGGTGGGATACCCGAGGTGATCGTTCAGGGTCGCAACGGACTCTTGGTGGAGGCCGGTGACGCCTCCGCGTTCGCGACTGCGCTCGAGAGGCTCGTCACCGACGAGTCGTTGCGGCACGCGATCGCCGACCGCGCCGCCGACCGCGCCGCCGAGTTCGACCTCCGGGGCGCGACGCTTCGGACGCAGGAGATCTACGACCGCAGCCTCGAGTCCAATGGGTCTCGAAGCCCCGCCTGACAGCGACTGTGGTCGCGTCACCGTCGCCGCGAGGGGCGCGGCTTCCGCTCACGAGACCGCAAGTAGCCTCGCCGGCGCGCATCGAGTTGCTCGACTCGAGAGGAGGCGGGGGCAATGACGAAGCCGAGCCGGCTCTGCGCGGCTGTCCTCGCGCTCTTCGCCGCTTCGAGTGCCCTCGTTGCCCAGGCGGCGAGGACTTCATCGGCCACCGTATCCAAGGCCGGATGCGGCCCCGTCCGCCCCGCCGCCGCGCCCGATGGCCCGTCAGCGTCGGCCGAGATCGTGCAACGCGGCGATGGCGAACCGACGATCGCGATGGTTCGCTACCCGCGTCCGGATCGGCCGCCGGGCGGCAGTAACCCCTGGTCGCAGTGGGGACAGGGGCTCGTGCTCCGCG
Source organism: Actinomycetota bacterium (assembly GCA_046727575.1). Taxonomy (GTDB): domain Bacteria; phylum Actinomycetota; class Acidimicrobiia; order IMCC26256; family DASPTH01; genus DASPTH01. The sequence continues at coordinate 2,160 of JBKPCV010000161.1, forward strand.
ACGGCCGGTTCTTATCGGCGATGGGTGACCATCGCGGGCAAGACGGTGATTCGTACCTCTTCGTGTACGACCCCGAGCGTGCACAGCTGACGCGCTTCGCCGACGTCCAGTCGGCGACTGACTACAAGCCGGGAGACTGGGGGTTCGGGAAGATCCACGGCCAGATCGTGCCGGGGCCGTGCGGCGACGTCTACTTCGCAACGTACTGGGGCACTCGGGGCGACATTCAATACAACGAGCGCTACCGCGGAGACGAGCTGTTCCGGATCGATCCGTCGACGCTCGCGCTCCAGGCCCTCGGTGCGCCCGTCGAGAAGCACGGTATCCCTTCGCTCGCCGGTCTCGGGGGAAACGGGCTGTTGTACGGCGAGGCGGTTGACCCGTTCTCCCAGCAGTCACGAGGTCATGAAGAAGGCGCGTTCTTTGTCTACGACGTCCGCAACCGCCGGGTCGTTTTCCGTTCTGACGTTCGTGAGCACAGCACCTTCCGCAACGTGTTGCTGGATGGCCAGGGACGGGCCTACGTGGCGGGAGAGAACGGTGCGTTGCTCGAGTACGAGCCCGGGACCTCAGAGCTCCGCGATGCCGGCGTGCGTCTGCCCGGCGGCGGCCCCCTACGCGCGAGCACCCGACCAGGTCCGGACGGAACGGTCTACGGCGTCACGCAGGGAGACGACGGGCCGAGCATGTTCTTCGCGCTCTCCCGCGACGGCACGGTCCGCAATCTCGGCGCGGCGCGCGGTTACACCCCCTCCATGGCGTTGGAGGCCGATGGGTCTCGCTTCTACTACGTGCCTGGTGGGCACGGCGACTCGTACACGCAGGGGACGCCGGTCATCGCAGTCGACACGAAGACCGGTGATCAGCAGGTGGTCGCGCGGCTCAACAACCTCGGGGAAGAGCACCTGGGCCTCACCCTCGGCGGGAGCTACGACGTCGCGCTCGACACCAAGCGGCACGTCCTCTACGTCGGGCTCAATGCCGGAGAGACACGCGACCGCCCATGGGGCGAGGTTGTGCTCGCCATCCTGTCGCTGCAGTCGTGAAGCGTCACTTCATCGCGCTCATCAGTGTCCTGCCGCTGGCGTTGCCACTCACGTCGGCGCGAGCCGTGGCGGCAAAGACGGACGGAGCAACGCGCTGCCCGGTAACGACGGTCTACCGCGCTGCGCCAGATCGATCCGGAGAGCCAATCGGTTTCACCGACATGACCGACCATTGGGGTGCCGACAAACCGCTCACCGGCATGCTCGCGCATACTGTCGCAGCGGCCGACGTGAACCACGACGGCTGGTCGGATGTGTTCGTCGGCACGTTCGCCGACCGGCCGGAAGCGGAGTATCAGCGGCGGGGCGCTAGCGGCCCGTCGCCTGATCGATTGCTGCTCGGCGGCCCGCAGGGTTTCCGCCTCGACGAGTCGTTCCCGGAAACGCGCGGCCGCACGAGCGGCGCCGCGTTCGCTGATCTCGACGGCGACGGCAACCTTGATCTTGTGATCGCGCGCAACGTTCGAGATGCCGAGCGGGGTAGCGCGCCGACGGAGATCCTCCGTAACGACGGTGGCGGGAGGTTCACCCGGGTAGCAACGTTCGCCGAGCCTCGGGGTGCTCGGTCTATCGGCTTCCTCGACTACGACGCAGATGGGAAGACCGACATTTTCATTGCCGAGGACCGCTGGACGGGCGGTTCGAGTGTGCTGCTCCACGACGACGGCAATTTCAAGTTCTCGGACCGGACGGGCGACGCCGGTCTCCCGCGCGACATCGTGGGCATGGGCGTGTCGACAGCCGACCTGAACGGCGATGGGACCCCCGACCTGTTCGTCGGCGGATCGAACCGGATATTCCTGAACCGGGGCGGCTCGTTTAGCGAGGGGCGCTCTGCGACGTTCCGTTGGCGGACGTTCGGTCCCGAGGACGACCCCGCGGGAGTCGCCGCGGGTGATGTCAACCGTGACGGACGGATCGACCTCCTAGTGGGACAGCACTACGGCAGCACGCTGGACGGAGGCCAACGTGTGCCCATCCGGCTCTATCTCAACGACGGAAACGACGGCGACGGTACGCCGAGGTTCCGCGACGTGACGGAAGAAGCGGGGCTGGTGCCGCTGTCTACGAAGGCACCGCATGTCGAGATCGCAGACTTCGACAACGACGGATGGCCAGATCTGCTCACCTCCGCCGATACCGGGTCGGGTGTTCCCGTCGTCTTCCGCAACCTCGGCGTGAGCGACGGCCAGGTGCGCTTCGCGCCGACCGGCGATGCCACGTCACGTCACTACTGGCCGTCCGGAGTCGTGTTCGACGCCGATCACGACGGCCGGCTCGATGTGGTCCTCGTGGACTTCGACGCCGGTCTGCCCTCGCTGTTCCTCCGCAACACCGGGCGCGCCGGCGATTGGTTTGGAGTCGCAGCCGACGCGGGGTGGACCGTCGAGATCTCCCGAGCCAACGGATCGGGGCAAGCGGCCGCTACCCTCGGCTCGGTCACGATTGCCGCATCCACTGGCTTCGGTGCTGGCGAGAGCCCCGTCGCGTGGTTCGGACTCGGGAACGCTCGGGCGGTCGATGTACGTCTCAGGGATGCGACCGGACGCCAGGTGCGTGTCGGCACGCACCCGGCCGACCGGTTGATCGCGGCCGACTGCAAAGCGCTCAGTCAGGGCAGCTAGACCAGCGTTCCTCCAACTGGAAGGGGTCGAACACGGCCTCAGTCGCCTTCAAGGCGCGCCCACTCAGACGTGCGCTTATTGGTGGAGCCGCGCGCGCCCACGGACAAGCGCAGCAAACTCCAGAACGAGCCGCAGTGCCACGAAGAGAACCGTCCCCGCGACCAAGGTGCCGACGAGGGGTGTCGCTCGCTGCAGTCCCACCATGACGACCACGGGCACGACGAGCGCGACAGCCACCGTCACCGCCGCGGAAGCCGTCACCCGGAAGCTCCGGCGACGCTCGTTCCCCCCCACGCGTTCCCCCAATCCCGGTACAAAACGGACATTGTTCGTTACCCCATCAGAGCGCTCGCTAAACGCCTCCGTCGAACATTTTCTGGTAACCGGATCGTGGTCAATCACACTGGTGCCTGTTGGTAGACTGCGAGTTTCCCAGTGCCGT
>JBKPCV010000162.1:0-22699 GCA_046727575.1 Actinomycetota bacterium
GTGTGCGACCGCGGCGGTGAGTGTCCTCTTCAGGACCAGACACTCGCGTTCGGACCGGGAGAGTCGCGCTTCGTCGAGGAGAAGCGACACTTCGAGAAGCCGACAGCGATCAGTGAGCTCGTGCTCCTCGATCGCGAGCGGTGCATCCAATGCGGACGGTGCACGCGCTTTGCCGCCGAGATCGCCGGCGACCCGCTCATCGACTTCGGTGATCGGAGCGGCGGTACCGAAGTGATCATCTACCCGGGCCAGCCGTTCCGCTCCTACTTCTCGGGAAACACCGTGCAGATCTGCCCGGTCGGTGCGCTGACCGCGGTGCCGTACCGGTTCCGCGCGCGGCCATGGGATCTCCAGACCGTCGAGACCTCGTGCCAGACGTGCGCGGTCGGGTGCCGCGGCGCGCTCGAGAGCACGTCGAACCGGATCGTGCGGTTGCTCGGTGTCGACTCCGAGCCCGTGAACCAGGGTTGGCTCTGCGACAAGGGGCGGTACGGGTACGAGTGGGTTCACTCTTCGCGTCGAGTGCGTGAGCCAATGCTGCGCACGTCGGGGACGTTGACCGAGGTGTCGTGGCCGGAAGCACTCGACGCAGCAGCGTCGGCCCTCCGCCGTGCCCTCGACGCCCACGGGCCGACGTCTATTGCGCTGCTGGGCGGTGCACGCGGCACGAACGAGGATGCCTTCGTCTGGTCGCGCTTCATGAACGATGCGCTCGGCACCGACAACGTGGACGCGCAGCTCGGCGACGGGCTGCCCGCGGAAGTCGTGCTGGGGCTGCCGCGTGCCGTCATCTCGGATCTCGATCGTGCGCGCGGCATCGTGCTCCTTGGACCCGACGTCAAGGAAGAGCTGCCAGTTCTGCATCTCCGCTTGCGCCGCGCCGCTGTCGACCTCGGCGTCCCGGTGGTGGAGATCGCGCCGCGAGCGACCGGCCTCACCCGCGAGGCGGCCGCGGTACTGCGCCACGCACCCGGCGAGGCGGCCGCGATTGCCCAGTCCTTCGCGCGCGCGCTCGCGGGCGATGGCACTGCATCCGGCGACGGGCAGATCGAGCGTGCGGTCGCCGCGCTCGACGGACGGGAGGGTGACCTCGTCGTCGTACTCGGCCGGCAGTCGCTCGCCGAGCCTCCCGATGCGGTCGTCGCGGGCGCGGCTGCGCTGGCGGGGCTCCCCGGTGTGAAGTTCCTCTCGGCGCTGCGACGCGCGAACGTGCACGGAGCGCTCGACATGGGGCTCGCTCCCGGATTCGCGCCCGGGCGCGTCCCCAACCACGGCACAAAGGGCCTCGACGCGCTCGGCATCCTCGACGCCGCCTCCAGAGGCGAGATCGACACGCTCGTCCTGCTGGGCACTGACCTGAAGACGGATGTCCCTGATCGAGTCCTCGTCGACCGCGCCCTCGAGGGCGTCCGGTTCGTCATCGCGGTTGGTGCGTTCGCGAGTGATGCGGCCGAACGCGCCGACGTCTTCCTCCCCGTGTCGGTCTGGGGCGAGAAGACCGGGACCACCACCAATCTCGAGGGCCGCGTCATGCGCGTGACCCGTCTCGTCACGCCCGAGGGCACGGCGATGGACGACTGGCGCGTCGCCAGCGAACTCGCGCTCCGCTTCGGCAACGATTTCGGGTTCGACTCCGCCGAGGACGTGCAGGACGAGATCGCCCGGACCGCGCCTGCCTACGCGGGAGTCGACGCCGACCTCGTGCGCCGGGCGCGCGACGGGGCGGTCGTTCCCATCGTGGAGCACCCCGACGAGATCGTCTTCCACGCCGTCCTCGGGGTGACGTCCGGTCGCTCGTGGGAGCCCATCCGACCCGGCGTCGCCGCCGAGGAGACGCACCTGTCCTCGGTCGGCACCGGCGTCGTCGAGTCGACGGGCACCGGTTCGCTCACGACGATCAAGCCGGGCTTGGCGGCGGAAGACACCGAGGCGTCGCGCGACACCGGCGAGCGGATCGCAGCCGCGGCGGAGGCACTGGCCGCCGGGCCCGGGCTCTATCGGTGGGATGCGGCCGTGACGGCGCCCGCCCCCATCCCGCCCGACGCCTACAGTCTCCGCCTCGTGACCGCCCGCACGCTCTACGACGCGGGACGCACGGTCGCGGAGAGCGCGTCGCTCTCCGCGCTGGCACCCGGTCCTGCGCTCGTCGTCCATCCGAATGACCTGCCGCGCATCGGTGTCGTCGCGGAGGGTGAAACGGTCCGGGTCACGAGCGCCCGTGCAACGATCGAGCTTCCCGTGCGCGCCGACACCGCAGTCGCGCCCGGTACGTGCTTCATCCCGTTCGCGCAGGGCGGCGCAGTCACCCCGAACGACCTGATCGACGCGACCGCCCCGGTCACCGAACTGCGCGTCGAAACCACGCGGTGAGGAGCAGCGGGTGATCCTTGCAGCCGATCCGCTGTACGCGAACGGTGTTGACCTCACTGTCGTACTGATCGTGATCGGCAAGACGATCGTGGTGTTCGCGCTGCTGCTCTTGTCGGTGCTGTTGTACATCTGGTTCCTGCGCAAGGTGATCGCGCGGATGCAGAATCGCATCGGTCCCGACCGCGCAGGTCCGTTCGGGCTGCTCCAAACGCTCGCCGACGGCATCAAGCTGTTCTTCAAGGAGCAGATGATGCCCACGACGGCCGACCGGAGGATCTACTTCCTCGCGCCCTACATCTCGATCCTGCCTGCCTTCTTGGCGTTCAGCATCGTGCCGATCGGGGGTGTGGTCACGGTCGCCGGCCACGAGACGTTCCTCCAGCTCGCGGAGCTTCCGGTCGGCATCATGTGGCTCGTCGCGATGTCGGGCCTCGGCGTGTACGGCGTGATGCTCGCGGGCTGGTCATCTGGATCGAAGTACCCGCTCCTCGGCTCGATCCGCGCGTCCGCGCAGCTGCTCAGCTACGAAGCGGCGTTCTCCCTCGCGATCGTCGGCGTCCTCGTCCAGTCAGGCACGCTGTCGACGCGCGCGATCGTGTCGCTGCAGGGCTGGGACGGCATCCAGTCGATCTTCGTCGATTGGTACTGGCTCCCCGCGATCGTCGCGTTCGTGATCTTCCTCGTCGCGGCCGTCGCCGAGACGAACCACCCGCCGTTCGACCTCGTCGAAGCGGAACAGGAACTCACCGGCGGATTCTTCACCGAATACAGCGGCATTCGTTTCGCGATGTTCTACCTCGCCGAGTTCATGAACGTGATCACGATGTCGGCCATCGCGGTCACGTTGTTCCTGGGGGGTCCCTCCGGACCGAAGCTCGGCTTCCTCGACGCCAACGGCTGGTTCAACGCGTGGGTCATGCCGGTGTTCTGGTTCATGCTCAAGGTGATCCTGTTGTTGTTCTGCACGGTCTGGTTGCGGGCCACACTGCCGCGGCTTCGTTACGACCAGCTGATGGCGCTCGGCTGGAAGTTCTTGATCGAGCTCGCCTTCCTCTGGGTGATGGTGTCCGGGGTCGTGGTCGTGGCCAAGGACCAGGGATGGTCGATGTGGATCGTGCTCCCGTCCGCGATCGCCGGAGCAGCCATCGTCGCCCTCGCGCTCTACGCCTCCGTCCCGAAGAAGACCGAGCTCGTGGAAGAGATCCGCTGATGCGCGCCGGCGAGCGAGCGGAGGTTGCCGGCTAGTGGGGTGGTTCAGCGGCTTCGGGGTCACGCTGCGCCAGATCGGCCGCGGCAAGGTCACGGAACGGTTCCCGTTCGAGAAGCGACCGAAGCCGCCGCGTTTCCACGGCCGCCACGTCCTCAACCGGTACGAGGACGGCTTGGAGAAGTGCATCGGTTGCGAGCTCTGTGCCGGCGTGTGCCCAGCGCGCTGCATCTATGTGCGCGGCGCCGACAACCCACCGGACGCACCGGTGGCGCCGGGCGAGCGCTATGGCTTCGTCTACGAGATCAACTATCTCCGATGCATCCACTGCGATCTGTGCGTCGAGGCCTGTCCCACCGAAGCGATCACCGAGACCAAGCTGTTCGAGTTCTCCTTCGCGAACCGCGAGGACTCGATCTACACGAAGGACGAGCTGCTCGTCGGCGACGACGGACGGGCCCGGCGGCAACCGTGGGAGCTGTGGCTGGGCGGCGAGGACGACGACACGAGCGCGTGGATGCGCGCGACGTCTCCGTCCGGAAGCGCGATCTACGAGGGACGCGTGAGTTGGTCCGGCGAGCTCGGCTTCGGCATTCGACCGCCCGAGCGGGGACAGTCGGCGTCACTTCCCGAGGGTGACCTCGCGCCACCTCCGGAAGAGCCGGTCGATGCGCGCGACAGCGAAGGCGGTGCGCTTCCGTGACGGCGGTGATCTTCTTCGTCTTCGCCGCGCTCGCGCTGGCGGGGGCGCTGGGGGTCGTGCTCGCGCGCAACCCCGTGCATTCCGCCATGCTGCTCGTGGTGACGCTCGTCAGCGTCGCGGTGTTCTTCATCCAACAGCACGCACCGCTGCTTGCCGCGGTTCAGATCATCGTGTACGCGGGCGCGATCGTCGTGCTGTTCCTCTTCGTGATCATGCTGCTGGGCGTCGACCGGCACGAGTCGCTGCGCGAGCCAATCCCTTACCAACGCCCGGCCGCGCTCGCACTCGGCGCGATCGCGCTGGCCGAGGTGCTCTTCCTGGCTGGCCATCATTGGGCGACCGGTGCACAGGCCGATGCGACACACAGGATCACCGGTGGAGCGACCGGCCTGGGCAACAACGTCGAGCGTGTCGCGCGAGTGCTGTTCACTGACTTCCTGTGGCCGTTCGAAATCACCGCGGCGCTCCTCGTCATCGCCGTCGTCGGCAGTGTCGTGCTCGCCCGGCGAAGCGGTCAGCCGGCGCAGCGCGAACCCGTGGACGAGGACGTGGGCGCCCCATGAGGATCACGTCCACCTATTACTTGGTACTCGGGGCGGGGATCTTCACGATCGGTGGAGTCGGTCTCCTGATCCGACGCAACGTCATCGTGATGTTCATGTGCGTGGAGCTGATGCTCAACGCCGTGAATCTCACGTTCGTCGCGTTCGCGCGCCAGCTCAATGACGTGCGGGGTCAGGTGCTCGTGTTCTTCACGTTGGTGGTTGCGGCCGCCGAGGTCGCGGTCGGCCTCGGCATCATCGTTGCCATCTTCCGGCGCCGACGCGGCGCGACGGCCGACGACCTCGACGTCTTGCGGGACAGTGCCGCATGAGCGAACGTCGCGGAGCACCTCTCGTGCGGAGCAATGAGCGGTCGCCCAGGGCGGAGCAGCGCGGCCCGGAGCGCAGCGACGAGAGCGGGAAGCAATGAGCGCAGCGACGGCGCGGGACCTGCTCGACCTCGTCTGGATCGTGCCGGTGCTTCCGCTCGTCGGCGCAGCGCTGCTCCTGCTCTTCGGCAAGCGGATCGGCGAGCCCGTCGCGGGCTGGATCGCCTGCGGTCTCATGGCCCTCGCGTTCGCGTGGTCGATCGTGATGTTCGCCGCGCTGCTCCAGCTTCCCGACGATGCGCGGGTGCAGGTGCACAACCTCTTCACGTGGCTGCCCGCCGGGCAGTTGCGGGTGCAGATGGGCACCTACGCCGATCCACTCTCGATCACGTGGATCCTGTTCGTGACCGGGGTCGGCTTGCTGATCCATGTGTACTCGGTCGGCTACATGCACGGCGACCCCCGGTTCAGCCGTTTCTTCGCCTACCTCAATCTGTTCGCGGGGTCGATGCTCGTTCTCGTCCTCGGCTCGAGTTTCCTCGTGACATTCGTGGGCTGGGAGGGAGTCGGGCTCTGCTCGTACCTGCTGGTGTCGTTCTGGTTCGAACGGAATATCGCGTCGGTCGCAGGGAAGAAGGCGTTCGTCACGAACCGCGTCGGCGACGTCGGGTTCCTGCTGGCGATGTTCTTGATCTACGCCTCGTACCGAACACTCGACTACGCAGCGCTCCCCGCCGGGGTCCAGGTCGTGTCGTCGGGGACGGCGACGGCGATCGCGCTGCTCCTCCTGCTCGCCGCGGTGGGAAAGAGCGCGCAGTTCCCGTTGCACGTGTGGTTGCCCGACGCGATGGAGGGTCCCACGCCCGTCTCGGCGCTGATCCACGCCGCCACCATGGTGACGGCGGGGGTGTTCCTCCTGTGTCGGGCGCACGTGTTCCTCGAGGCAAGTTCCTCGGCCATGACGGTCGTCGCGTGGATCGGCGGAGCGACCGCGTTGTTCGCCGGGACGATCGCGATCATCCAGCCCGACATCAAGCGGGTGCTCGCGTACTCCACGATCAGCCAGCTGGGCTACATGTTCCTCGCGGTCGGGATCGGTGCGTACAGCGCCGCGGTGTTCATGGTGGTGTGTCACGCGTTCTACAAGGGCTGTCTGTTCCTCGGGGCCGGCTCGGTGATCCACGGCAGCCACGACAACCAGGACATGCGCATCATGGGAGGTTTCCGCAGGTTCCTGCCCTATACCGCGCTCGGCATGGTGATTGCCTGGCTCGCGATCGCGGGTCTTCCCCCGCTGTCGGGCTTCTTCTCGAAGGACGAGGTCATCTCGACCGCGTTCGTCGACCACGACTACGGGCTCTGGATCGTCGCGCTCCTCGGCGCGGTGTTCACGGGCTTCTACATGACGCGGCTGATCTTCCTCACCTTCTTCGGCAACGAGCGCTGGCGTCCCCAGCCTGAGCTGGAAACGGCCGTGCCGGCCTCCGAAGCCGACGACGACAGTGACCCGTCGCCGACGGTGTCGTACGACGACCCCGTTCACATGCCGACGACCGACCGGCCGCCGCACGAGTCGCCGTGGATCATGCTCGGCCCAATCCTCGTGCTGGCGACCCTCGCCGCGGTCGCGGGCTTCGTCAACATTCCCCTGCGCGGGGTCGAGTACTTCGACGACTGGCTGGCGCCGTCGTTCCGCGGGGTCGAGGTCGCCGAGCCGTCGTCGTTCGTCCAGGGCCTGAACCTCGAAGTGATCTCGGTCGTCCTTGCGCTGGTCGGCCTCGGCGTCGCCTACGCGCTCTACCGACGCGGTCTCGCCAAGGTCACCGACGAGCCGCTCGAAGCCAAGCTCGGTCCGGTCGCCCCGGTGCTGGGTCACGCGTATTACTACGACGAGACAATTTCGCGTGCGGTCGATGGTCCCGTCCGCGGTTTTGCGAGCTGGCTCGACCGCGTTGTCGACCGGCGGATCATCGACGGAACGGTCGACGGGATCGGTGGACTCGTCAAACGCGGCGCGCTCGCACTGCGGCACCTCCAAGACGGCCTCGTGCGCCGCTACGCGCTCGGGGTCGCGTTCGGCGTCGCCGCGCTGCTGCTCTACGTCACGATACGGGTCGGCTGACCGTGGACACGTTCCCGGTCCTGTCCGTGATCGTCGCCGTCCCGATCGGGGGTGCAATCGTCACCCTGTTCATCCCCGCGCAGCGACCCGAGATCGCCAAGGCCGTGGGTTACGCCGTCACCATGATCACGGCGGGTTTCGCCGGGTGGCTCCTGTGGAACTTCGACCCACACGCCGCGAACTTCCAGTTCTTGCAGAACCGCAGTTGGATCTCCGGTCTCGGCGCCCGATACGTCGTGGGCGTCGACGGGATCAGCCTCTTCTTGGTCTCGATCACCGCGCTGCTCTTCCCGATCGGGCTGTTGGCGTCCGAGCGCTACATCACGTACCGAATCAAGGCCTATGTCGCGTGGTTCCTGCTCCTCGAGGGAGCCATCATGGGCATCTTCGTCTCGCTGGATCTCATTCTCTTCTTCGTGTTCTGGGAGTTGATGCTCGTCCCCATGTACTTCCTGATCCAGGGGTGGGGGAGCGAACAACGCGAATACGCGGCGATGAAGTTCTTCCTCTACACGGCCGCGGGGTCTGCGTTCCTCCTCGCGTCGATCCTCGCACTGGGATTCATCCACCAGGCCGACACCGGCGTGCTCACCTTCGACTTCCGGGCGCTCGCGGCGTGGAACGGCCTGTCCGGTACCACGGAGGTGCTGCTGTTTCTCGGCTTCTTAATTGCGTTCGCGATCAAGGTGCCGTTGTTCCCGTTCCACACCTGGCTGCCGCTCGTGCACACCGAAGCGCCGACGGCGGGCTCCGTCGTGCTGGCCGGCGTGATCCTGAAGATGGGTGCGTACGGCCTGCTGCGCTTCTCGTTCGAACTGTTCCCTCAGGCGTCGGTCGACCTCGCGCCGCTGCTGCTGGTACTGGCGATCATCGGGATCATCTACGGAGCCATCGTCGCCGCGATGCAGACGGACTTGAAACGCGTCATCGCGTACTCGTCGGTCGCGCACATGGGCTTCGTCGTGCTCGGCATCTTCTCGCTGACCGTCATCGGCATCAACGGTGCGGTCTTCACGATGCTCAGCCACCCGCTCACCACCGGCGCGCTCTTCCTCGTCGTCGGGATGCTCTACGAGCGGCGCCACACGCGCGAGATCCGTGACTACGGCGGGGTGTGGAAGAGCGCACCCGTCCTCAGCGGCTTCTTCCTGGCCGCCCTCTTCGCGGGGATCGGTCTGCCAGGGTTCTCCGGGTTCATCGGCGAGTTCCTTGCGTTGCTCGGGACGTTCGTGTACGACCGCCCCTACGCCGTGGTCGCGACGCTCGGCGTCATCCTCGCCGCGGTCTACTCGCTGTGGGCGTTCCAACGAGCGTTTACGGGAAAGCCGCGAGGAGAGAACGCGAGACTGCGCGACGTCAACTTGCGCGAGGTCGTCGTCGTGGGCCCGCTCATCGCTCTGAGCCTCTTCCTCGGTCTCTACCCGAAGCCCGCGCTCGACCGGATCCAGCCATCGGTGAGGCGGGCGGTGAGCAATCTCGAGAAGAAGACCGACTACCGCGAACCGAAGCCGCCGGGCATCGCCAAGGTGCTGCAGCCGGGTGAGGGCCAACGATGATCGGCGCCGTCGAACCGATCACCACACCCACTGTCAACTGGCTGGCGCTCGCGGGCGCCGGGGTCTTCATCGTGCTCCTCCGGTCGATCCTCCGGCGCCGCCCAGGTTCCACGATGGCGGCGCTCGTCGTGGCCGGCGCTGGCGTGCTCGCGGCCGGTGCGACGCTCGGGTGGCAATGGGTGAAGGTGCGCGACGACGGGCCGATCAGCACGATGGCCGGCATGGTGCGCGTCGACGGCTTCGGCGTGTACCTCGGCATCATTGTCGTGATCGCCACCGCGCTCGCGCTCCTCGTGTCCGTGGCGTACTTGCGTCGCGAAGGCCTGGAGGCGCCGGAGTACCTCGCGCTGATGCTGTTGTCGAGCGTCGGCATGGTCATCATGACGACCGCGAACAACTTGATCGTCGTGTTCCTCGCGCTCGAGGTGCTGTCGATCCCGTTGTATGTGCTCGCAGCCTTTGACCGTCGCCGACTGAGCTCGCAAGAAGCGGGCATCAAGTACTTCGTCCTCGGCTCGTTCTCGTCGGCGATCTTTCTCTACGGCATTGCGCTCGTGTACGGAGCGACCGGTACCACGTCCCTCGTCGGCATCTCTCGCTTCCTCGCGCAGAACACGTTGTTCGAGACGGGAACGTTGCTGGCCGGCCTTGCGCTGTTGCTCGTGGGCTTGGGGTTCAAGGTCGCGGCGGTTCCGTTCCATACGTGGACGCCGGACGTCTATCAAGGTGCGCCCACACCCATCACGGCGTTCATGGCCTCGGCCACGAAGGCGGCGGGCTTCGCTGGTTTGCTGCGGGTGTTCACTATCGCGTTCCCGCTCTACCGGAACGACTGGCGTCCGATCGTGTGGGTGCTTGCCGCGCTCACGCTCGCGGTCGGGTCCGTCGGCGCGGCGCTCCAAGTGGACGTGAAGCGGTTGCTGGCCTACTCGTCGATCGCCCACGCGGGCTATGTGCTGATCGGGTTCCAGACCGCGACGGCGCGCGGCCTCGAAGCGGCGCTGTTCTATCTGTTCGTGTACACGTTCATGGTCGTCGGCTCGTTCGCCGTCGTCACGATCCTGTCGATCAAGGGTGACGACGACCATTCGATCGACGGGTACCGCGGGCTCGCGTTCCGGAGACCGGTGCTCGGGAGCCTGCTCGTGTTCTTCTTGCTCGCGCAGGCCGGCACCCCGCTCACGGGCGGTTTCATCGCGAAGCTCGAGGTGTTCGAGGCCGCGAGCGACGCGGGGGAATACGCGCTCGTGGCGATCGGCGCGGTCGCGACCGTGGTCGCCGCGTTCGCGTATCTGCGCGTTGCGCTCGCCATCGCCCGTCCTGAGACCGACGAGGAAGCCGCGATCGAAGCGGCGACCGCGGCTCCCGGGTGGCGCGTCGACGCGTGGACGGGCCTCGTGCTCGGCGTCACCGCCGCCATGACGCTCCTCCTCGGCGTGCTGCCGGGGACGTTCGTCGACTGGGCCCGCCACGCCGGCCAGATGCTCTGACCAGGAGTACGGCGAGTCTGTCGGGCGGGCAAAGCCCGCCCTCGTGCGCCCGAGCGCTACGCGGCTCGGGTTCCCGAACATCCAAGGATGTCTGGCCGCGAGGCGCAAGAAAGAAGAGGTGAGGAGTTACCCCGCGTTGCGGCGCCACCAGGGACGTCGGACGGTCGCGCGTCTGCGCTTCTCGAGCTCGGCGTCGTCGAGCGCGCGCCGGGCCAGCTCGCACGCGTCGTCGATGAGCTGGAGCGAATCCGAGAAGTCGGTGACCTCACGGTCGTCATCCGGTGCGGGCAGGACGACGACCTCGACGCTCTCCGGCACGTTGCGCAGCTCGAGCTCGAAGCGCTGCTTCCGGCTGATTGCAAACGCTCGAATTGCGACGTCGATCGGTGACCGAAGGGTGCGGTTGAGCAGCTCCCCGGCGATGTTGAGCACGTACACCCGGTTGACCGGGCCCGCGAGCGCGTGCGACAGCGGCACCGTGTCGACCACCGCGCCGTCGACGAGCACCCGACCATCGTGTCGGATCGGCGGGAACAGTCCCGGAAGTGCCGTGCTGGCGAGCAGCGCGGGTTCGAGCGGCCCGGCGGCGAAGACAACCTCCTCACCTGTCTCGAGGTCGCACGCGATGACACGCAACGGCACCTCCAACTCGTCGAAGGTCCTCGGCGTGTTGGTGCGGGCGATGAGCGCTCGGAGGCCGATGTTGTCGAAGAGGTGGTCGTCACGGGTGAGGAGGTTCCACGCGCGGGAGAATCGACCGCCCGGGAAGACGTCCTCGCCGCGCAGCGACTCCCAGGTGCCCGCGAGGACGTCGACGCCGGAGAGGTCGGGCGCGGCGGCGATGGCCGACGCGTTGCACGCGCCGGCCGACGTTCCCACGAGCACGTCGGGCACGATGTCGCGTTCCAGCAGCGCGCGCAGCATGCCGACCTGACAGACGGCCTGGTTGCCGCCTCCGGAGAGCACGAACGCGGTCCCGCGCGCCTCCGTCGCGCGGCGCCGGAGTGGGGTGATTGCCGTGCTCACCGGTTCGGTTGTCCCTCCTTGTCAACCCGTCGTTCTAGGCGCGAACCACTCCGCGCGCGCGCATCGCGCCGGTTTCTGCCACCCCGAAAAGCCGGGGCTATGCTGCGCCCGCTGTCAACCCCCCACACCCACACCTCATTCCAGCGAGGGGGCGGGAGGCCCACGCGTGAGTGAGTTCTACCGGAATTATCTCGCGGTGGCCGTCTTGATCGGGGCGGCCCTCCTCATGGTGGGGGCCATGCTCGGACTCGGTCGCCTCCTGCGTCCCGCCCGCCCGAGGGCAGAAAAGCTCATGCCCTACGAGGCCGGTTCGGATCCGGTCATGGGGTTCGGCCAGTCGAACGTCCGCTACTACGTCTATGCCCTGCTGTTCGTGATGTTCGACGTCGAGGCCGTGTTCATCTTTCCGTGGGCGGTCCGTCTCGAGAGCCTCGGCACCTTCGGCCTGATCGAGATGATCGTGTTCATCCTCATCCTCGCACTCGGCCTCGTCTACGCGTGGCGCAAGGGGGTGTTGCGGTGGGCCTAGTCGAGAAAGGCACGCTCTCGAAGCCCGCGCTCAAGCCCCTCACCTGGCTCCTCAACTACAGCCGCAAGTACTCGTTGTGGATGTTCCAGTGGGGACTCGCCTGCTGCGCCATCGAGATGGGCGCCGCGCTCGCGAGCCCACGCTACGACGTGATGCGCCTCGGCGTGATCCCGTTCCCGGCGAGCCCGCGTCAGGCCGATCTCATCTGCGTCTCGGGCACGGTTACCGACAAGATGGCGCCCGCGGTGAAGCGCCTCTACGAGCAGATGCCCGACCCCAAGTACGTGATCTCGATGGGATCGTGCGCCAACTGCGGGGGACCGTACTGGGATTCGTATTCGGTCACAAAAGGCGTCGACCAGATCATTCCTGTCGATGTCTACGTTCCCGGTTGCCCACCGCGGCCGGAGGCGCTGTTGCAGGGGATCGTGCTGCTGCAGGAACGCATCCAGAACGAGGGCATCGGCAACGAGGAGCTCGAACAGCGTTGGCGTGGGGAGCCGATCGTCGTTGAGTGAGGTGACGGGTACGGAGCCCGAGTCCGACGACGCGTCCGCCGATGACGCCACGACTGCGGCGGAGGTAGCCGCAGAGCCGGCGGTCGAAGAGGCGGACGACCCGCACGCGCTCGACGAGAAGCACGCGCGCCTGCTCGCGGGACTCGAAGCACAACTCGCCGACGGGATCGTCGAGCGGGCGCCCTGCTTCGGTCAGCCTGTGGTGCGGGTACGGCGGGACGCCTGGCGCCGCGCGGCAGAAGTCGCGAAGCGCGATCTCGACTGTGACTATCTCTCGTTCATCTCCGCGATCGACTGGCAGCCTGCACCCAAGGAAGGCGACGAAGACAGCAGCGACACGTCGGCGCCGGTGCAACCGCAGGAAGTCAGCTACGGCGTCGCCGGTTCCGAGGGGCGCTTCCAGATCTTCGCGCATGTGCAATCCACGTGGCGCCGCTGGGGGTTGACCCTCAAGGTCGACGTCGACGAGTCAGACTTCCGCGCGGAGTCGTGGGTTCCGGTGTACGCGGGCGCCGACTGGCACGAGCGCGAGTGCTGGGAGATGTTCGGCATCGTGTTCGACGGCCATCCTGCGCTCCGCCACCTCTACCTCCCGTCGGAGTTCGAAGGCCATCCACTCCGCAAGGACTTCGCGTTGCTGTCACGTGTCGTGAAGCCGTGGCCGGGGCTCGTCGACGTCGAGCCCATGCCCGAGGAGGCAGCCGCCGAGGAAGTCGCGGCGGTGGAAGCCGGAGAGGAAGCCGAATGACTTCCACGAAGCCGCCGGCGCCGCCGATCGAGGTCGACCCTCGCGCGTTCCGGCACCTCGCCGACGCGCAGGTCAACGTCGAGCTCGACACCGGCGACATGATCCTGAACCTCGGGCCGCAGCATCCGGCGACGCACGGCACGTTACGCATCGTCGTGCGGCTCGACGGCGAGCGCGTCGTCTCGGCCGACCCGATCATCGGGTACATGCACCGCGGCTACGAAAAGCTCACCGAGTTCCGCACCTACCCGCAGATCACGACGCTCATCAACCGGATCGACTGGCTCTCGAGCTTTGCCAACGAGGTTCCCTTCATCGGTGCCGCCGAACAGCTCATGGGGATCGAGGCGCCACCGCGCGCGAAGTACATCCGCACCATCCTCACGGAGCTCAGCCGCATCGCCACCTTCCTTCTGTTCCTGGGTGAGATGGGTCTCCAAGTCGGTGCGCTCACGCCGGCCTTCTACGGGTTCCGCGATCGTGAGCACGTCCTCAACTTGATCGAGGCGGCCACCGGCGGGCGTTTCCATCCCAACTTCAACCGAATCGGCGGCTTGAAGGAGGACCTCCCCTGGGGGTGGGTGAACGACACCCGTACCGCGATGAAGACCGTCTTCGATGCCTGCGACACGTTCGAGGACCTGGTTGCAGGCAACGAGATCTTCGAGGCGCGCACCCGCTCGATCGGCATCATCCCGGCGGAGCTCGGTGCGGCGTACGGCGTCTCGGGCTCCAACCTGCGCGCGTCGGGGGTCGACTGGGACCTGCGCCGCGACGGAAAGCCGTATCTCGCGTATCCCGATCTCGACTTTCGCGTCTGGACGCATCCCGACGGCGACTCGTACGCCCGCTACTGGGTTCGGCTGCAGGAGACGCGCGAGGCCGCTCGTATGGTGCTGCAGCTGCTCGACCAGCTTCCGAGCGGGCCGATCATGACGAAGGTCCCGCTGATCATCAAGGTGCCGCAGGGCGAGATCTGGGTCGAGACGGAGAACCCCCTCGGGCAGATGGGCTACTACGTCGTCTCGAAGGGCGCCACCGGACCGTTCCGTGTGAAGATCCGTTCAGCGTCGTTCAGCAACGTCTCGATCCTGCCTTGGTTGCTGCGCGGCGTATACGTACCAGACGTCATCACGATTCTCGGCTCCCTCTACTTCATCCTCGGGGACATCGACCGTTGACCGCGGTGCCGGAGCGACTCACCTGATGGAGTTCCTGGCGGTCGACATCGGCTGGGGCAGCACCCTGGCGATCAAGACGGTCGTGGTGCTGTTGCTCGTGCCCGCCGGCGCGCTGATCTTCGGCTACGTCTTCCTGCTCAAGGTGATGAGCCACATGCAGAGCCGCCTCGGGCCGATGGACCCTGGTGGTTTCCACGGTTGGTTCCAACTCATCGGCGACGGCATCAAGTTCATCCAGAAGGAAGATGTCACCCCCTCGGAGGCCGACAAGCGCGTCTTCGCGTTCGCGCCGGCCGTCGTCGTCATCTCGACGTTCCTGACCTTCCTGGTGATCCCGGCGGGCCCCGATCTCGTCGTCAAGGACCTCAACGTCGGCGTGTTCTATGCGCTCGCGGTGTCGAGCCTCTCTGTCGTCGGCGTGCTCATGGCCGGCTGGGCGAGTGCGAACAAGTTCTCGTTGCTCGGCGCGTTGCGCGCTGCCGCGCAGCTCATCGCGTACGAGCTGCCGCTGTTGCTGGCGGTGGTCGGCGTCGTCATCCAGGCCGGCACGATGAGCCTGCAGGGAATCGTGCACGCGCAGAGCTCCGAATCGATCTTCGGTTGGAACGGGCTCGGGTTCCCGTTCATCCTCACGCAGTTCGTGGGGTTCGCGCTGTTCCTGATCGCGTCACAGGCCGAGCTGACTCAGACGCCATTCGACATGCCGGTGGCCGAGAGCGAGCTCGTCGCCGGATACATGGTCGAGTACACAGGGTTCCGGTTCTTGTTCTTCTTCATCGGAGAGTTCGGCACCGCGTTCGCGTTCGCGGCGCTCTCCGCGACCCTGTTCCTCGGCGGGTGGGCGCTCCCGGCGTCGTGGGGCTTCTCCGTCGGCGTGATGCGCTTCCTCGGACCCGCGGTGCTCTTCGCGAAGATCATGCTCGTGGCCTTCATCATGTTCTGGGTGCGATTCACGTATCCCCGGCTTCGCGAGGACCAGCTCCAGGCCGTCGCCTGGAAGTTCCTGATCCCGATCGGCCTCGCGAACATTCTCCTGACAGGTGTCTTCAAGGTGGCGTTCTGACGATGAGGAAACCGAAGCTCCCGGGACTGGTCGGCGGCTTGGGCGTCACGCTCAAGACGATGCTGAAGCCGGCCGTCACCGTGCAGTACCCACACGAGCGCGAGGACCCGCCTACCCGGGCGCGGGGTGTGATCGCGCTCAAGGAAGAGAACTGCACGGTGTGCATGCTCTGCGCGCGCCAGTGCCCCGACTGGTGCATCTACATCGAAGGGCACAAGGAGAAGCGACCGCCACGACGTGAAGGTGGACGTGAGCGGAGCGTGAGCGTGCTCGACCGTTTCGACATCGACTACGCGCTCTGCATGTACTGCGGGATCTGCGTCGAGGTGTGCCCGTTCGACGCGCTGTTCTGGAGTCCGGAGTACGAGTACTCGGAGTCCAACATCGCCCGGCTGCTCCACGACAAGAAGAAACTCGGCGAGTGGATGGACGCCGTACCCGAACCAGAGCCACTCGAGATCGGCGCCGAGGCGAAGAAGTAGAGAGCGAGCGAAGCGTGGTAGCTCAGAACGTCGCGTTCTACATCTTGGCCGTGGCGATGGCCATTGCGGCCATCGGCGTCGTCCGCTCGCAGAACATCGTCCACTCCGCGCTGTTCCTCGTGATCGTGCTCGCCGGCGCAGCCGGACAGTTCATCCTGCTCGCGGCCGAGTTCGTCGCCTGGGTGCAGGTGCTCATCTACATCGGCGCCATCGTCATCCTGTTCCTCTTCGGGATCATGCTGACGCGCGCGCCGATGCGGAGCGCGGGCAACCTCGACAACAGTCAGCGATGGGCCGCGGCCGCGGTCTCCTTGTTCGTGCTCGGAGTGATCATTGCGCTGCTCGTCGACGCCTACGGCGGAAAGGAGATCAAGCTCAAGGACAGCCTCGTCGTCCTCGGCAATTCGAACACTGTCGGGACGTCGATCTTCCGGACCTACCTCGTGCCGTTCGAGGTGGTGTCGATGCTGCTGCTCGCTGCGCTCGTGGGAGCGGTCGTGATCGCGCGGAGGGATTGAGTGGACCTCAACCAGTACCTCATCCTGAGCGCGTTCCTGTTCTGCACCGGCATCTACGGAGTGCTCGCGCGCAAGAACGCGGTGCTCGTCCTCATGAGCATCGAGTTGATGCTCAATGCGGTGAACATCAACCTGGTGGCGTTCTCGGCGTTCCGGAGCGCGGTAGCCGGACAGGTCTTCGCGTTGTTCGTGATCACGATCGCGGCGGCGGAGGTCGGCGTCGGGCTCGCGATCGTGCTCCTCATCTATCGCAACGAACGTACCTCCGATCTCGACGAAGTCGATCAGTTGAAGGGCTGACCGCGCCGTGCTCTCGAACGCCTGGATCATCCCCGCGCTCCCCGCGGTCTCGTTCATCCTGATCCTCTTCTTCGGGAAGAAGCTGCCCGGACGCGGAGCGGAGCTCGGCATCGCTGCAGTCGGGGCATCGTTCGTCTTGTCGGTCGTCGCGGTGATCCAGTGGATCGACCGCGTCGAGAACGCCACGGGTCACTCGGAAGGGCTGCGAGCACTCGGTCGCGGGCTCTTCGCGGCCCAAGGCCACGGCGGCGAAGTCGGGGTGCAGCCCGTCGTGAGCTCCATCACGTGGTGGCAGAACGGTCTCGTGAAGTTCAGCGTCGGTACACGAGTCGACGGTCTCGTCGTGATGATGCTCTTCGTGGTAACGCTGATCTCACTGCTCGTGCACGTCTACTCCGTGGCGTACATGCGTGAAGAGGTTCGCTTCACGCACTACTTCTCGATGCTCAGCCTGTTCACCGCGTCGATGTTGTTGCTCGTCGTTGCCGACAACACGCTGGTGATGCTCGTGGGGTGGGAGGGCGTCGGCCTCTGCTCGTGGGCGTTGATCGGGCACTTCTGGGAGGAGAAGCCGAACGCCAACGCGGCCATGAAGGCGTTCCTCACGACGCGCACCGGCGACATCGGGCTGATGATCGGCGTCATCATCACCTTCTTCGCTGCGGGCACGTTCGACATCGCGGGGATCAACCGGTATGCGCTGAGCAACGGCGCCGACCATGCGCTGCTCCTCGCCGCCGCGGTCTGCCTCTTCATCGGCATCATCGGCAAGAGCGGCCAGTTCCCCCTCCACACGTGGCTTCCCGACGCCATGGCCGGTCCCACGCCGGTGTCGGCACTGATCCACGCCGCGACGATGGTGGTGGCCGGCGTGTATCTGGGGGCGCGCCTGTACCCCGTGCTCTTCGAGGGCTTCTCGATCGCGCACGGCGGCGTCAACTTCATGGCTCTGATCGGCGGGATCACCATCATCATCGGAGCACTGCTCGCGTTCGTGCAGCGTGACATCAAGAGGGTGCTCGCCTATTCCACGATCAGCCAGATCGGCTACATGGTGATGGCCCTCGGTGTCGGCGCGTGGACCGCCGCGGTCTTCCACCTCTTCACCCACGCGTTCTTCAAGGCCTTGCTCTTCCTCGGCGCCGGGTCGGTCAGCGTCTCAGGTTCGCACCATTCGTTCGACATGAAGAGCGACATGGGCGGGCTCCGCAAGCCGATGCCCATCACGTTCTGGACCTTCATCATCGGTTCACTCGCACTCGCGGGCATCTTCCCGTTCGCAGGGTTCTGGTCGAAGGACGAGATCCTCGTCACGGCCGGTGACAGCGGTTTCACCGCCTTCTTGATCGTCGGACTGATCGGTGCGTTCCTCACCGCCGCCTACATGACCCGGTGCATCTACCTCACATTCTTCGGCGA
This sequence comes from Actinomycetota bacterium, assembly GCA_046727575.1. GTDB lineage: Bacteria > Actinomycetota > Acidimicrobiia > IMCC26256 > DASPTH01 > DASPTH01. The sequence continues at coordinate 18,104 of JBKPCV010000162.1, forward strand.
GTACCGCGGGCACGGTCATCCCCATGAATCCGAGCCGCTCATCACGGTGCCGCTCGTCGTGCTCGCCTTCTTCTCCGTCGTGGCCGGCCTCATCAACGCGGCACCACTGGGGATCCAGAAGTTCGAAGAGTGGGTTCAGCCGACCGTCGTCTTCCCGACGCTCGTCCACGCGGACTTCGACTATCCGAAGGCGCTCATCTCGCTCGCCGTCGCCACGCTCGGAATCGGCATCGCGGCGTACTTCTGGTTCCGGAAGGAGGCGCGCGGGCCCTTGCACGGGCTCACGGAGCGCAACGCGCTCGCGCGCGCCGGATACATCTTCCTCGAGAAGAAGTACTACCTCGACGACCTGTACGAGAACGTCATCGTCGCCGGTATCAGAGGGCCGATCGCGTCGGGCGTGTACTGGTTCGACCAACACGTGATCGACAAGATCGTCAATGCGTTCGGCGGCGGCGCGCGCCGGGCGGGGCGTTTCATCTACGACACCGTCGATCAAAGAGTGGTCGATGGAGCGGTGAACGACATCGCCGAGGTCACCGGCGAGACCGGCGGCCTGCTGCGGTACGTCCAATCGGGCCGTGTGCAGCGGTACGCCCTGCTCTTGTTCGCGGCGGTGGGGCTGTTGAGCCTCGCGATCCTCATTTTCAACATCTGACTCAACAGGGGAACTCGCTTCGATGAACTGGTTCGACGACTGGGCACTGACCTTGGCGGTCTTCATCCCCGCCGTCGGCATGGCGATCATCCTGGTCCTCCCGCGGGCGGAGGAGCGGCTCATCAAGATCGTCGCGTTGCTGACCACGCTGGTGACCCTGGGCGTGGGCGTCGCGATTCTCGCGGACTTCAACTACGACGCTCGAGGGCTTCAGTTCAATGTCAACGAGCCGTGGATCGACGTGATCCACAGCCGCTACCACCTGGGCATCGACGGGATCTCGCTGCCGCTGCTCGTGCTCTCGATGTTCATCACGGTGCTGTGCGTCATCTACTCGTGGAACCACTTCCCCGATCCCCACAGTCCCAAGGCGTTCCTCGCGCTCATGCTGCTGCTCGAGGTGGGGATGAACGGCACATTCGCCGCGCAGGACCTCATCCTGTTCTTCATCTTCTTCGAGATCGTGCTGCTGCCGATGTTCTTCATGATCGGTGTGTGGGGCGGACCCGACCGCGAGTACGCATCGATCAAGTTCTTCCTCTTCACGCTGTTCGGCTCAGCGATGATGCTGTTGTCGTTCTTGGCTCTGTTCTTCCTCTCGAAGACCCAGACGTTCGACATCGCGACGCTCTCGAGGCTGCATGGAGCCGGGATCGTGCACAGCACGCAGGTGCTGCTCTTCGCCGGACTGTTCCTCGGGTTCGCGATCAAGGTGCCGATGGTCCCGTTCCACACGTGGCTCCCCGACGCGCATACCGAAGCGCCCACAGTCGGTTCGGTGCTCTTGGCCGCCATCCTCCTGAAGATGGGCGCCTACGGGTTCATTCGCATCGCGTTGCCGATCCTGCCCCAGGGCGCGCAGACCTGGGCACCCTGGATCGGACTGCTCGCCGTGATCGGCATCGTCTACGGGGCGCTCGGCTGTCTCGCGCAACGCGACATGAAACGGCTCATCGCGTTCTCGTCGATCGCGCACATGGGTTTCGTGATGCTCGGGATCTCGACGCTGACCGACTTCGGCATCAACGCCGCCATTTTCGGAATGGTCGCCCACGGTCTCATCACCGGCATGCTGTTCTTCCTCGCCGGCTCCATTCAGGAGCGGTACAACACCCGGGAGCTGAGCCGCCTCGGGGGTCTGCTCATCGAGGCGCCGTACCTCGGCTGGATCCTCGGTTTCTGCGCGATGGCGTCGCTCGGGCTCCCCGGTCTCGCGGGGTTCTGGGGAGAGTTCCCCGCGATCCTCTCGGCCTACGACCCGACGAAACCCCACGGCCTCTGGGGCGGGAGCGACGGCACGCTCTGGACGTTCCGGGTGTACATGGTGATCGCGGCGATCGGCACCGTGCTGGCGGCGGGCTACCTCCTCTGGATGTTCCAGCGCGTCGCCTTCGGCAGAGCCAGCCGTGACTTCCAGGAAATGCACGTGCACGACGTCCACGGACCGGAGTGGGTTGCGTGGGTCCCGATGTTGACGCTGATCGTCGCGCTCGGCGTCTACCCCAACCTGGTGTTCAAGATCACCGACCCGGCCGTCACGCAGATCGTCGGCGGGATCAACCGGGTGCTCGGGTGAACCCTCACGTCGACTTCCACGCGCTCGCCCCCGAGATCGTCCTCACGGTGGCCATCCTCGTGGTGCTGGTCGCCGATCTCATCTGGCCTGAGCGGTCACGGTGGACCTCGTCGCGGATCGCTTCGATCGGCGTGCTCGCCTCGCTGATCCCGGTGATCACGTTGGCCGTCGACGGTAGCGACCGCTCACTCTTCGGAGGCGCGTTCGTCGTCGACAGCTACGCGCTCGCGTTCGACGGCTTCTTCCTCGTCGTCGCGTACGTGACTCTCCTCATTTCCGCCGACTACATCAGCGAGGGCGACTACTACCAGGGCGAGTTCTACTTCCTGTTGCTCACGTCGGTATTGGGCATGGTGGTGATGGCCTCGGCGCGCGACCTCGTGTCGATCTTCGTCGCGCTCGAGACGATCACGATCCCGACGTTCGTGCTCGCGGGTTGGCGCAAACACGACGAGGGGTCCAACGAGGCCGCGATCAAGTACTTCCTCATCGGGGTGCTCTCGACGGCGATCATGCTCTACGGCATGTCGCTCGTCTTCGGCGAGACCGGCTCCACATTGCTCAGCGGTATCGCGGAGTACCTCCGTCGCCCCGGGACGCAGACCACGCCCCTGTTCGCGGTCGCCATTTTCCTCACCCTCGGCGGTTTCGCGTTCAAGGTGAGCGCGGTGCCGTTCCACTTCTGGACGCCCGACACCTACCAGGGCGCCCCCACTCCGGTCACGGCGTTCCTGTCGGTGGCGTCGAAGGCGGGGGGCTTCGTCGCCATGCTCAGCATCGTCGCGTTCGGTTTCTTCCCGTCGCAGGACTCGTGGCAACCGGCGCTCTGGATCCTCGCCGCCGCGTCGATGATCTACGGGAACCTGGTGGCACTGCGGCAGACCAACATCGTCCGCATGCTGGCGTACTCCTCGATCGCGCAGGGGGGCTTCATCCTCGTGCCGCTCGCCGTTGCCGGCGACGGTCACGCTGCGATCTCTTCGTTCGAGGCGGTCCTCATCTACATCCTGATCTACGGCGCGATGAACCTGGGCGCGTTCGCGGTGGTGATCGCGGTGGCCCGGCGCACGCGCTCCGGCGAGATCGACTCCTACTCCGGATTGGGACAGACCGCGCCCGGGCTCGCGGTGGCGATGTCGATGTTCCTGCTGTCCCTCGCCGGCATCCCTCCGCTCGCCGGCTGGTTCGCCAAGTTCGTGATGTTCCGGGCGGTGTTCGACGCGCACACCGCGAGCTCGGTGGTGCTGGGCGTGGTCGCAGCGGTTGCTTCGGTGATCGCGTTCTTCTACTACGCGGCCGTCGTGCGCAAGATGTGGTTCCATGACCCGCTGCCGGAGTACACGCCCGAGGCGAGGGGACCGATCCCCGCGGCGCTGACGGTTGCCATCGGTCTGACCACGCTCGTGGTGCTCATCGTCGGGATCTACCCGCAGTTCTTTGCCCGGGTCGGAGAGCTCGCGTTCAAGGCCTAACTACGCGCTCGCTCACTGCGAGCCGGGATACCCGGCTCGCCGCCGTTCGCCCCTGACCATTGGCTCGCTCACTGCGAGCCGGGATACCCGGCTCGCGGCCGTTCGCTCCTGACCATTGGCTCGCTCACTGCGAGCCGGGATACCCGGCTCGCGGCCGTTCGCTCCTGACGATTGGCTCGCTCACTGCGAGCCGGGATACCCGGCTCGCCGCCGTTCGCTCGCTGGCGAGCTCCTCGACTCACTCTGCTCGCTCGTCGCCGCGTGCGCCGGACGTGCAGGACGGCTGAATAGCGTTCGGGCGTGAGCTTGTTGCTGGAGCAGCGGATTGCGGAACGCGTCCATCGAGAGGGGCCAATTCCCTTCGACGCGTTCGTCGAGGAGGCGCTGTACGGCGACGAAGGGTTCTTCACGCGCGCCCGCGGCGCCGCTCGCCGGGGCGGCGACTTCGTCACGAGCCCGGAAGTCGGAACGCTCTTCGGCTTGCTCGTCGCGCGCGCGCTGGACCAGGAATGGGCCCAGCTCGGCGCACCCGATCCCTTCTTCGTGGTCGAAGCCGGCGCCGGGCGGGGACGTCTCGCCGCCGACATCCTCGCCGCGAGCCCGCGGTGCGCGGAGGCGCTCCGCTACGTGTTGGTCGAGCGCTCCGACTCGTCGCGTCACGAGCAGCGTGAACTCGTCGTGCTCGAGCCGGTTGAGGACGCCCTCGGGCCCGTGCTCGTCGGCGACGATGACCTCGGCGCGGTCGCCGTCCGCGGCGTCGGTCCGATCGCCACCTCACTGGCCGAACTGCCCGCCGTGTCGATGTCGGGCGTCGTGCTCGCCAACGAACTCCTCGACAACCTCCCGTTCCGCATCGTCGAGCGGACCGCGACCGGGTGGTCGGAGGTCCG